>NZ_JBVHEP010000035.1:0-87586 GCF_055562795.1 Streptomyces sp. NPDC016851
CCCGCGGAGCGGGTCCCCTCCGGGCTGCGCCCGGAGAAAGCGAACACCCTTGCTCCGCAAGGGTGTTGCGCTCCCGCTCCGCGGGAGCGGAGCGGGACGCTGCGCGGCCCGCACACCCGGATTGCTGCGCAATCCGGGTGACGCTCCGTCCGCTGCGCTCCCGGAGCTGCGGGACTTCGTCCCGCTACCAGGCCTCCGCTTCGCTCCAGCCTGGCGAGGCGGGTCCGCTGCGCTCCCCCGCCTGACGGTCCTTCCGGCTACGCCTCCAGTCCCTTCGGCCCGCTGCCGCGGGCCGGGCTGGCTGCAAAAGAGCTGAGGCTTGGCTCTGATGGCCGCCTCAGCTTTCGGAGTGACAACACGTCAGGCATGCGCGTGGCCTGGCGCAGTGTTCACGGTCCAGCAGGCTGGGTTCGTCCTGCTGTTTCAATCACCCTTGCTCTTGCTGCTCGGTGCGTCCTTCGAAGTCACGTCGTACCGCTGCACCTTGGTCTTCAATGAGCCCACCCTCATCAGGGAAGTCCAGAACCGTGCCGCAGTGGCTGCACAGCTTCCCGTCTTCGGCCGGCGTGCCACATGCCTTGCAGAACCGGTTGCCCTTCTCGTTTTCAGTCTCCTGCGTCATGACTCTCCGGGGACAGGATGGACGTATTGGTTTTTGGTGCGGAGTACCCAGGGCATCAAAGTTGATTCGCTCATGGCGGCTGCTTCATTTTGGAGCTGCGATAGACTCTGGACACAGATGGCTCCAGCTCTGTGAGGTCTGTGAGGTCTGTGCCGCTGCAGGGTGGCTATGCGTGTCTCGGGTCAAGGGCGTGTATCGCGGTCTCGATGGATCCGGCATCGGGGCCAACGCTTGTCGTCTGCAGGCTGGTTATTCAGGTGGAGCGTCTGAGGACGGTCGTCTGGCTCCGCGGAAGAGAGTAGATCGGAATGACTGTGAAGGAACTCCGTCCTCATCAGCGAGAAGCCGTGGACGCGGTACTCCACGCGCTCGAATTGCCTGCAAGATCTACTGTGCCAGAGCGGGGTCTGCGCACGCAGGTGATCATGGCAACCGGAACCGGCAAGACCCTCGTCGCCACCCGGAGTGCCGAGGAGCTCCGGGCCGGCCGTGTGCTCGTCCTCGTGCCCTCGCTGGACCTGCTCGCCCAGACCGAGACCGCATGGCGCGCCGGCGGTCGCACCGGCCCGATGATCGGGGTCTCGTCCCTGCGCGGCGAGGAGGCGTCCTTCCCCAACACCACGGACGTGGAGGAACTGGTCGACTGGGTGCGCCCGTTCGACAAGATCACGGTGTTCGCCACCTACGCCTCACTCGGGCTCGGCACGCTGGAACGCGCACACCGGGCCGGTCTTCCCGGGTGGGACCTGATCGTGGTCGACGAGGCACACCGGACCTCGGGGCGGCTGGGCAAGCCGTGGGCAGTCGTCCACGACAACACCCGCATCCCCGCCCTGCGCCGCCTCTACATGACCGCCACCCCCCGGCTGTGGCAGCTCGACGAAGACCAGGAGCAGCAGGGCACGCCGGGCGAGCTGGTGGCTTCGATGGAAGACGACCCCAACGGACCGTTCGGTGCCCGCTGCTACACGCTGACGCTCTCGGAGGCGATCGACCGGGGGATCTGTGCGCCGTACCAGGTGGTGTGCGTGGACGTCACCGACACCCAGCTCCAGGCCGCCATGCTGCTCGGTGCCGAGGGACGGTCGGACCAGGTACGCGGGGCCCGGCTCGCCGCCCTGCAGACGGCTCTGGTGAAGGCGGCCTCGGAGGAAGGCTTCCGCCGAACTCTCACCTTCCACCACGTGGTCAAGGAAGCCGAGGCGTTCGCGGTCGGCCTTCCCGACATCGCCGCGCAGCTGCATGACGCGGACCCGGCGCTGTGCCCGCGGGTGGTCTGGGCGGACTGGCTGTGCGGTGACCACAAGCCCAACCACCGGCGGCGCGTGCTGGGCGAGTTCGCCGACGGGATCGCCACGGACGGCACAGTCGTGGAGAAGGGCTTCTTGAGCTCGGTCAAGGTGCTCGGTGAAGGCGTCGATACTCGCAACTGTGATTCCGTGTACTTCGCCGACGTACGCGGCTCCATGCCCGACCTCGTCCAAGCCGTAGGCCGAGCACTGCGGATACAGCCCGGCGAGGGCAAAACGGCGTCGCTGGTCGTGCCAGTCCTGCTCGGACCTGGAGAGACGGTCGACAACATGCTCACGAGCCGGGCGTATGGCGGGTTGGCCAAACTCTTGGAGGCCCTCAGAGCGCACGACGCCCGCATCGTCGAGCAGCTGGCCCAACCGCAGGCCCAAAGCCGCTCCAGGGGCGTCCAGACCCGCGAGGAGGGTAGGGAGCAGGGCGGCGCCGGTGAGGGTGGTACGTCGGCTTCGGCGAAGGCGCTGCTGAAGTTCTCCACGCCGCGTGACCCGGCCGCGCTGGCAGCGTTCATCAACCTGCGGGTCCTCAACCCCGAGCGCGAACACTGGCGGCGCGGCATCGAAGCCGCCGTCATCTACGCCCGTGAGCACGGCAACCTCAAGGTCCCCTTCACGTACCGCGTGCCCGGCCGCGACGACCAGGAGGCGGAAGCCGAGGGGAGGCCGACCGCGCTCGCCGGGTTCCCACTGGGGCAATGGATCGCCGACGCCAGACGCTTCTACGCCCGCAGGGCCCTGGCCGAGGACCGCATCGAGCAGCTGGAGAAGCTCGGCATGGTGTGGTCGCACTACGACGTCGCGTGGGAGGAAGGCCTCGCCGCGGCGCGCGGGTGGGCCGCCGAACACGGGCACCTCCTGGCGCCGCTGGACGCCACCCACCAGGGATACCGAGTAGGGATCTTCCTCAAGAACGCCAGGGCCGCCGCCCGGAAGGCCGCCGACATCGAACAGCGGCGTGCCGAAGGGCTCCCGGTCGGGTCGTCGGCCGGCGCCCTGTCAGAGAACCGGCGTGAGCAGCTGGAGGAAATCGACCCGTCCTGGTGCCCCGTCTGGCCGGTGGAGTGGCAGCGCGCCTTCCACCTCACCCGACAGCACCTCGAAGCCGGCGGCGAACTGCCCACCGAACCTGGCGACGTCGTGCACCAGGGTGAGGACCTCGGACGATGGGTCCGGGCGCAGCGGCTCGGCTTCGACAAGCTCACCGGCGTGCAGCAGTGGATGTGCGAGCAGGTCCTTGGGATCGAGCCCGCGACCGAGCACGAGAAGCCGCCACCGCGCCGTACGCAGGCCGACAAGTGGGCGATGAACTACGAGGCCGCCCGCCAGTTCTACGAGCGCGAGGGGCACCTGCGGGTGCCGAGGAAGCACGTCGAACGGATCGCCGTAGGCGGCGACGGCAGCGGCGAGGACCAGGAGGAGCGAGAGCTCCGCCTCGGGGCGTGGATCAACAACCAACGCTCACGCGCCGCGACACTGTCGGAAGACCGGCGCGAGCAGCTCTCCGCCATCGGCATGCGGTGGGCCTAGAAGACGACAGTTGAGGACGGCAACTTTTGTGGCAGATGCCGCGTTCCGCTGCTATGCAGGTGGCACCATACTAGAGTTCTCGCATGGCAAAGACGCCGCGCATGACGCTCCAGACGCAACTGGTGCTGCGAACCCTGCTGGAGAGCCCTGCCGAGGCCCGTTACGGTCTGGAGCTCTCCCAAGCAGCAGGCCTTCCCACCGGCACCATCCATCCGATCCTCGCCCGCCTCGAGAACACAGGCTGGCTTGAGTCCTTCTGGGAAGAACAGGACGAGATCGAGAAGACCGATCCGCCCCGGCCCCGCCGCCGTTACTATCGCTTCACCCCAAGTGGTGCCGAGTCCGCCCGCGTCGCTCTCGCTGCCGCCTACCAAGGAGGCGCCACCTCCGCACGCCTCCGCCCTGCTGATGGCCTCGGGAGTTGAGGCTGAGATGCCCAGTGCCGACAACGAAGCGAGCGGACGCGTTCTCCCTTGGTTAGTGATCCGCGAGGACGACAAGGGGTACCGGTACCGGGTCGGCAGGTACGCCACCCGGGACGAAGCTCAGAGGGTCTGCGACAGCCTCGCCTCCCGCAGGCATAAGCAGCTCTACTGGGTGGGGGAGTTGTCCGGGCAGGGCCGTCCCCCCAACCCCAGTTTGGCCCACGACTTCAAGCAGGGGGCCAGAAGGGCCCAACTGGAAGCTCTGCAGGAGGAGATACGGCATCCGGCCGAGACGCCTGCTGCCGCTGATGAACCTGCACTTGCCCCGCAGAACGTCGCTGTCCGGCGCCTGCAACGGGGGCGACCTCTGTTTGAAGCGCTCGCCCACATCTTGCCTGCGGAAGCCCGCGAACGCTGGGCCGAAGAATGGACAGCAGAGTGGATCGACCTCGGCGGGCGGCCCTTGCGCACGCGTGTGGCCTTTTTGATGTGGGTCACGCTGCGCAGCCTCCCATCCATCGCCTGGACCCTCCGGCTCGCAGCACGACGGCAGAGCGCCCGATGAGGGCGGTCGGAGCAGTTGAATCCTGCCGCTGTTCCGCCCGCCCGGCTGAGCGCAGGCCGGAGGCAGTACCCATGGCCACTCGCCAGACACCCAGGGCAACACCCGCGCCGATCGCCGCCACGCTGAACACGCCTACCCTGGGCCGGGCCGAGACCCCACAGGGATGCTCTCAGGCAGAGAGCCGCAGCAGGACCGCCGACCGCGCGGCACACACCCTCGCGGACGACACCACGCAGGTGTCCGCCGGTACTGCTCCGCTTCCCGCAAGGAGACTCCCGATGGCTCGGGAACCGCGCTCCCCCGCACCCGCCCACCCCGATCCGCCCAGCCCGCAGGACACGTCCGAGCTGGTTGCGGTGAGGCCAGCGCTCTTGTCGCTGCGAACTGTGGTGATCCTGTTCATGGCCGCCGTGATCGGCGTGGGCGTGGGAGTGATCACCTACTTCGCGAAGAACTCATATCCCGAGGCTGTTCTGGCCGGTCTAGTCGCTGCCGGGGGCTGCACGGTGGGTTTGCACAACTTGGTCGGCTGATGCCGGCAGCGGGGCCGGTGAGGCAGTTCCTCACCGGCCCATGACCGTCGCAGCCCATATGTGTGAGCCGTCTCCGCGCCGTTCTGACCGCCTCAGGTGTGGCCGTCGGACGGACGGTTCAGGAGCTTGCTGAAGAAGTCAGTGACCACCGGGCGTGCCTGTTCGCGGTCGCGCAGTTCGTCGTGGCCAAACCGGAACACTTCATAGCCTCGGAACTTCAAGTCGCGGTCGCCGGCCATGGTCGCGGCGTACTTCGCGCTGTCGGGCTCGATTCCGCCGTCGGGTGTGCTGCGTGTGTGGTGCTGTATGCCGTCGACTTCCAGCACCACGCGCTTACTCCCTGGCAGCAGCATGAGGAAGTCCATGCGCAGGTTCTGCAGGGCTCGCACACCGCGCTGGCGCACGGTCTTGGGGTCCCAGTGCACCCATATCTCCGGCAGGGAGAGCGGGCACATCACTCAAGTAGTCCTTGTAAAGGTTGTGGTACAGCCAGAACAGGTTGATCTGTCCCTTGGATTCTCGAGGCAAGGACGCGCGCATGCGCTCATACAGAGAGCGGGTCGCTTCCGCTGGGTCGGTGATGTTGTGGGTCTCCTGCCACCATGACAGCAGGTCACGCCAGAGCAGCCCGTCCTTTCCCACGGGGCGGTCGTAGACCAGGACCTGCTCGGCCCGTTCAGCGACCTCGATGTCGTTGTCGAGAGCGCTGGTGAAACGGATGTCTGGCTTTCCCAAGGTGGCAAAGATGAGATTGCGCGGCCGGCGGGCGGCACCCCGCCCGAGCCGGACGAGGTGGAACAGGGGATAGCCGTCGGCTTCTTCTTCCTGCCGCAGCTGCGCTCCCACGGGCTGCAGGTGGTAGTTGGCCAGCTCAACGAAGCGACGCTGTGCCTGCTCGTCGGGAAGAACAGCAGGGGAGGCCAGGCCCTCAAGGAAGCGTCCGAAGCGCGGGTGCGGGGCTTCGAAGACTCCGCGCTGCTCGAAGAGGTACTCGGTCGACCAGTCGTCCCGAAACCTGATCACGTGGCGTTGGATGTCGGCGCGCAGGGTGGCGAGGTGAGGGCTCCACACGTTGAACTCGTCCTCGCCCGAGTCCCACAGTCGGCCCAGCAGAGCCAGAAACCGGTCCGGGTACATCAGGTGATCAGAGAGGTCGAACGCTTTTGCCAGCTCGCGCCTCGTGCGGCCGGAGATTTCTACGTGGTCGCGTCCGAGCCACAGGACGTCCTGGAGAGCGTTGCGTTCGGGCGCGGTGAGCGGCTCCTTGTCGAGGATGGCCTCAGCAACCTGTGCCAGGCGGTAGTCCGGCCAGTCCCGCAGGCTGGCCGTCAGACGCTCGTGCTTGGTGAGACCATCGTTGGGAAGAGGCGGCGGGAGACCGAGACGCTCGCATAGCGCTGGCAAATCCTGGTGACGGTAGCGCTGGTACAGGGTGACGAGTACGCCCTCGATCAGGCTCCGCAACCGCGGCAGGTCCATCTGCTCAGCCATCCCACGATGATGAGCCAGGTCAGGACGCGATTCCAGATGCTCCCGTAACGCCTGCTTGCGAGAACAGTTCTGAGCGCAGCGTCCGGCGGTCGACGTGGAAGAGATAGCCGCATGACGTGGTCCTTGCCCGAGCCCATGCTCACCGTGGCCGTGGACAGCCCTGCCCTGCCCACTGGGTGGGCCGCAGAGCCGAAGTGGGACGGCTACCGTGCCCAGCTCGCCGTGTACGCGGGTGGGCGGGTGCTGCTGCGCTCACGACGCGGCACGGACATGACGGCCTCATTCCCCGAGATCTGGGCCGCGGCCCTGGCGGAGATGCCAGAGGGCACCGGGCTCGATGGCGAGCTGGTGGTGTGCGAGCGGGACCGGCTGGCGTTCGAGCGGCTGCAGCAGCGGCTCGCCCGGCACGGGGCAGCTGCCGCTCAGGCAGCGCGGGAGTGGCCGGCGCACTTCGTGGCCTTCGACCTGGTCCACCGAGGCGACGACCTGATGGGCTGGCCGTACGCCCGGCGCCGTGCGGCGTTGGAGGCGCTGTTCGCGGTGCGCGGCCGGGGTGTGCGGTCGTGGCGGAAGTACAAGGTGCGGGTCACCGCGGAGGCCGTGATCGGCGCGGTCACCGGGTCGCTTTCCGCGCCCCGCACGCTGCTGCTGGTCCGCTACGACCCGGCGGGCCGCCTGCAGTACGTCGGCCGCAGCACCACTCTGTCCTGGGCCTCCGGCCGCGCTGTGGCCGACAAGCTGACCCCGCCGCGCGGTGTGCATCCGTGGACGGGCTGGACGTTCTCGGTAGGCTGGGGCACGCAGCGCACCCTCGAGACCGTCTTGGTTCAGCCGGATGTCGTGATAGAAGTCGACGTCGACGTCGCCCGCGACAGTGCCGGACGGTGGCGGCACCCGGCCCGCCCTCACCGCATCCGCGCGGACGTTGACGTGGCGCAGGTACCGCTGTTCGGCGAGTGAACCACGCTTACTGCCCCCACGCCGCAATCGGCACGACACGATCAGGATGCAGACCAGGCGTTCAGTCAGCCTCTTCCTCAATCCAGTCGGCAGGTACGGGTGCTTGATCGGTGTCGTAGCGCCATCGCTCGGTTACGTATGGGCTGAAGTCCGGGTGGTCCAGGTCGGCGTGTTCCATGACGATGACCTGGAACTGGCCTTCCAGCAGGCGCAGCGTCTGATGGATTGTCTGGAAGATGTTCAGCAACTTGTGGCGGTCGTTGGCTCCGAGGATGGCTTCGCCGGTGTGGTCGGGCGGGAAGAAGACCTGCGACGGCTGGTCGAGCACCAGGAGACGCGGCACTGGTGCTCGGTGCTCAGTGCACCACTCGTGAAGGCTGAGCATGGCGGCTACGTGGTAGCCGAGGTGGTTCTCTCCGCTGCCCATCTCCGGGTAGAGGCAGCGGGCCATCGGCCTTGTCGGCGATGACGGTGAGGCGGTTGAAGTCGAGCCGGATGGGGTTCTCCGAGTGCTCGATGCTGAGCCCTGCGGCCTTACTGGTGATCTTCTGGCTGATCAGTGAGAGGTAGCTGGCGAGGCGCTCGCCTTGTGTGTCGTCGCTGAGCAGTTCTTCCAGGTCGGCGATCTGCTGACGGAGTTCTTCTCGCCGGTCTTCCACTTGAGGGGTTACTGCGCGGCGAGCGGCGGTGTCCAGGTAGAGACTGATGCGTCCCTGGACCATGGCGGCGCGGCGAGCGTCGTCGGGTTCCTGTTGTAGGGCCCGCATCCCCGCAGTGACTTCGTTGATCTCTTCTTGATTCCGGGCGAGTGCAGAGCGCAGTTCCTGCAGGCGCTCTTCCTCCTGGCTGATCAGGCGTTGAATCGCTGGGGTGTCGCTACCGATGACCTGGAGATCGCCGTCCAGATGTGCGAGGTCGCGGGTGAGAGCGGTGACCGTGTCGTTGGCGGAAGGAAGGCTGCTATCGCACACGGGGCAATGCGAGGCGTTGGAGGTCTCGGGGTCTCGGCGGAGCAGGCCGAGGGAGACCAAACGGGCACGCTGCTCGGTGGCTTGGGTGGTGAAATCCGTGTTCTCGGCAAGTGCTCGCTTGAGATCGGAGATCTTTACACGGGTCTGCCCGTGGAGGCCGCGTAGCTCGGTGTGTCGCATGGTGAGTGCGCTGAGGGGATCCTCACCGCTGTCCTGCTCAGGCGGGGGCCGGTGTGGTTCATGGCCTGGCGTAGAAGGCTCAGCACTTCGTCGGCTGATGGCTCTGGATTGGCCAGTGGCGGCAGCAGGTGAGCTTCGACAGCCTCGGTGAGCCGAGCGCGGGCCTGGCCGGCGGCAGGGTCGAGATTCCGTGAGGGCGCGAGCGCGGTTTCGAGGTCAGCGAGGTCGCGACGCAGGAGGCGAAGCCGGTTGCGACGCAGTGCCTGCTCCGGATCTACGGCGCCCAAGAAGTACGGGATGACACCACGGATGGTGTTGGGCCGCCATTCCTCGCCTTGGGAATGGAAGAGCAGGTCGGGGTTAGCGACCTCGTTCCGCGCTTGGAGGCAGAAGAACAGAGCGTGGCGGATGGACGGGGCAATGGCCTGGCTCGGCCAACGGCCGGTACACGGACTGTGCGGTCGATGCCGCAGAAGTCGCTGAGCATGTCCTTTGCCGCGTCCAGCGGGGTAGCGAACTTCAGTGCTTGCAGCGGTGGAGGCGGAGTGTTGGGGGCTTACGAGAGGAGGCACAGGACGGTGCTGACAGCGGCTTTGCCTTCGGGAGCGCGGCGGGCGACGAAGAGTTGCTGGCCGGGCTTGACCAGGGTGAGGGCGTAGGCGCTGACGTAGTCGCGGACCTTGCCGGCCTTGACGGGGTAGCCGTTGCTGGCGAGGCAGTAGTCGATGATGGTCAGCAGGGCGCTTTTGCCGCGTCGGGAGTCGCCGGTGACGATGTTGAGGGTGCCGGGATCAAAGGGCACGGTGCGCATCTGGCCGGGCTTCTTGCCGTAGATGGTGACCGCCCGGATCTGAAAGGTCACGGCTTGACTCCAAGGAGGGTCAGGACGGTGCTGAGGCTTCCGGTGCTGAGCAGCCAGCGCCCGAGCTGGACGGCAGCCTTCTGGATGGCGACGCTCTGTTCCGTGCCGCCCTTGATCGTTTTGTTGAGTGCGCGGGGAACGAGCGCCAGGCCGTCGGTGCCCCCGTGCAGAATGTGGCTCTGCAACGCGAACAGCAGGCCGGGGCGCGCGACGGCAGCCAAGGAGGCCGCGTTGCGTGTCATGGCGACTCGCACGGCGTCGTTCTCGTCCAGCCACCCCGTCAGACCGGTTCCCGTGGTGGTCGGCAGGACCGCCCGGATGGATGGTTGTAAGGCCGTAACGGCAGCTGTCACGGCCACCGGCAGCGGGCACGGAGCCGCGTACTCCTTGTGATAGCCCTGGACTGCCCGGGTACACAGCACCGCTGTGAACGCGGGGTTGTACAGGGCCCGCTCCTCGCGGCTCAGTTCGACTGCCGCCATCAGCGTGCTCCGGTCGGCTCAAGGAGGGCCATCAGCCGGGCGGTGAAGTCCGGATGCCAGCCGACCCGTAGTTCGTCGGCGAGCATGTGGTACGAGCCCTTGGGGATGAACACCTCTTCAAGGCCGGTGCGGATCTGGGCGCGGGCCTCCCGGTCAACCCAGCGATAGATCAGTTTGGCCTCACGCTTCATTTCTTCCTCGGTTGCGTCGTCTCCGAGGTCCTCTCGCATGTCCGCGAAGCGCGCCTGCCACTCCTCAACCAGCCTGCGCTCGTATCTGCCGAGCTCTCCTACGCGGAGCAGCTTCTCCTCCGACCAGCGCGATCGTTGGTTGAATGCCCGTACGTAGTCCCGCACGGCGAGACGGATGCGTTCGGATCCGACGCCGATCAGGTCGAGCTGGCGGACGAACATCTTGTCTGCAGACTCGGCAGGCTCAGGGTTCAGGTCGGCGATATCGGGGTCGATAGGCAGATTGTTGGGACCGAACTGGTGGCGTAGATCGCTGAAGATCTGGTCGAACTCCTCGCCGGTGATGGGCGCGCCGCCAGGTGTGCGCATCTGCTCGATCACCCGGTCGTAGAACCATCCTTCGAGGGGGGTGAGGAAGGACTTGGCGAGGTCGTGCCCCACCGCGAGGGCCGCATGGCCGAGCATCGTCTCGCGGACCTCGTCGATCCGCGGAGCGTCACCAATGACGTCGATCCGGGCAAGCAGGGCCCTGTGCCCTACGGGCCCAACGGCTTCCAGCCTGTCGAACGCCGCAAATGCCTTCTGCAGCTTGTCGCTTGAGGATGCTTGACGGGCCGCCCGCAGCAAGGTGAGGGCCTTGTCTTCGTCACGATGTCCGCTGGCTTTGGGCTGCAGGTGATAGCCGGCACTGCCTGGCGGGAGCTCGGCCGTCGTCATCAGGAAGAGGTTCGTTTCGGCGAGGTCGATCCGCCCGGCCGTAGCTGCCTCGCACCAGATCCGAAGCGTCTTCCACAGATCGGGGGCCGAGTCAGTCAGCCGTGTGCCGTCTGCTCGTTGCTTGAGCTGAAGTAACTCTGTCAGCGACCCGGCATGCTTCTCGATGTCGTCGGCGGCCTCCACAGCAACGCTCCACTACAGTCCGCCCACCCACTGCTCGATGCAGAGCTGCAGCGCCTTGGCGGACTGGTAGAGGTAGCCGAGCGCTGAAGCAGATGCTTCGAACTGATCGTCCTTGGCCGCCATAGCCCCCTCCAACCGTCCTGTCGAGCTGCCAGTGATCTTCGCATGCGTGTGACGCTGGGCACATAGGCGGTACCTGAATCGTGACGACTCACTGCGGTCGGCGGGCGAGCAAGTGCTGGAACATGAGCCGGTTGGGTCGTGGCAGCGGGCGGGGCTCAGGCGTCGCCGGCTGCTGTTCCCTTGAGGAACTCTTCGACCTCGTTGGCAACGCTCGGTTTCGCTTTCGAGGCGCGGGCGCTGGACCGGGTTGAGCCTTCATGTACTCCCAGGCCGCCGACCCACAAGTATCCGAACGTGGACTCCTCGTCGATCTCTGGGCTGATCTGGATGTCGATCTGCTTGAGCTTCGCGGCGGGGGCGGCGGCATAGATCACCGCTGTAACGCGACGCTGCGGGTAGAGGTTGTAGTCGCGGATGCGATCGGACCCGTAGATGTCGACGAACGCGGCGTGGCCGTCGCGGCCCACGCGCACGTCGACGTGCTCCGGGTGCTGGCTCAAGTCGATGCCGTAGTGATCGGTTCCTCGGTTCTCGTACGTCACCTGGAAGCTGACGTAGGTCAGGCCTTTGGCGTCATCGTCCCGGCCGCGCGGCGGTACGGCTTTCTGGAGGCTGTGCACGCGGACCCGGAGGCCGGTGAGTTCATCGGACTGGTACTCCTGCCAGTCCCCTATGACGTTTGGTATGTCCATGCCCCCACCCCTTAGTCCTCTGGCTGATCAACGTACAGCGTGATCCGTGACTGCCGCGAGGCGACGGGGCAGGGTGCTGGCCTGCTGGACAGCACACGCTGCAGCTCCGGTGCTACATGATGTACCGGCGCGGTCAGGGACCGCCGCCTGTGAGGGGTGGGGACATGGGAGACGCTTGCTGTTCAGGTTGTGCACACCGCTGTTGGTTCTCGGGGTAGCTGCTTGCGGTGACGGCGAACCCAGTGAGGCCTCAGCAAACCCGAGCCAGACGACCGCACTCATGGGTGGGGCCCCCGCCCATGACTGCACGAAAGGTGTCACCGCTGCGGTAGCGGACAAGCTGTGGATCGACTCGGGGCAGGTTACCGACGATGACGAGTCTCACGAGCGGAACGAACGCAATCGGAAGTTCGCGGCGAACTATCCGGGCGCCCCGGAAATGGACATCTTCATGAGGACGAACAGCGATGCCGTCCACGCGGTGAACGGCGGCGCGCCGGTCACTGATGCGCTCGCCATGAGCACGAGCCGCATCACAGAGGAGTGCGCTACTGCTTACCCGTGACGCAGGACGGAGCTCCTCTAGCGTTGACCCCTCAGGGCCGTCGGAGATCGGCGACGTGCTTGACGTGCTGCCGTCCGTCCCTGATCCACACCGTGTCAGTGACGAATCCCCCACAGACGGGTGACACTGTCCCTGCGGCTGACCGCAGTGCTCGCCTCCATCGTCGGCCCGCGCCTGGCCCCCCGGCCCGGGCGTGCGTTCACAAAGGGCGGCGCCTCCCACACGTCGGCCGACGACGTGATGGTGGAGGTCGTGGCGGGCACGACCCAGCCCGCCGTCGCCACTGTGATGCGGCTGCGCTGACCGGTGTCACGGCTTCGTCCGGCGCGCCCAGGGCGATCGGCTGGCGCAAGTCCAGGTAACAGCGCAGCCGCACGCCAGGCTCCCCCGCATCCCGAGCCGTCCACTCCGCTGTCGCCGTTGCCCACCGGTCGGCGAGCAGCTGCTGGAAGGCGAGCACGGTGTCGTCATCGGCAGCCGCGACGTCGACGACGTCCAAGCCCGGCTCACTCACGTGCGCCTCGTTGACGGGGTCCATGTACGGCACGACGCCTGGCCTGCCGAGCGGGTTCCGCAGCGGCGGTGTCTTCACCCGACCGAGTGCAGGTGTTCAGGGGCTGTCGCCGCCCCAGTCCCAGCGGGCCGGGTCGCCGGGGCGCGGGTCGTACAACACCCGGCCCCCGGACCCGAACTGGCCGAGCTCCGTCAGAAGGGAGACACCGTCGTCGATCTCCTCCGGCCTCCAGCCGGTGATGTCGAGCAGCAATCCGTCCAGCGGCCCGCCCACCAGTTCGGCGTAGCGCCGCCCCGGCTTCGGGCCCGGGTGGTCGTGGTCGGCACCGTAGATCCGGCCACGCAGCAGTCGGCCGGCTCGCGGGTGGGCGCCTCAGACGGAGAACGTGACGTCGGTGAGCTGCTCGGACACGGCCCACAGGCGCTGCTGGACGGCCGTGTCGTGGGACTTCTTGCTGGAGGCGACCACCTTGGGGTATCCGCGGGTTCCGCCCATGCTGGACCATGGCGAAGTAGGCGCCGCCGAGCCCGTTACCGGTGCCGAGACCGCCGTCGGCGGTGGCCGCGACCGTCCCGCCGACGGCCACGGCGACCAGCCCCGCCACGAGAGCCGTGACAGCTCCGCTCCGCCGGGCCCAGGTGCCGATGTGTCCCTGTCTGGTCGTCCGGGCCAGGGCCAGGCCGCCGCCCACCGCGCCGAGGAGGCCGATCAGTGCCGACAGGGAGGCTCCCACACGGCCGACGCTCACGGTGTAGACGCTCGCGGCGAGCGGCTGAACCGAGGGGTCCGCGGTAGCCGGTTCGGCGAACGCGAAACCGCCGATCAGGACGGCAGCGGCAACGGCAACGGCAAGCACGGATCGAACGGACATGAAGTGTCCTGCCCTTCCGATATGGGTCTGAACCGGTCATTCGGGGGACGCGGGCCCACAGGGGTCCTGGCATGGCTGCGAATTGCGACACCATCGCTGCCGCAGGGCGACGCTGGCGATGCCGGTCCGGAGTCACACCGGGCAAGTGGGCCCGGCCAGCTGTTGCCGACAGGGCTCTCGTCACCATTGGGTTCACCGTTGAGATCGCCATCCACAGCGGTTCACCGGACAGCTACGACCCGGCAGCGGCGCGCAGCAGCAAGCGCGGGGACAGTGTCTGGACCAGGGCCAGGGTGCTGAGAGCGAACATCACCACACCCAAGGGGACATGGAACGAGGACACGTGCGCGATGCCCAACGCGACCTGCGCCGAGGCCAGGAGGAGGAAGCCGGTGGCGTACAGGACGGGGCGGGGGGATCCGCCGCCCGGGCGCCAGGCCAGGATCGCGGCGAGCACGTACAGCATGGCGGCTGCGTACATCACCTTTGATCCGATGTCGTGCATCAGATAGCCGTGGGACGAGGTCAGCAGCATGCCCGCGGTGACCGTCTGGAAGAAGAGGGTCAGGGTCTGCAGGGCTGTCGCGGTCCTGAGGAAGGTGAGGCCGCGCGGCGCGGCGTCCGTCGTCTGTCTGGTCATGGTGTGGTCCCCCTCTTGTGGTGTGCGGCAAGGGATCGGTGGTTGCCAGCGGTTGGCGTCAGCGCAGGGTGAGCGGGGTCTGGGAGGTGACGCGGGTCAGCTTCTCGGGGTTGCGGACGAAGTAGAGGCCGGTGATGCGGGCGTCCTCGACACAGACGGCCATGACGCCGTCGAGCTCGCCGTCGCGGTGTACGGCGAGCGCTGGGCTGCCGTTGACCACGGTGGGCTCCCAGGTGATCGTGGCCTCGACCTTGACGGAGCCGCCGAGGATGAAGCGGACGATCTTCTCGGAGCCCATGACGGGCCTGAGCGCGGCGCGCTTGACGCCGCCGCCGTCGCTGAGCAGGACGACGTCGGGGGCGAGCACGTCGAGGAGGTCCTGCGGGTTCCCGGTCCCGAGGGCGCGCTGGAAAGACTCCAGGGCCGCCCGCGTCTCACCTGGAGAGGCGGTCCTGCGGGGCCGGCGAGCGTCGATATGCCCACGGGCGCGGTGCGCGATCTGCCGTACGGCCGCCGGGGTCTTGCCGACAGCCTCGGCGATCTCGTCGTAGTCGACCTCGAAGACCTCGCGCAGCACGAACACCGCCCGCTCGATCGGGGAAAGGCTTTCCAGGACGAGCATCATCGCCATCGACATGCTCTCGGCGAGTTCGATGTCCTCGGCCACGTCCGGCGTGGTGAGCAGCGGCTCGGGCAGCCACTGGCCGACATACGCCTCCCTGCGGCGCTTCATGGTGCGCAGCCGGTTGAGCGCCTGCCGGGTCGTGATCCGCACCAGGTACGCCCGCCGGTCGCTCACCCCTCCCAGGTCGACCTTGACCCAGCGCAGCCAGGTCTCCTGAAGGACGTCTTCGGCGTCCGCCGCCGATCCGAGCATCTCGTAGGCGACGGTGAACAACAGGTTGCGGTGGGCCACGAACGCTTCGGTCGCCAGGTCGGTGGTGTCGTCGTTCATCTCTCGGTCTCTCTCCCCCGCAGGCCTGGTCAGGCTGCCCACCCCGCGATGGGTCATGTCATGCTCCTGTCGATTCGCTTGTTCCCGGTGACGGGAGCGCAACTGCGCCCCGATCCCCACAGGAACTGACACCTGCGTCTGCGCCAGCGATCACGACCGCCACGGTCTGCTCCGTCATGTTGTCTCCTTCGTCTCAAGGGGTTCGGCCTCAAGACACCGCGCGACCGATCGCTGTGACAACCTGTGAGACAGATCACTCCACAGGAGTGGGCTCGGCACGCGACGTCCTCACGCACCTCCACACGGGCCCGCGGCCGGGTCGGCGGGCGCCGGCCGAAGCACACCGCGAACCAGGCCACACTCCCCCAACAGCTCTGCGACGAACGGGCCAAGACCGTCCAGCAGATCGCCGACATGTTCGGCGCGCCGAGGTCGACGGTGTACGGGCACCTCCACAAGACCAAGAGCGTCAGACCGACAGCACAGTTGTGGACGTGCCGGCTGACGCGACCGTGTCGTTGCCGGGGCCGGGTGCGTTGAGCGGGTGGCATAACCGGTGTGGGCGGGTCAACGGTTCGCCTCGTGTCTGCCCGGCAACGTAGCGGGCTGCCCCTCACCTGGTCGAACCGGCCGGTGAGAGCGGCCCCGGGACGGTCATGGCTCCACCAGCCCGGGGCCGCCGACGGAGGTGAGCATGCCCGGTGAGGCGATGTGTCCTGATTCCAGGCGTTCCGGTAAGGCTGGAGGGACGCCTCGGTGAAGCGGTCCAGGTGATTGAGGTCGTCCAAATGGCTCTAGTGCTGTGACCGCGAACCTTCGCCGGGTTGCTGTCCCGGTGATTAACAGGAGGGGCGGCTCCTTCCGGTCGCGGTACGGTCCTGCCATGTCCCGATCAGCCGATGTTGACCTCTCCCGGCCCCCCGTCACCGCGGATGACCTCGACCTTGCCGTGCAGCTTGCTGTGGCAGTCCTTCGCGAAGCGCCCCCGGTTGCTTGGGAAGGCAGGGCCGGTTCGCTGGTCGGCGGCCAGGACGTCGCGGTGGCGAGCGTTGGCGTTGCGCCAGCGCGCGTCAGCCGCAGCGGGTAGGCGTGCAGGGCCTTGGCCTGCACGGTGTGGTTGGGGTGGTTGGAGTTGGTGATGGTGAACTGCCTCAGCGGTCCGAAGTGGGCCTCGATCGGGTTGGCCCACGAGGCGTAGGTCGGGGTGAAGCACAACTCGGCCTCGGTCGGCCACCGCGCCTCCAGCGGTCGGATCGGACGTCACCGCACATCCAGCCGCCACGACCACCAACCCGGCGAGGGTTGCCCGGTACCGGCCGCCCGATGGCGACGATCCGACGGGTGTCAGCGTCGATGACGACCTGGTGATTGGTGGAATACCTGTAGTTCTTCGACTGCTCGGTGATGTTGTGATCGCGGGTAGGGACCAGAGTGCCGTCCACGATGAGCACCGTGTCCTTGCGGAATCGCTGCCGCGGCTTGAGCGCGAGCAGTGGGCTGGTGCGGGTGACGATCCGATCGGCTGCGGACTTCGAAAGGCCGAACAGCGGGGTGAGCTGCCGCAGTGTCAGATTGGTTCGCCAGTAGGCGGGGACGAGCAACACCCGGTCCTCCAACGGCAACGGCCACGGACGCCCTGGCCGCAGCGCCTCGGCTCCTTCGCGGCGCAGCATCGTGATCAGCTTGTAGAAGGCGCGCGGGTTCAGGCCGGTGAACGGGGCTGTCCAGACGGCTCCGACGCCGTGATCACTGCTGTCACATCAAGATCGTCCCACCGCTTCGAAGGCCACACTCGCGTAGATCGTTACCTGCCGAGATTTCGCTGGGCGGTCTCTCCGTCGGCCGGTACCGTGCGATGCGGAACGGGGCGGGGGTGGGCTGGTGCGCCCAGTGCTGTTGGTGGATGTGGACGGGCCGCTGAATCCGTATGCCGCAAAGCCGCATCGACGACCCGAGGGTTATCAGACGCACCGGCTGCTGACGCCCCGCTGGGAGGCCGCCGAACGGCGTCGGCTGACTCAGTGGGGACTGCCGAACAAGCCGGTGAAACCGCTGCGGGTGTGGCTCAACCCGGCACACGGCCAGGCCTTGGACGCGCTCCCCTTCGAGCTGGTGTGGGCGACCACGTGGGAGGAAGAAGCCAACGCTTTCATCGCACCGGTCCTGGGACTGCCCGAGCTGCCCTTCATCGCCTGGCCCTCGCCGCGGGACGAGCCCGGGAACGGTGTGTTCTGGAAGACGCCGGCGATCGTCGCGTGGGCGAGAGGCCGGGCGTTCGCCTGGATCGACGACGAGATCACCGAGGCGGATCGCGCCTGGGTGAACGAGCATCACAGCGGCCCCACTCTACTGCACCGGGTCGATCCCCGCTGCGGTCTTACCAGCAACGACTTCGCCACACTCGCGGCATGGGCGGCCGGTCTGCGCTGACCCACGGCCGGCCGGCAGCCGCCTGCGACGCCGTTCCGCACGATCATTGCGGGACAACTCTCAGGCGAGGACGATCGCAAGTCCCAAGAAGAACACAGCTGCCGCGAGTTGGTAGTTCAGTGCCGCCCTGCCGTTCATCAGCGCAACCCACTTTGGCATCAGGTCTCGGTCCGAATCCCAGAGTCCTCGGCGGGACCAGGTGTTGAGAGCCAATACCAGGTTGCACACCGCGACGAGAACAAGGCCGACGACCGCGTCATCGCTGGACAAGGTCGCTTTCCCCCTTTGGCGAACAGCACGTCGAGCAAGTATGCCCTGCGCAGGACGTACGCTGCGGCGGCCGTCCACTCTCCGCGTCTCGCCCCAGGTCCAGGAACTGTCCGCGGACATGCAGGTCAAGACCCACTGGCCGGCTCACCCCGGCCCCCGGGTCCGCCGGGGGCTCCGGAACCTCCGTCCGCACCTTGCCTGTCCAGCCCGTGCACCCAAACCCTCACGACCAGGCCCCGGGCGGCCTCCTGGCTCGGAGAAAGCCGCCCCTCAGGGCTTGAAGAGCAAGATTCAGCGGTCCGTACGGATGCCCCGGAAGCCCGGACCGAGCCCGCGCCGCCTGGGCGCCCTGCGCTCCGCGCCGCGCGCGGGTCGATGCTGTGGGCCCGGTCGGCAGCCAGACGCCAGCGCTGCCCCAGCAGGTCCGGGGCTTTCACGTCCGCGCCCAGGTCTTTCCCAGAGAACACCGCCATGTTGTCCTGGCAAGTGGTGCCGGGACTTTGCCGACACCTCTCTCGTGGCATCGCTCGGCGACGAGGTCGTCGGTTTCCTGACCGGCTACTTCCGTCCCCAGCAGCCCGACACTTACCTGGTGTGGCAGGAGCCCCAAGCCCCGGCAGGGAGTCCGATGCTCGGAGTGCAGCTCTTCGAGCGGGCGGCCGATCGGGCGGTCAGTCGCGGCGCGCGCTACATCAAGGCGAGCGTGTCGGCCGACAACAAGGCCATCATCATGGTGCTGAAGAAGTGCGCCAAGCGATACCGGGCCCCGTGCACGCCGAAGTGCTCTTCACGGCCTCGCTGTTCCCCGAGGAGCACCACGATGAGGTGCTCTACCGGATCGGACCGTCGAGCCGCCTGCCGACTGACGGACCTGCCGGCCCGGGCCAGTGTCACCGCGCGGGTGCCCTCACTTCCCTCCACGGAAGGTGTTGCGGTACGCGCGCGGTGACACGCCCAGAGCTTCACGGAAGTGCTGGCGCATCGCGGTGCCCGTTCCGAAGCCCGCCTCGGCCGCGATGCGGTCCACGGGCTCGTCCGTGCGTTCCAGCAGCCTACGGGCGTACTGCAGGCGCTGTTGACCGAGCCACTGCATCGGAGGCATCCCGGTCTCCTGACGGAACCTGCGAGTCAACGTGCGTACGCTCGTCGCTGCCCGACACGCCAGATCCTCCAAGGTGAGGGGCTCACCGAGGTGTTGCACAGCCCAGGCACGGGTAGCGGCGATGGCGCTGTCGTCGGATTCCGGTATGGGACGGTCGATGTACTGGGCCTGGCCACCTTCGCGGTGTGGGGGGACCACCGTGCCGCGGGCGACGGTGTTGGCGATGTCGGCGCCGTGGTCGCTGCGGATCATGTGCAGGCACAGATCGATGCCCGCGGCGACGCCTGCGGACGTCAGAACGCGGCGGTCGTCGGTGTACAGCACATCGGGGTCCACATCGATCTCCGGGTACAGGGCTGCAAGTTCCGAGCACGACTTCCAGTGCGTTGTCGCCCGGCGACCCGCGAGCAGACCGGCCGCCGCCAGCACGAACGACCCGGTGCAGATGGAAGCCAGACGCGCTGTTTCCGGCACTTCCTCAAGTGCCGCTCTCAGCAGGGGGCTCAGCTGACCGCGCCGCTGGGGACGGTAATCCTCGACGGCGGCGGGCACGATGACCGTGTCCGCCTGGCGCAGTGCCTGCGGCCCCTGGGGCACGTTGACGGTGAAGTCGGCGTCCGTGGGTATCTCACCAGGTTCAACCGCGCAGGTCACCACCGAATACAACGGTCGGCCGGCGTCATCGGCCGCAGTGCCGAACAGTCGGTGCACGATCCCCAGCTCCATAGGAATCAGCCCAGAACGCACCAGGACAACGACTGTGTGCACCCCTTCATCACTCACCTTCATGGCCAGATTCTTTCACTGCATGTCCAAACGGCCAGTGGTTCCGGGCCCGCGTCTCGCTCAAGGATGAAGACATGCATGACGCAATCGGCCATCACACCAAGGATTCCGGGCTCCGCGCATGGTGGGTAGCCGCCGTCGCCGGAGTAGCGATCATCGTGGCCGGCGCCTTCTCCACCATGCCAGGCATTCTGCAGGATCCCCTGCGCCAGGAGTTCCACTGGTCCCGGGGCTCCATCGGCCTGGCCGCGTCTGTCAACATGATCCTCTACGGACTCACGGCCCCCTACGCCGCCGCCCTGATGGACCGGTTCGGCATCCGCCGAGTCGTCATCGCCGCACTCGGGACCGTAGCCGTCGGAGCAACGCTCACCACGGCGATGAACGCCGCCTGGCAGTTCACTCTGTTCTGGGGCTTCCTCGTCGGCCTGGGCACCGGATCACTGTCGATGACCCTTGGCACCACAGTCACCAACCGCTGGTTCACCACCCACCGCGGCCTGGTGACGGGCATCCTCTCCTCCGGCAGCGTCCTCGGCCAGATGGTTTTCCTGCCCGCCCTGTCATGGACCATCGCCCGATACGACTGGCGACCCGCCCTCGTCAGCCTCGGCCTCGCCGCGCTGGCAACCACCGCACTGGTCTCCCTCGTCCTCCGCGACCACCCCGCCGACCTAGGACAACGCCCCTACGGCAGCGACACCTTCACCTCACGGCCTGAGCCCGTCCCCGGCGCCGCCCGCCGCACCCTGACCGTGCTGCGCCGCGCCGCACGGACCGTCCCTTTCTGGCTGCTCGCCGGCACATTCGCCGTCTGCGGCGCATCCACCAACGGCATCATGTGGACCCACTTCACCCCGGCCGCCCAGGACCACGGCATGCCTGTCACCACAGCCTCAACCCTGCTGGCGTTCATCGGCGTCTCCAACGTGGTGGGCACGATCGCCTCCGGATGGTTCACCGACCGCATGGACGCCCGTCGGCTCCTCGCCATCTACTTCCTCCTACGGGGCCTGCTGATGGTCACCCTGCCGCTGACGATGACCGCCACTGTCAGCGCGCCCATGCTGATCTTCGTAGTCGCCTTCGGCTTGCTTGATCTGGCGACCGTGCCACCGGTCATCGCCCTGTGCCGGACCTTCTACGGAGAAGACAGCGCCATCGTCTTCGGCTGGACCAGCGCAGCACACCAGATCGGCGCCGCGTCGGCATCCTTTCTCGGAGGCGTCGCCCGCGACACTTTCGGCAGCTACAACCCAGTCTGGCTCGCCCTGGGCGCCGCCTGCTCAGCCGCAGCCCTGCTGTCCCTGGTCATCCGTCGCCACCCCGCCGCCTCGACCGAGGCCGACCAGACGGTATATGCCACATCAGCCCCGCGGGAGTGACAGGCATTGTCGTCCGTGGCGCTCATGTCATGGGGTTCATCTGTGATGCCTTCGATGCCGTCATAACTTTCGAAGCCGAACCTCATCGAGCGTGATCTGTTCTCCGATCGCTTCTGCGATCACTGCAACCTGTTCGCGTCTGGTGAGACTGTCCGGTCCAATGATCGTGTCGATCCGTCCGTGGCGGCGTGGGTCAAGCAGGTTTCCCAGGACGACGTCGGCGATGTCGGCCTCATGGACGGGATGCCCGATCTGATCAGAAAAGGGCTCCACAGCTCGGCGATCCGTCTTGATCGCCGGCCCCCATATGAGGAGTGAGTTTGTCGCAAACTCAGCGTCAAGAGGCCGGCCACCGCGTGACACCTGACGCGCGCCGCCGTTGAGCAGCACGCTCCATATGCCGGGGGCGTCATGGCAGACCCCCCGGGGCCTGTGGTGTGCGCACCCGCTGCTGGCACCTCATGATCTGCCCCCGCTTACCGTGGGGGCCGTGACGACGTCTTCCGATGACGCTTCCGGGCCCGAGCTGCTGCCGGTGCCGGTGTGGGGCGTACTTCCCGGCGACCCAGTACTGAGGCAGCCGCAGCAGGAAGTCATTGCGCGGCTGTGAAGGCGGCGGCAGACGGAATCGGGCTGGCTCTATCTCGTGGGACTGCCCTCGTACCGGGACCGCGAGGACAACGGCGTGGAGGAGGCGGAGTACCGGGTGTGGGTACGGGCGCCGGAGCACGTGCCTCCCGTCGACGGCGTCGACTACGACCAGGTCGTCACCGAGCGCCTGGAGCCGCCACAGCAGTCGGTCGTCCACGAGGTTCTTGGAGAGCGCCGGCCTTCGGGACGGGTGCTGCAAAAGCTGGGCGACGGTCGCGGCCCGTCCGGCGGGGTGCTGCACGCGCCGGACTGCGAAGAGGCTCCGCAGGGCGCGCCGCTGCTCGAACTGGAGCACGCCCTGGACGTCGCGGCGAATCCGGCGACGCGCCCGTGCACGCTGTGCGGATGCGCGCAGGAACTCACGTCAGTCCTGCGGGGCTTCGACCACGGCACCGACTCCGACGCCGACGACTCCTGACTTCCCGGCCGCCCTGGCGGCGACTGGCGCGGCGGCCCCGGCCGGCGAGCAACACCGGGCAACGCACCCGAGCCCCGGCGGCGCCGACACTGCCCACCCCGCCCCCTCCCCCTCCCTCAACTCAGGACATGGGCGAAAGCAGCCCCAACGGGGAGGTCAGCACCCCGACCACGCCCACAGGCCGCAGACCCGACCCTCCCTCGCGAAGTCTTTCCTCGGCGCCCTGCCCGCGGGCGCTCGCGTAGGTCCCGGCGAGGCCGCTTGAGCTTGCCCGCGACGTACCGCTCCACGGTGCGCTGGGACGCCCCGAGGGCCTCAGCAGCGGCCTTGGGTTCGTGGCGGCACCGCCCAACCGGTTGGCCAGCAGCAGGGCCGCCCGAGCAGGGAGCCACGCCGGTGATCGACCCGCGGCCCAACCCCTGGATGGAGCAGGCGGCGCACCTTCACACCCAGCATCATGCCCGGTCAACGACACCACACAGGCTCCGTCACAGATCTCCGGCTGTAGTACGTGGGCCTCGGCTGACGTAGGCGGCGGTTCCGGCGACGGTGAGTACCGCTGCGACCACGGCCGCGGGTCGGCTGTCGGAGGCCTGTGTCTGCCAGGTCAGCGCCTCCCCCGCGGTGCCCATGCCCGGGAACGCCGCCGCGCCGAGCGTCCACCCGAGAGGCAGGAACCACGAGCGAGCGGTGCCGACCGTGGCCGTCCCCAGGGCGGTCAGGCCCAGCAGGCCGGCCGCGTCGCGGACGACACATCCGAACGGCCCGAAGCGCGTGCCGGTGAGCAGTGTGGCCAGCAGCAGCATGAGTACGCATCCCAGGGCCGTGGCCAGGTGGGACATGCGCAGCCATCCCCACGGCCTCGCCGCCGTGCGGTCCAGGGTGTCGTCGGGGCCTGAGAGCGTGGTGGTGGCGACCGCTACCAGGAGCAGGACCGTCAGGGCGAGTACGGTGCTGCTCACCTCGCCCGTGACGCTGAAGGCCGTCGCCAGCAGCCACGCGATGGCCGTGCCCGCGCCGGCCGCGCCGAGCGCCGCCGGCACCTGGCGCGAGCGGACGTAGAGCGTCAGTCCTGTCATCGGGCGCCTCCGCTCAGGAGGTCGGTGGTGTCCTGGCACTGCTGGGCGGCCTGATAGACGGCGATGACCCGGGCTTCGGCCTCGGCTCGCGGCAGTGCCTGCAGTCCCTTCCAGAGCTTGACGGCATCCGGGTCATCGAATTCGAGGCCATCGGGACCGGCGGTCGGCTCCCGGTCGAGCAGCCAGTAGGCCGCAGCGGTGGCGACTGTCACGTTCCGGTTGTCTCCGCAGCTGAGAGGGCCGGTGAACACTCCGGTGAGCATCGCCGGTTCGAGCCTTCCCGGGTGGGCGAGGTGACCGTGCTTGTCGACCGTGATACTCATCAGCGCGGTGTCGGCCCGCGACCTCGGTGACGTAGGAGGAGAGAACGTGGAGGTGTCCTCATGTGCCTCGACGATCAATGTTTTCGTCAGGAGTTCCAGTGCGTGCCGGGCCTTGGGGGTTACCTCGGGCAGCAACCCTTCGTGCGCCCGGCTGACGCAGACCCGCGGGGTGTCGTCGGTGCACACCAGTTCCTGGGCGACCGGATCGAGCGTCCCTTGGTCGTAGGCATCGCCGGTCGGCACCACCAGGGCCGTGGCCGTGGCCCCGATGGCCAGCGGCAGCAGCGCGGCGAACGCGAACTTACGGTTGTGGACGACGAAGAGCACGACACCGGCCACCGCAACCGCGGCTGTCCAGAGTGCCTGGGCGGCGCTGACTCCGCCGTCGACGGTGTCGTAGTCGCTGAACATGCTCATCCCCATGGCCGGGGAGAACGCCGCCGTGAATCCGCCGTCCGGAAGGGCGTGGGGCGCGAGGATCAGTAGCGCGAAGCCGATCACGGCCAGCGCGGGCGCGGTGGCGAGCGCCGGCACCAGGCGTCCGACGGCCAACCCGAGCCAGACCGAGGCGATCATCGCGACCAGCCCGACGGCCACGACGACAAGCGCGGCCGACGGCAGGTAGCGCGCCGTGTCGGCGATCCGTGGTGCCGCCGCGAGGAGCGTGACCAGGTAGGCGACGAGCACCGCCAGGGCCGTCGTGGCCAGGATCGGCACCACGCGCTGCGGTCTCGGGCGGGGCACGGCGGCGAGCAGTTCGGCGACGTTCGCCCGGTGCTCGCGATAGGACTGCCAGGCGCCGGCCGCCATCGCAAAGGGCGAGAGAACCGCGAGGTATTCGCGCTGCGTCATGGCCAGCGCCATCCAGCCCGTGGACCATCGCCCCGCGGTGGCGTGGAGGACGATCGTGCCGGCGACGGCGATCAGGAGCGCGGCGCCGAGGGCGGCCGAGCGCCGGAGCTCGATGCCGAGGATGCGGTTCATGCGTTGCTCCGGTGCCGGCGCAGGAGTGCGGAGTAGCCGCGCTCCGCAGGGCTGTCGCCCGGGTCGCCCTGCCCCCCGCGGGCGATCAGGTCGTCGGGGGTGCCCTGGAAGAGGAGTCGGCCTTCGTTCATGAGGATGACGTCGGTGCAGGCAGCGACGACGTCCTCGACGAGGTGGGTGGAGACCAGCACACAGCTGTCGGCGCCGAGGTCACGCAGCAGGTCGCGGAAGTCGAGACGTTGTTCGGGGTCGAGTCCGACGGTGGGCTCGTCGAGCAGGAGCAGTTCGGGGTCGTTCACGATGGCCTGGGCGATGCCGGCCCGGCGCAGCATGCCGCCGGACAGCGTCTTCATCTTGGCGTCGGCCTTGGTGGTGAGACCCACCCGATCGATCGCGCGTTGTACGGCGTCGGGTATCGCGGTTTTGGGCATTTCCTTGAGCCAGGCCATGTACGCGACGAACTCGCGGATGGTGAACCGTGGGTAGAAGCCGAAATGCTGCGGCAGATACCCCAGTTTGCGACGCACCTCGCGCAGGTCGGCACGGCCGTCCACCTGCGCGCCGAGCAGCGTCAATGAGCCGCCGGCGGGCTTGACGACGGTGGACAGCGCGCGCATCAGCGTGGTCTTGCCGGCGCCGTTCGGGCCGAGCACACCGTGCACGCCGGCAGTCAGCGTCAAGTCGAGTCCGTCGACGGCCAGGTGCCGGCCGGCCCGGACACGCAGTTCTTTTGCGTGGACGAGCCAGGGATGAAGGGTGGGAGCCGTTTCGGCAGCACGCACCGCTCGCATGGGTCTCTCCTGTTGATCCGGTTGATCCTGTTGATGGGGGGTCAGTTGCCACTGGTCAGGCGGCGGAAGCGCGTGGCGGCGAGCGGTGTGATCGCGGCAAGGGCCACGGTGGCCACCACCCAGTCGGCGGTGCTGCCCGGCTGAAGTACCGGGGACAGGGACTGGGCCGCCACACTCGGCAGCAGGACTGCCGCGGACCAGACCACCGCGAGTCCGATCGCCGCGCGCCGTACGCCGATGAGGGCGCCGAGCACGAGGGTGGCCCCCGTGAACGCCAGGCACGGCAGCAGGGTGAGGGCCAGCGAGGTTCCTGTGCTCACACCCGCCACCAGCAATGCCGGAAGCACGACGACGAGCACCGCGAGCGTCCGCCGCAGCACCATGGCCAGGCCGGCTGCCGGTGTGGTGGCGATCAGTTCCCAGGCGGGGTCGATCCGCCGGCTCCAGGCCACCGCGACGCCGGGCAGCGGAGCCACCGGGGCCAGCAGCAGCACGAGCGACGGCAGGCTCGGCTCGGCGGATTCCAGGAGTACGCCACAGCCCAGCACCGCGACGGTCACCGCGAGCCAGGGCAGCAGCGTCCACGCGAGCCAGCGTCGGTGCACGGCCGCTGCTGGTGTGCATTGCCGGGTCGGCGACGGGCTCGCTTCGATCGCCTGGCCGAGCGAGACGGCGACACGGTCGAGCAGATCCGTCGTGGCAGGGGTGGCCTTGGCGGCCAGTGACTCACGGCAGTCGGCGCACGCGTCCAGATGGACCTCGATCGACCAGAGCGCGGCGTCGTCGAGTCCGTGTCCGCCGTCCGCGTAGCGGGCCAGGATCGTGGTGGTGGGATGAGTCATGAGAGTGCCTTCCGCAACGCGATCCGAGCCCGCCGCGCGCGGGTTTTCACCGTGCCCTCCGGCATACCGAGCAGCACCGCCGTCTGACGGACCGACAGGTCGTCGAGCACCATCGCCTGCAGCACCTGCCGCAACTCCGGTGGCAGCCGCAGCAGCGCCTGTTCGAAGTTCTGGTCGACGCGGTTCGCCATCACCTCGTCCTCGGCGGCCGGCGCGGTCGTATCGAGCAGGGCAACCGTCGGCACCCGCTCCTGCCGGGCACGTCGACGGAACGCGTCGACGAGACGGTTCGCGGCGATCGTCCAGAGCCAGCCGACCGCACTGCCCTCGGTCACGGAGCCCGCATAGCTGCCGGCCGCACGCCAGACCGCCAGGTAGGTCTCCTGGAGCACGTCGGCGACGACGTCGTCGTCGGCGCAGCGGCGGCGGAGCCGCACCGCCAACCAGGGCGAAGTACGCCGATACAACTCGTCGAACGCCACCCGGTCACCACCGGCGACGCGACGCACGAGTTCTGCCTCGTCGAGGTCTGCCATCCCTTTCACGATCAGGGAGACGAAACGACCGTCCATTCAGGTTCTCGGACGCTTCGGCTACTGAAAGCAACAGCGCTTTACGCCGAGCGCGAGGTCGTCCAATCGCCGACCGGCCCGAATCGCACCATGGGCAGCTGCCCGTGCAGGGGTTCGCCGAATTCACCGGAGTCGTCGGCCTCGACGACAGCGCCCCCGACGCCGACCCGGCCGTGATCACTGGTTACAAGGCCGCCCGGGACCGCCCATTGACCCGCGGTCAGAAACGGTCCAACAAGGCCCTCGCCGCCGTCCGAGCACCGGTCGAGCACAGCTTCGGCCACCTCAAGAACTGGCGGTCCTCGGCAAGATACGAATCGTGACTGACGAACCAGGCGTGGTATCAGGTCGAAACAGCGGAGCCGGACCAGATCAGCTGAGACAACAACCAGCATCCATCCAGACCAGCGACGGCGGGCGAGGACGCTCCCGTAGTCCGACAGGGCGCCGGGGAAAACGTGTCTCGTTGACGGCCCGGGCGTCGGTCACGTGAGGCCGGTCCCAACCGCATCCTGAGCGGTCAACTGCGTTTGCACTTCAACCGGCCTGCGAGACCACGGCATGGGCACGTACGAGAACCTCACCGATCCTCATTCTCACTGGTCAGAGGCACTGGCCGCCAGGCCCGGCCCGGTCACCCGACTTCGCCGACGCGTGCCGGGAACCCCAGCCTCCGTTCGCTCATCTCTCTTTTGAGAGGGGGGTCCCATGACCAAGGATCTGACAATCGGCGAGCAGATCGTACTGCTCGCACTGGACGAAGAGGCCGGCACCCTGTGCGAAGCACCGC
This sequence comes from Streptomyces sp. NPDC016851, assembly GCF_055562795.1. NCBI lineage: Bacteria > Bacillati > Actinomycetota > Actinomycetes > Kitasatosporales > Streptomycetaceae > Streptomyces > Streptomyces sp. NPDC016851. The sequence goes on from NZ_JBVHEP010000035.1 coordinate 27,800, forward strand.
TGCGGGTGTCCCTTGCGGTTTCGGCGGCCGCCTTGCTGGAGCTGAGCTTCTCCGGGCGCCTGACGGAGCGTGACGGCGCACTCGTCGTCGCTGGAGCGTCGACGCCGGGGGATCCGGCGGCCACGGCCATGGCCGAGCGCATGCAGAGCCATCCCGAGGAGACGCCCCGCGAGTGGCTTCTGGCCGTACGCGAGAAGGCTCTCGACACGGCGTACCAGGGGCTGCTGGAGAAGGGACTGGTACGGGAGCAGGGACGACGGGTCCTCGGCGCATTCGGATCGGTGAAGCACCCGGTCACGGGACTGTCGGAACTCGCGGCATTGCGAGGACGGCTGGCAGCCGTCCTCGCACAGGGCCAGGAGCCCGATGAACGCACGGCCGCGCTGATCACCGTACTGCACCACGCAAGCCTCCAGACCGTCATGCCGCAGGGCCCCGGGGCGGAGGCACGCGAGTACCGTCTGGCCGCTATCGCCGAGGGGCAAGGTCAGGCCGCGGCACTCGGAGACACGATCCGCACCACGGTCGCCGCTCTCACCGCGGTGATCGCGTCGTCCGCCCTGTAGGTAAGGGGCGGGCGGACCCACTGGCCGGGCCCGCCGCGCCCGTGCCGTCCGCAAGGTCGACACCACTGGCAGGACAGCCCGTCCCCTGTCCGCCTGTCCGCCTGTCCGACGACAACGGTGAGAGGTGGTACCACGGATGCCGGGCCGACCGCGCTGTCCACCCTCATCGCAACGCTGTACGCCGCGGCGACCGCCGCCGAGGAAGCCACAGGCCGACCCGGTCTCCCGGATCCAGATCGGCAGGATTGATCAAGACGTCACACAGGCCCTACGGCGATGAACTCGCGCCGAATGGTTCGGGCCGTCCCATACCCGGACGTCAAAACTCAAACCGAGGGCTGCAAGTGAGCCGAAAGGGCAGAATGGCGGCATGGAACGCGTGACGGGCATCGGCGGCATCTTCTTCCGTGCCAGCGACCCTGAGGCGCTGGCCAGCTGGTATGAGACCCACCTCGGCGTTGGACGCCCACCGGAAACGTACGATGAGCGGTCCTGGGAGACCGAAGCCGGGCCAACTGTCTTCGCGCCGCTCCACAGCGGATCGGAGCACTTCCGCGCGCCCGGACAGCAGTGGGCGATCAATTTCCGGGTTCGCGATCTCGATGCCATGGTGGCCCAGCTGCGGAGCGCGGGCATCCAGGCCGATGTCCATGAGCAGGACTACCCCAATGGCCGGTTCGCCGAGCTCACGGACCCGGAGGGCACCCCGATCCAGCTGTGGGAACCCGCCGGAGCGGACGCCGTATGAGCATCGGGCTCACAAGCCGTCGTCCAGTCGATCACGTCGTCAGTCTTGCTCGAACGACGTCCTCAGGTGTGTCCGCCGCAGCCGCAGCCCGTCATGGTCGCTCCTTCCTGAGGCGGCGGGGTCTGTGCGGCGGCCTCTTCCACCGCCGCGAGCAGCCGGCGGCGTTCCTCCGGCGGGATCCACCTGCCGTCGACGACCACGCCGTGGATGCGGCGGGTGTTGCGGATGTCACGCAGCGGGTCGGCGTCGAGGACGAGCAGATCGGCGGCCTGTCCGCGGGCCACCGTGCCGACGGCGGGCAGGCCGAGGGTGCGGGCCGCGTCCCGCGTGGCCGCTCGCAGGGCCTCAGCCGGGGTGAGGCCGGCCGCCACGAGCAGCGCCAGCTCGTCGTGGAGGGCGAAGCCCGGGACTAGGTATCCCGTGCCGGTGTCGGTGCCCGCCGCCAGCCGCACGCCCGCGCCGTGCAGCTCGCTCACCAGCCGGAGCCGGTGTGCGAAGATCCGGCGGATCTGCCGGTCCTGCTCGGGGGTGCGCCCACCGGTCAGGGCCGCCAGCTGGTCCGGCCAGCTCTCCACCTGCCAGGCGGGCAGGTACTTCCACTCCTCGACCCGGGACGGGACGTCGTCGGGCAGCTCCAGCGTGCGGTGCACGCTGAGCGTGGGGACGACAGCTGTCCCGTCAGTCGCCAGACTCCGGAAGAGGGCGTCCGCCCGGTCCCGGTCGTAGCCCTGCACCGCCCGCCATTCGAGGGGATGCACCTGCTGGAACCAGCTGTGGTAGCGGGACAGGCTGCTGGGGTCGCGCGGGTCGATCCGTACGGCGGCCAGGCGGCGCCGTATCTCTTTCTCGTGCCGTGAGGTGGCCAGGAGCAGCGCGTGCAGGTGCTCGATGGTGCGGTGGCCGGTGGCGCTCGCCTCCGCGATCCGTACGGTGTCGGGGCAGTGCCCGAGGTGGGGGATGCCCTGGCGCCGGGCCTCGTCCGCGATAGCGAAGTAGGCCTCGCGGGACAGGCGGGAGTACACCTTGACGAAGTCCGCGCCCTCGCGCTTGACCCGCCGTACGGCGCGCCGGGCCCCGGCCGCGTCGCGCACCTCGATGGTCGGACCCACGTCGGCCGCCCACAGTGAGGGCGCGCCGTCGACGATGGGGCTGCCGACCACCCAGCGGGGGCCGAGCAGTGCACCGCTGCGGATCTTCTCGCGCCATTCGTGGTGGATCGGCTGGCCCCGCATCTCCCGGACCGTGGTGACGCCGGCGAGGGCGTACAGCGCCGGGATCACTGTCTCCGGGCCGTCGCTGTGGGTGTGCGACTCGATCAGTCCTGGGATCAGGTACTTGCCGGTCAGGTCGACCGTGCGGGTGTCCGGGTGAAGCCGGGTGCGCGCGCTCGGGGCGAGGCCGGTGATGCGGCCGCCCTCGACGACGACCGTCATGCCGGGGGCCGGGGGTGCTCCCGATCCGTCGATCACGGTGACGTGGGTGAACGCCAACGGGCCGGTGCCGGCGCCGTTTCCGGCCCTCCTCCCGGTCGCGCGTGCCGTGCCGGCGGGCGCCGTGCTCGTCAGTGCCGCACCCGTCACGACGGCGGCCCCGGCCAGGAACCCCCGTCGGGCCATGCCGTGATGTGCCCCAACTGTTGCTTCGGACATGCTGTTTCCCCTCCTGCTTGTGACCCCTTCGGCCGTGTCCGCCGACCCCCACGACTCTGGCGGACACAGGGCCGTAGGACAGTGCGGCCAGACGGTGTGTATGAGGGTGTTGCTGGGACCACCGGGGGCCTCCCCGGCAGGGGGCCACCGAGCCCGGCGTCGTGCGGATGCGATACAGCCGTGGCCAGCTTCAGGCGGAGTCGGCGCAGCACCCCGAGTACAACTCCCAGAAGGTCGCACTCTCACTGACGCGAGGCCGGCTCATCGCACCAAGTCACTCAGACGGGTGGATCCGTCCGGGATCGTCCTCGCTCGTGTCGGGCAGGGGAACAGGCTGGCCGCTCCGCAGTGACGCGTAGGCCGCCAGAACGATCCGCAGGCTCCGCAGTCCGGCCTCGCCGTCCGGCCGGGGGCGGCGGCCGGTGCGGGCGGCGTCGAGGAACTCCTCCAGCATGGCCGCGTCGAGGTCGTCACCGCCTGGTTCCCAGCGGGGGCGGGCGGCGGTGGAGTCGAAGCCGCCGAGCAACCGGGGGAAGGCGTCGAACTCGACGATCCCCTTCTCGGCCACGCAGGTCAGGGCCAGGCCGCCCCAGGTCGGGTGGTCCTTCGGCTGGCTCCAGCTGCAGTCGATGGCGGCGACGACGCCGCCCGGGTAGCGGACGGTGACAAGCCCCGCCGTCTCGACGCCGGCACCGACGTCCGGGCCCAGGACGTCGTTGGCCTGGGCGTAGACCTCCACGGCCTGTTCCCCGCCGAGCAGCACGTCCATCAGGTCGGCGATGTGCACGGTGTGGTCCATCACCGCGCCGCCGCCCGCCAGCTCCCGGTCACCGAACCACGGCCGGGACGCGGCGGGGTTCCAGCCGTTGTTGGAGCCGTGGACACCGACGAGTGGGCCGAGCGAGCCGTCCTCCACCGCGCGGTGCAGGGCGGCGAAGGCCGCGCCGAACCGGACCGGGTAGGCGGTCATGAGGCCGACTCCGGCGCGGGCGCACGCGTCGATCATCGCCCGGGCGTCCGTCTCCGTGGTGGCGAGCGGCTTCTCGCACAGCACGTGCGCGCCGACCGCCGCGGACCGCTCGACCAGGTGCCGGTGCCGGGAGTTCTCACTGGTCACGATGACGGCGTCGGGCCGCAGCGCGAACACCTCGTCCCAGCCGGCGAGATACGGCACGCCCAGCCGCTCGGCCAGCGCCGCTCCCCGGTCCGGATCGTCCGGCGGGGCGTCGGGGTCGGCGGTGAGCAGCTCCACGTCGTCGCGGCCGCGCAGCAGCTCGATGTAGGTCGGGGCGTGGACGTGGGCGAAGGACAGTACGGCGATCCTCATGCGGCTGCTCCTTCGGGTGCGAGCGGCGGGAGGAGCTCGACGGCCCGCCCGGTCCTGGCCGAATCGGCGGCGGCCGCGGCGATACGGACGGCCGCGACACCGTCGGCCGCGCCCACCCGTGGCTCGGGCCCGCCGGCGAATGCGTCGGCGAGTTCCCGTATCTGGGTGGTGTACGGCGACTCGCCGAAGTCGCCCGCCGGGATGCCCTCCGCCGCCCCCGTGCCCACCGTGCCGACGATCCTGAGGCCGGGCGAGGCGAGCGAGTCGTGCCGTACCGTTCCGCCGGTGCCGGCGATGTGGAAGGTCGTGCGGAACGGTGTGGCCGGCGGCGCCCACACCCCCACGATCTGGCTGATGACGCCCGTGGCGTGGGTGAGCACCGCGGTCCCGGTGGCGACCGCGCCCTCGGGCGCCGGGGCGGTGAGGTGGCCGCTCTGGTGAGCGTGGACGCGTACGACCTCACCGAACAGCCAGCGGGCGATGTCCATGTCGTGGATCATCTGGTCGACCAGGATCCCCCCGGAGCGCGTGGGGTCGGCGAACCAGCCGCTCCATGCCGGGTAGCGGCCGGTGCGGGTGAACCGGGCCACCGCGACCCGGCCGAGTCCGCCGCCGGTGATCAGGGGGTGCAGCCGGGCGTAGGCGGGGAAGAAGCGCACGACGTGCCCCGGGTAGAGCCGGACCCCGGCGGCTGCTGCCGCGGCGGCCATCTCCTCGGCGTCGGCGGCCCTCAGTGCCAGCGGCTTCTCGCACAGGACGTGTGCCCCGGCGGCCACGGCGGCCAGAGCGATCTCGTGGTGGGTGTCGGTGGGGGTGCAGACGTCGACGACATCCGCTCCCTCCATCGCCTCCTCGCGGGAGGCGACCGCGGCCTGGCCGAACTCACTTGCGAGGGCGGGGGCCTGTCCGTCGGGGGCGTAGACGCGTACGCGGGCGCCGAGCGTGGTCCAGGCCGGCAGGTGGGCCCGTGCTATGCCGCCCGCGCCGATCAGCGCGACGTCGAGTTGTGCCATCGGGGTGGGGTCTCCTAGCCCTTGAGGGCGCCGCTGAGCACGCCGTTGATGAAGTGCCGCTGGAAGAACAGGTAGACGAGGACGACCGGGGCGATCACGATCAGCGTGGCCGCGGCGAGCAGGGGGACGTCGACGTTGTACTGGCCGGTGAAAAAGCCCAGTCCGGCCGGGGCGGTGCGTTTCGCCGGGTCCTGGATCAGGATCAGCGGGAGCAGGAACTGGTTCCAGCTCCACACGAAGTACAGGACGCCGAGGGTGGTCACGGCCGGGCGGGAGCTGGGCATGAGCACGCGCCACAGCGTCGTCCAGGAGGAGGCCCCGTCCAGCCGGGCGGCCTCGATGAGGCTGCGCGGCACGGTGGCGAAGTGGGCCCGCATCCAGAACACGCCGAACGGCATGAAGGCGGCGATCTCGGCGAGGGCCAGCCCCGGCACCGTGTTGGTGAGGCCGAGGGCGCGCAGGTCGTAGTAGAGCGGGATGACGGTGACCTCGGTCGGGATGGACAGCCCCAGCAGGAGGTAGCCGTAGAGCTTCCCGCCGCCGGGGACGTCCATGGTGGCCAGCGCGTACCCGGCCAGGGTGGCGCACACCACGGCCGCGGGGACGACGGCGAGCGCGATCACGGCGCTGGAGCGCAGCAGCGGGCCGAACCCCGCGGCGGACCAGGCGTGGACGAAGTTCTCCAGGTGGATGCCGTCCGGCAGGGCCAGCCCGGTCAGCGGTGTCCCCGCGGGCTGGAGGGATGCCAGGAGCAGGGAGAGGAACGGGACGAGTACGGCGGCCACGAAGACCGTCAGTACGACGGGCGCGGCGAAGTCACGTCGCTGACGTGCTGTCATGGACGCTCCTTGGCCAGTCGGTTGATGACGACGACGGCCACCGAGATGACCAGTGTCAGGACCACCGCCAATGCACTGGCCAGGCCCACGGCACCGCCGCCGAAGGCCAGCCGGTAGATGAGGATGCCGGGCACCACGGTGCTGTTGCCGGGGCCGCCACCGGTGGTGATGTAGATCAGGTCGAAGCTGGACAGGGCGGCGATCACGGTGATCGACAGGGCGACCGCCATCTCCGGCCGCAGCAGGGGGACGGTGATCGACCAGAACTCGCGGACCGGGCCGGCCCCGTCCATGCGTGCGGCCTCGTAGATCTCCTGGTCGATGCGCTGTGTCCCGGACAGGAACAGCACCATGCACAGTCCGGCCACCACCCAGGTTCCGACGAGCCCGACGGCCGGCAGCGCCCAGGTGAAGCTGCCCAGCCACGAGTCGGTCAGCCGGCCGAGGCCGATCGCGCGCAGGGCCTGGTTGAGGGTGCCGTTCTCGGCGTACACCCAGCGCCATATGACGGCGACCGCGACCAGTGGGACGACCTGCGGAAGGAAGAGCAGCGTACGGATCAGGGAGGTGCCGCGGCGGCCCGACCGGCGGGCGACCAGGGCCGCCGACACCAGGCCGAGGGCGATGGGCAGGACGGAGAAGAAGACGATGAGCGCACCGGCGTGCCAGGCCGCCGCCCGCAGTTGTGGATCGGTGGCCACACGGCGGTAGTTGTCGAGGCCGGTGAAAGACGGCAGGGTCACCCCGTCCCAGTCGAACAGCGACAGGTAGGCGGTGTGCAGGGCCGGCAGCACCGCGAACAGGGTGTACGGCAGCAGTGCCGGCAGGACGTACAGCAGCGCCACGGCGCGGCGGCGCCTGCGGGTCGTGCTCGGCGAGCGGGGCGGCGGGCCGGTGTCCTTGCGGACGGGGCGCGCTGCCCGTCGGGGCGTGGTGGTTGTCGTCATGTCGCGGGCCGACCTGGTCAGGAGTGGAACTGGTCGAAGTCGGCCTGGAGGGCGGCGAGGAACTTCTCGACGCCGGCCTTGCCGCCGGCGAGCAACTGGAGCTGTGTGGTGAGGGTGTCGGGCATCGTGGGGGTGGAGGCGTTCTGGATGAACGGCTGGAGCCCGGAGTCCTTCACGATTGCCTGCCAGCCGGTCCGTACGTCCCCGAGGAGGCCGCTCTGCTGCGGCATCGCGCCGGCGTCGGGTGCCATGAAGCCGGCCTTGGCGGTGACGGCGGAGGCCTGTCGGGTGGCGCAGAAGTCGAGGAAGGCTGCTGCGGCGGCCGCGTTCTTCGACTTGCTGGAGACGCAGTAGTAGACACCGGCTCCGGTGGTGCGCAGGGGGCCGCCCTTGGTGATCGGCGGCATGTTGAACAGCCCGGCGTCCTCACCGAGGCCCTTGTCGACCGCGGCGGCGGCCCAGTTGCCGCTGATCCGGAAGACGCCCTCGCCTCTGGCGAACGCGGCGGTGGCGTCGTTGTCGCTGGTGCCGTTGACCTTGGGGGTGACGTAGCCCTGGTCGACCCAGCGTTTGAGGGTCGTCGCGGCCGTCACCGCCTCGGGTCCGGTGATCTTGGCGCCCTTGCGGCCGAACGCCCACGCCTCGCGGTCCTCCGGCTTCAGATGGACCGACAGCAGCACGTTGAACGGGTGGTTGAGGCCGCCGTCGAGGTTGCCCGCGACGAGCGCGGTCTCCCCGGCGGCCTTGGCCTTGGCGAACAGGGCCTCCAACTCGGCCAGCGTGGCAGGCGGCACGGTCATGCCCAGTTTCCGCACCTTGGCCTTGTTGCAGTAGACGCCCTCGAACGACAGCCCGCCGGGCACGCCGTACAGGGCACCGGTGCCGGCCGTCCTGCCGTCGGCGCTGAAGGTGATCTGGTCCAGGCCGGGGAACCTGCGCGACCAGCCGTACGCCTTGCCGTAGCCGCCGACGTCGAGCAGCAGGCGTCCCTTGACCAGGTTGTTCATGCCGGAGACGAACTGGGCTATGTCGGGGGCGGAGTCGGCCGACATCGTGGTGTTGATGCTCTTGAGGTAGTCGTCCCAACCGGTGTACTGGCGCTTGAAGGTGACGTTGGGGTACTTCTCCCGGAACGCCGCGAGCAGGCCGAAGGTCATGGTGGTGTCGTCCGCGTCGGCGACCACCAGAGTGATCTTGCCGGTGGGTACGGCCGTCGAGACGGGAGACGCGCTGGCCGCGTCGGTGGACTTGGCGCCGGGGGTGAGGGAGCTGCCGCACGCGACGAGCAGGGAGGAACCTGCGGCGGCAGCGAGGAACGAGCGTCTGGACGGCGGAGCGGGAACGTGACTCATGGCGGGCTCCTGGAACGGCGGGAGAGGGAGTGCTGCGCGGGCGAGTGCCATGGAGGTGCGGGGCGAGTGCCATGGAGGTGCGGGCGGCGCGGGCAGGTGTGGCCAGGTGCGGGCGCCGAGTGGTTTAATAAAGCAGTTGCGTTTCATAATCGAGTTCAGGCCATGGCGCGTCAAGAGCAGAGTGAAGACTGTTGCCGACAGCAGGAGGTCGACCCTTGACCACATCGGAGCCGGACGCCCTCTGGCCGCTCAGCGGTGCCACGGAGCCGGGCCCGCCGACGGCGGTCCCCTCGGTCGTGGGTGTGGCCGACCTGCGTGCCACGAATGCGGCGGCCGTGCTCGCCGTCGTCCGCTCCGCCGACCCACACCCCCGGCTGTCCGAGCTGGTCGGAGCAACCAGCCTGTCCCGCCCGACCGTTGAGGCGATCGTGGAGGAACTCGTCGCCCGCGGCCTGATCGGTGTCACCTCCGCTCCGTCCGCCCGGGGCCAGCGCTCCCCCGGCCGCCCGGCCCGCCGTTTCCGCTTCCAGCCCCATGCGGGGTTCGTCGTCGGCGTCGACGTGCGGCCGCGGTCCGTCACCGCCTGCCTGGCCGACCTCGACGGCGAACCGGTCGCCGTCGAGCGCCGCGCGGTCCGCGCCGACGTCCCGGGCCCGGCCCGCGCGCGGGTCGTGACCTCGGCGATCCAGGCCGCCCTGGACCGGGCGGACGTGCACGTTTCCCGGGTGTGGGCGGCCACGCTCGGTACCCCCGGTCTGGTCGACCGGAGCAACACCCGCGTCCGCCAGGCGGACAACCTTCACACGTGGACCGAGGTGGACATCGCGGGCGTCCTCCGCGACCTTCTCTGCTGTCCGGTGGCCGTCGAGAACGACGCCAACCTGGCCGCGCTCGGCGAACAGTGGCGCGGGGTCGGGGCGACGGCCGAGGCAGCGGCCGACAGGACGGGGCCCGACCCCGCGACCGGGGAGATGGTCTTCGTCCTGCTCGGCGAACGCCTCGGCTCCGGCGTCATCACCGGTGGCCGCCTGCTGCGCGGCCACCACGGCGCGGCCGGCGAGATCGGCTTCATCCGCTTCTCCGGTGGCGGCCCGGCCGAACGCCCCGGCCTGGATCCGCTGCCCGCCGGCGCGATCCATGACGCGGCCGCGGCCGACCCCGACGCGGTCGCCACCGTCGAGGCGTACGGGCGACGGCTGGCCGAGGGCCTGGCCCCGGTCCTTCTCGCCCTCGACCCGGCCCTGGTCGTCCTCGGCACCGGGCTCTTCCCCGACCCCGCCCTGCTTCCCGCGGCGAAGACCCTGCTGACCGCGGCCCAACACCACGCCGACGGCCTGCTCGTCGACCCGCCGCGCTGGCACCTTTCCGCCCTGGGCGACGACGCCGTCCTCACCGGCGCGGTGCGTTTCGCGCTGTCATCGGTCGAGGTCGTGCTCCGGACCCGTCCGACCAGCCTCAACTCCCCAGGGCTCGCGTCTGGGCGACGGTGAGGACAGGGCCTCCGTACCGGCGCAAGGCCTGCACGGGCCCTTGTCAGTGGTGGCGGGCCACACGGTCTTGCCTGACTTCGGTGGCCGCACATGATTACGGCTGGATACGGTCCCCCCCCCCGTTGTTCCGCCCTGCACTGGAGGCCGGGAGGCCGGGAGGCCGGGTACACCCTGGCCCTCGTGCGGGCCCTGACGCCGTTCGGTGCCGCCGCCCGTGAGGCCCGGCCCGAACTGGTCGGCTGCCTCAAGACCGGCCGCGCGGCCATCGTCGCCGCCCGCGAGTTCGCTGCCGCCCGCGTGACCGCCGCCCAGCTTCGGGACGCGATCCGACAACACCAGACCACGCCGACCCCTCCTCAACCATTGACCCTGTTCTAGCCGCCCAGACAGGCCGGGGGAACGAGCCGACCTCCGTCCGCGGGCAGCTGGTCCTGGAGGTCGAGGCCCTCCCCCGACGACGCAGGGGTGGACCGGTGGGCGGCGCCGCCGACCGCATGGGGAAGACGTCCTCACCTCTGGTCATCGCCGTGCCCAGATGACGATGGCGGCGAGGTGGAGGGCGGCCTGGTAGGCGATCGGGAGCTTGTCGCATCGCGTGGCCAGGCCGCGCCACTGCTTGAGGCGGTTGATGCACCGCTCAACGGCGTTCCGCTGCTTGTAGGTCACCCGGCAGGTCAAGCAGGGTCTGTCCCAGACGCATGCCCTCAGCTGAGCCCCCTGGGCGGCTGGCTCACCCACTCGGCAACGGTGACCGGCCTTGAGCGCCGATTCGATGATTCGGTAGGTGGGAGCGGGCAACGTTTGTCGATGGATTTGGGTTCTGGCTCAGGTTCTGTGGTGCGGCCACGTTGAGTGAGCGGATCCCCTCGAGGTTGACCGATCCCGATGGCGAAAACGAACCCCGGGTCAGTCCCCCGCCTCAGCTGCGGACCTCCTGCTAAGAAACTGCTTCGCTGCCTCAACCGCTTCTCCGTTGAGTTCCTCGACGGAGACTCCCCAACTCTCCTCCCAGCCGTCTAGGTTGTGCGCGCAGTGCACAAGGGGTTCCAGCTCTTCGGGGTAGCCGAGGTCATAGGCGATGTCTGCCCAGATGAGGTGAGTGCCGGCGGCGGGATCCAGGGATCCGTCGGCGATCTGACCGGCGATCCAGTAGGCCATCGCCCACTTTGCGGCCCGGGCGTCTGCGGGCGCGTGGAAGAGCAGTCCCAGCTCCTCCAGTACTTGGTCGAAGAGCTCCGGCGCTTCGGGCTCTTCGCTCCGGAGGAGTCCAGCCAGCATGGCCAGGGACGGGCTCTCGACCCCAGCAATCAGCGCGTCCAGACCTGCCTGTATGAGCCTGTCCGACCCGACATGCCTGCCAAATGCCCTCTCACGCGCGATGTGTCTGAACTGATCGAGGGCGTCGCTGGTCATCAAAGTCTTCCCCGTCGGCATCTGGAAGGGAAAGGCTTGCACATCCGCCGAGCTCCAGGGCAGAGGCAGGTCGGCGATGACCGCGTCGCGGTCGATGCCTGCGGCAAGGGTGTGGAGGCTGGGCAGGTCGTCCCGCCGGACGGCGTCGAACCAGACGGGCAGGCGCTCGCCCTGACGCTCGGTGAGCATGGTCGCGAAGGAGCGGACGGGCCCGGCTGAGCCAGTGGCTGCGCCCACTCGGCGGTTCCGGCAACCCCTCACTGGGGGATGGTGAACCGCAGCTCCGGTCGCTCCCAGGCCACCTTCGGCGGTCGTGGAGCGACCGTGCCCACTCGCTCTGCTCCCAGACGGCGGTAGAACTCCTCGGCCGGGGGATGGGAAACCACACGCACGCCGGTCAGCCCGGCCTCTCCGGCCTGGCCAATCATGTGATTCACCAGGAGACGGCCGATGCCCATCCCCTGAGCGTCGTCCGCCACGAAAGTCAAGTCCAGCTCCGGGGGATTCAGTACCAGAGCGTAGAAGCCCAGCAACCGTCCGGTCACTTCGACGGCCATGAAGACTTGATGCCGAGCGATGTAGTCGGCGGTGACCCGGTGGTCAGAAATGATCGAGGCGTACTGCCCCTGGTATGCGCCGGATCCCTGGACCAGTGCCGTCAGGAGCTCCGCATCCTGCTCAGTGGCACGTCTGATCATCATCGACTGCATCTGTGCAGTGTAGGAGTGAAAACTCTACTCAGGTATTACCGATCCGGCGGCCTTCTCCCTCGTCCGCCGGACCGCGCGGTCGACCAGGTCGACGGCCGCCACCCGCCAGCCGTGCCGAGCCAGGTACACCGCGTTGGTTCCGGTGCCGCAACGGCTCGCTATGTGGCCGCTCTATAGGGTGATCGCGTGATTCGACGGGGGGAGTTCGTGGTGGAGCAGCTGTTGAGCATGGCGGTGGCGCAGCCGAGATGCACGGCTTTCGACGTGACGTCCAACGCGGTGGCCCACGCGGAGGCCGTTCGGGCGGCGGACGCGCGGGTGGTGGTCTTCCCCGAGATGTCGCTGACGGGATACGAGCTGGATGCGGAGCCGGTCGTTCCGGACGATGAACGGTTGGCTCCGATCGTTGCCGCGTGCGCCGAGACAGGGACGCTTGCCCTGGCCGGCGCGCCTGTGCCGGGTCCGCGCATCGGCATCCTGGCTGTGGACGGAGACGGCGCACGGGTGGCTTACGGGAAGGTGTACCTGCACGGCAGCGAGGCCGCCCATTTTGTGCCTGGGGAGCCCGCCGTGATCGAAGTGGACGGGTGGCGGCTGGGACTTGCCGTCTGCCGCGACACGGGTATCCCCGAGCACGCCGCGAGGACCGCAGCGCTGGGCATCGACGGGTATGTTGCTGGGGTTGTCCACGCCGATCACGAGGCTGAGGTCCACGGCGAACGCGCCCGCCGGGTCGCAGCCGACCACGGGGTGTGGGTCGCCACGGCGGCCTTCGCAGGACCGACCGGTGGCGGTTTCGACCGCACGTCCGGCCGCTCGGGCATCTGGTCCGCCGACGGGGAACTGGTCGCGGAGGCGAGCGCCGCCCCCGATGAGATTGCGCGGGCGGTTTTCATCAAGTGAGTCCCGAGTTGGAGCATGGGAGCCGCGGCTGGCAGATGGGCAATCGTGCTCAACTGTCGTGTGCTGCCCCAGTGTTGTTGATCGGGGGCAGTGATTTTCCATGATCTCCGCAGGCGTATCGGTTCCATGTCCCGCCGGTCCCGTTGAGGAGCCGCTGGATGAACCGGCCCCCGTGCGCGTGTATCGCGGCCCACCCCCAACAGAGACCTCCCGTCGGGGAACCCCAGGCCGCGGCCGGCTGTGCGAGTGGCGTATGCCCGCCGCGCGCGAGCGGTGGGGGGCGACGGTACGGTTCCCCCCCCGGCGCTGCAAGGACGGCGTGACGGTGCCCCGACCGTGGATGGCTCCCGGGCACCATCGGCACGCTGCCCCGCTCCTGGGGCAGCAGTCGCTCAGCGGGCGAGCGTCACCTTCACCGGTTCGTTCGGGCAGTTGGCCATGCCGTCGGTGAGCGCCTGGCGCTCGGCGTCGTCGACGCTGAGCTGCCAGCGCATTTTCACCGCCACCCAGTCCGCCAGGTATTCACACCGGTACGCCTTCGCCGGTGGGAGCCACGTCGCCGGGTCCTGGTCGGCCTTGGACGGGTTGGAGCGGGCGGTGACCGCGATCAGGGCGCGGTCGTCACCGAGGTCGTTGGCGTACGCCTCCCGCTCCTTCGCCGACCACTCCCCCGCCCCGAGTCCCAGGCCTCGGCGAGCGGCACCATGTGGTCGACACCCAGGCCGCCGGCAGCCTCGACGTAGACGTCGTCGTACGGGCTGCACCACTCGCCCCGGTCAGTGCGCAGCGCGGGCCCTGCTCCGGGGCGATGAACGCCTCTGCCAGCCGCACCTCCTTGCGGGTGTTGCACTGGCCCTTGTCGGCATCCTTCCAGTGCCGGAACGAGGTGCGCGTGTACCCGGCGCGCGCCTACTCGGCGGCGGGCAGGGCCTTGACCGCGTCCCACAGTGGCAGGGCGAGCGTGCCGCCCGCCTCCCCGAGCGGTCCGGGCGCGGCGTGGGCGGGCAGGGTCAGAGCAGCGAGCGCGGCCGTGGCGGCCGCGAACGTGGCGAGCAGGCGCACGAGCATGGTCCCTTTCGAAGAACCCGACTGGTCAGGATCTTCGTAGCGGGGCCGCTGCCCTGCCGGGGCGGATCGGCGGGCAGTTCACCCGCGTGCGCGGCGGCGGCCGAGGAGAGCCGCCGACGGCGACGAACGGGGTCGGCCTGCAGGTGTTGCAGGGCAGCATCAATCAGACCCGCGCCGGCCCGGCGAGCGGCGGCGGGCCACGGCGCAGAAGAAGTCGGGCCAGGCCCGCAAGACGGCCCGGAAGCCCGCCGCGAAGGGCACTACCAGGTCATCTCAACTGGTGAGTATGCGGGATTAGATCAGGGCGCAAGATCGTACAAGATTGGCGTGCCGGTCTGCGCCAGTCTCTGGGGGACATCGCCCGAGGCGCCCCTCAGCGACTCCCCTTGAGATCTTGAAAGAGGCACCCATGACCGTCCCCACTGCGAGCCCCGCCTGTGTCGACGCGACTGAGGTCGACAGCCGCTATAAGTTCGTCGTCGCCCTCAAGGCGAAGCTTCCGCCCGGGGTGGCGGCGAACGCGGCGTCGCACCTGTGCCTGGGGCTGGCTGCCAAGGCAGCCACCGAGCAGCCGGAGCTGCTGCGCAAGATGTCGTTCCTAGCGTTCTCGGACGCTGATGCCGGCAGCCACGCCCCCATCTCCGGGCTCTCGCTCGTCGTCCTCGAAGGGCGCCCGGCCTGGGTCCGGCGGATGCGCGACCAGGCCGACGCTGCAGGACTGCTGTACACCGACTTCACCGCAGAGATGACCGGGGACACCTACGCAGAACAGCTCGACCGGATGAAGACCACGCCGGAGCAGGCCCTCGACTACTACGGAGTGGCCGTCTTCGGGCAGCGCGATGTGCTGGATCCGCTGACCAAGAAGTTCTCCCTGCTGCGCTGACCTCCGGTCGACCACGAGCACCTCGTCGGTCTTCCCCCCCCCGCCGTCAGGACCGGAGAGACGGCTTGTCCGGTGGAGTCGGTCGTCGCGGACGCCGACTGGCTGCCTCCGGCAAACACCGCGTCGCCTTGTGTCACGCTGAAGGTGACCGACTCGTCAGTGATGAGCGTCTTCCCGTCCGCCGACCACGCCTACGAACGCATCCTTCTCAGCTGTCTTGCCCCGGCCGCGCGTGCGCACCGGTGCGGTGCGGGACATCGTTGGTGCGCACGAAACTGTCAGAGTCGTCACCACAGCCAGGCGTTGGAGAGCCGCGTCCGGGACAGGGCGCGCGCGTCGCGCCGCGCGGCGGCGCTGCCGATCCGATTCTGGTCATCTCGACGAAGGAGCGGCTGATGTCCATGCCGCTCGCGTCGACGTCGCCCGACAGCACAGCACCAGCACTGCCGGGCGACCCTCCTCCTTGGCTCTCGCCTTCGCTTTTGCTCGTCATCAGGCGCCCGCGTGGACGTGTGCGGCCCACACCGACGGCAGGTTCGGATACTTCGCCCTGAGCTGCCTGACCGTGCGATGGACCGCCGCCGACGCGCACAACGCACCGGATCGGTCCGCGATCAACTCGCCGTAGAGCTGCTGGCTTAAGGCTGGTGCCACCACGTCGTCGACGCGCCAGAGCGTGCCGACCACCTGGGAGAAACCGGCTATCTGAAAAGCCGCCAACGGGTGGATCGCCTCGTCGGACAGGCGCGCAGTGGTGCGGGCCGTGTCGCAGGCCGACAGGAACGCGAACTCCGCGTTCCGCAGACGCAGCCGGGAAAGGTCCAGCACCCGAAGCGGCGCGCGGTCGTGGTCGTGCAGCGCGAGGTGGCTGTCCGAAGGGTTGTCCGGGTCGCTGTACCCGTGGCAGGCGAAGTGCGCCCAGCCACTGGCCGGCAAGGCGTCGAGAACGGCGTCACGAGTCGCGTCCGGGCCGACCAGGACCGTGGCGCCGGGTATGAGAGCGGCCAGGTGGTCGGCTTCGGCCTGTGCGCCGGGCAGGTCCGGGGCATCCGGAGTGTGCGGCATCGCGACCACCAGCAGCCGCGGCTCGTTCCGGTCGTCGCGGCGGCCCGCGCGGGCGTGACCCAGGGCGCGGATCGTCGGCGTCGTCGAGGAGACGACGCGGTCGAGGAGCACAGGTCCGCCGTCGCGGTGGTGGCCCGCCGCGTGCAGGGGGAGCAGGCTGAGCGGCCCGACCGGGGCCCACCAGATCCTTGGCCACGGACCATCCGCCGCCGGTTCCGCCGTCAGCCCCAGTTCGCCGAGCACAGGGCCCACGATGGTGTCCCACAGCCACTCGAGCGTGTCATGGATCGCCTGCTCGGCGGCCAGCCGCCCCTTCGTGAACGCGGTGTGCAGAGCGCGTACGCGGTGGCTCACGGTCTCTTCGCTCAGCCGGTCCAGCGCGCGTGACCGGACCCCGTCCGGAGTGATGATCAGCGCGTCACACCGGTGCCGGCTGACGTTGACGTACACGATCGGGCCCTCGTGTGCCTGCGCGGTGAGGTCGGTGAGCAGCGGGGGCCGTAGGAACCGCTCCATCCCGGGCAGCGCGCGGATTCGGTCGGTCACCGCGTCGAGCTCGTCGGCGAGGGCCACGCGGTCGCTTGTGGTGTCGGTTTCGAACTCCGCGGTGAGCGTCTGGAAGCGTTCGGCCAGCTCGGGTGCCCGCTCGTGCAGGTCGGAAAGATCGCCGCGGCTGTCGAGTGCCTGGGCGGCGAGTACGCAGCGCCCTGATTCGAGCAGGGTCACCGCGCTCACCTCGTCGCCGGCGGCCAGCGCGCACGCGGCCGCGTCGGCGGCGACCCCGGCGAACCGGCCGAGCCAGTACTGGGCGTCCTCGCGGCCCAGGCGGCGCCCGGCGAGCCGGGGCAGCAGCCGGACCGCTGCGGCGTACCCCTCGGCGGCCACGTCGAACTGCCCGGCCTCGGCGGCCAGATCGCCCCACCGGTCCGCCGCTTCCGCCCGGCTCTCCGTCGGCGATCCGGCAGACGCCGCGGCCTCCCGGTAGCAGCCGAGTGCCTCGGTCAGCGCGTCGCCGTCGCCGAGGTGCCGGAAGCCGAGCGCCAGGACGTTGGCGACGAGGGTCAGTAAGCCCGCCCGGGAATAGGCGTCCTGCTCGGGCCTTTGCACCGCACTCCGGGCCAGGCCGACCGCCTCGGCGAGGAGTTGCGGATCCGGCGGCTCCTCTCGCGCGGCGGCGGGTGCGACGGGGTTCGTGCACCAGTCGCCGAGCGCGGCGGCCAGACTCGCGGTGTACCCGGGCCAGTGCGGGCTGTCCTGCGGAGTCGCGGCCACGGACGCGCGACGCGCGGCGATCGCGTCCCGCAACGCGTTCCGGTCGCCGAACTTCTCGTAGGCCATCCCCAGGACACCGCCGAGATTGGCCAGTCGCACTGCCCGGCCCGGGTCGTCGTCCGCCGTCACATCCGCGGCCGCGCGGTGCGCGTCGATCGCCTCGTCGAGCACGCTCGCCTCGCCCGTCCTGGTGAACAAGTCGGACAGCATGGTGCCAAGGTTGGAGAGCCGCTGGGCCTGCCCGGCGACCAGGCCCGCGCCGAGGCGGACGGACTCCCTCGCGTGGTCGACCGCCTCCGACAGCACCTGCAGTTCGCCGGTCACCCTGAACCGTTTGTGCAGCACGACGGCGAGGATCCCGAGCGAGCGCGGGTGGTCACCCTGCCCGGCGGTGGCCTCGGCGGCACGGCGAGCGACGTCGATCGCGTCCATGACGTGGGTCAGGTCTCCGGTCGCGTGGAACAACGCGTTCAGGTTGACGGCGAGGTTGCCCATGAACTGGACGCGCAGCGGATGGCCTGCCGACGTGCACTCGACCGCCTCCCGCTCGATGATGACGGCCTCCGCGAGCGCGGCGCGGTCCCCGAACGCTTCACCCCGGGTGGCCAGCGCCGTGGCGAAGTGGTCCAGCCGCACGCCGCGGCGGGGGTGCCCGGCGGGGGTGGCGGCCGCCACCGAACGTCCGAGCTCGAGCGCCCGCTCGAGCAAGGTCGAGTCCCGGGTCTGCTCGAACTCGGCGGCGTACCGGCCGCACATTTCGGCTTCGGTGTCGGCGCGTTCCCAGCCACGGTCCCATTGCGGGCCCTCGCCGGTGAGCGCGGCCCAGTCGCGTTCCGTGGTCGTCAGCTCGACGAGGTTCTGCGAGTGCCGCAGATCGGTGACCGGGGTGTGGGCCACCAACGTCTGCCGGACCCGGAGCAGTTCGGCCAGATCATCCCGCGCTCCGCGAGCCCGGAAGCGGTCGTCGAGAAGGTACGCGAGGATCTTCAACCGGTCGAGCACGTCGGACGACCCGGCCGGTGTGAGCTCCACCGCTCGCCGCGCGGCGTCGACGGCTTCCTCCACGACACCGGTCTCCCCGGTCTCATGGGACCAGTCGCGCAGGACGACGGCGAGGAAGTGCAGGCTCCTGGCGGTGGACTCGTCATCGGGGGAGCATGCGACGGCGGCCCGGGCGTGCTCGGCGGCTTCCGCCAGGGGGGCGAGGTCCTTCGTCACGGTGAACGCCGTCCGCAGCGCGACAACGAGGTTGTCCAGGTAGAACGCCTTCTCCGTGGATGGTTCCTCGTCGACGGCCGTCCTGCTCCAGTCCAGCGCGTCGGCCAGGGTTCCGCGGTCCTGGTTCCGCTGGAAGGCGGTGTGCAGCAGCATGCCGATGTTGTTGGCGTAGCTGGCCGAGTCCTCCGGGCTTTCGTACGCCAGGAGGTAAGCCTCCGTGACTGCCCGGACGGCTTCCTGCAGGAACTCGAAGTCTCCGGTCTGGTGGTAGCGGGTCTGCAGCAGGCCCCCGAGATCGGACAGGACCGAGTGGCGCTCGGCCACGTCCTCGGTGGCCAGCAGGGCATGGCCGAGGTCGATCGCCTTCTCGACCGACGCGGGGTCCGCGCTGTGCCGGGCCACCTGGAACGCCTCCCAGAACCGCTCGGCCAGACCGTTGGCGGGCCCGCCGCCCACGCGTCAGTCCTCGTTGCCGTTCGAGGTGCCGGCCGGGCCGCCGGGCGCCTCGTCCGGCTCGGCGACCGTGCGTTTCGGGGTGTAGCCGCGTTCCGCGGCCTCCTGCAGCAGCGCCGCCTCTTCGAGCGTGAGCTCGGGTTCGTGCGAGAGCTCGGGTTCGTGCGCCATTATCGCTCCTCCCCCGGCACGGCCGCCGGTTCTCCGGCTTCGACGAACTCCAGCACATCGAAGTCTTCCGCCCGCAGCCGCAGGCCCGCCGTCCCGTGCACGCGCGCGCCGAACGCCCCGTCGGCACCCATCACGCGCGCCGATTCGAGGTACAGCTCGGCCGGGTGGGGGTACGAGGAGGCGTACGACCGGTTGCCGTACCAGCCGCCCGCCCAGTTGCCGTCCTTGAGCCGCACGCGCACGAAGCACGGTTCGCGGTCGCGGAACGCGTGGTCCCAGGCGCTGGGCGTGCGCAGGAACCGAGCTTTGCGCCGCTGCCGATCCACCAGGGAAACGGTGACCGCCGCCACGGCCGGCACGACGAGGAACAGCACCACGGCGACGAAGCCGACCACTCGCGGCCGTTCCACGAAGCCGTCCCAGCCGCCGCCGGCGCCTCGAGCCAGGCGAACCAGCGCCGGCCCCGCCACCACCGCGTACAGGGCGTCCAGCGCGATCGACGCGACGATCGCCCGCAGCACCCGCTCACCCAGATCACGCTCACCGGGCACCGGCCCACGGCGGCGTTCCCGGACGAACTGATAGGTGACCCCGGGCAGCACCAGAAGGACGAGCAGAGCGAGCTGCACGACGGTCGCAGGCGCCTGCACTCACCACCCCCATGTCTCACGGACTCCGCTCGATCAGGCTACTGCGGGACACGCGACATGCGAACCTACAGGTGCGGGCGTGGTGGTCATGGTCGTAGCGCAGGTGGCGGCCCTGGCACACGGCGCAGAGGTTGGGCCGGGTCGCAGCTCCCCGGCGTGTGGCACCTGCTGAGCGACATTTCGTCGGTGCACCGCCGTATGGGAGGCCCCATCAGGGTCCGTGCCGGTCACACAGTCGGCACGGACCCCTCGGTGCGGTGCGCGGCCACCTGACCGGAACGGGCCGCGGCGCCTTTGTCAGGACCTCTGACACGGTCTGCGGCCGGCGCTTCAGCGCTGGAAGACCGCCGTCGCCACCGGCAGTGCCAGCAGCAGGCTGAGGCCGACCAGGGGGAGGCGGTCCAGCCACAGGATGGCGGCGAATTCGCGCAGCGTCGCGGCCAGCCAGTAGGCGGGGGAGGTCGGCGCGCCCACGACGTGCACGGACACGCCGACGCGGCGGGCCAGCAGAGTCGTGCGGTAGACGTGGAAGCCGCTGGTGACCACCGTGGCACGGTGGCCGGGAGTGGTGCCGTCCACGAGGGCCGCGCTGAAGCGGAGGTTCTGCCCGGTGTTGACGGAGCGGTCTTCCCGCACGATCCGGTCGGCGGGCACTCCGCGTCCGTGCAGATAGTCGGCCATCGCGTCCGCCTCGGAGCGGACCTCGTCGTCGCCCTGGCCGCCCGAGACGACGAACACCACACGAGGCGTGTCCGGTGCGCGGGCGGCGTCGATCGCAAGGGCGCGCTCCAGCCTGCGGGTCAGCAGCGGGCCGGGCCGGTCGCCGTCGAGCCCGGCGCCCAGGACGACGACATGGGTGGTTTCCGGCAGGGGGGTGCTGCGGCCCCAGACGAACGCGTAGCCGGCGAAGACGAGGAAGAGCAGAGTGAGGTATCCCGCGGCCGCGTTCACCGCGATCAGGAGGGCACCGAACACCTCGCCGCCGACCACATGGAAGACCGCGTCGAGGCCGAGCACCGTCAGCACCGCGCAGCCGGCGGCCCCGGTCGCCAGCAGGGCTGCCTGCGGTCCGTAGCGCCGGACCAGGAGGACACCGTCGGCCAGCAGCAGCAGGCCCAGCGCGAGCGCCAGGAGCAGGGCGGCGACGGCGACCACGGTGGCGATGGTCGGGTGGGCTGCCGCACTGCGACCGGCCACGCCGAGTCCGGCAGAGGTCACCGCGAGGCAGAGCAGGACGGCGGTGGAGAACCGGTGCGGTGCCAGCAAGGCGTTGACGACACCGCCCGCGGCGAACACGACCGCGGCGAGGTACTCCGGGTACTCCGGCATGTGCCGCACCGCTCCGCTCTCCCGCCCGCCGGGCCTCTGCCCGTACCCGACCGCCTCTCGCCGCCCGCGGGTGCCCGGGCCCGGTACGGACGGCTGCCGGCCATCCTCCCAGACCTGCTGTGGTGCGCCGAACGCGGGCGGGCGGTGGTGCACATTCCGCGGGACCGGCATGTCTGCCGGTGGTGCTGCCCGCCGTCCGCGCAAGGACACACAGTTGGGCGGTGTGCCCTATAGACCGGTACGGCCGCCGTCGCCGGCGCGTGCGCGGCTGAGGGGGCGACCGCGCTCCGTGATCCGAAGAGGTGATGCCGCTGTTGGCGCCGCGGCACCGCAGTGCGGCCGCTCTGGTCGGGATGTGGCTCTCGTTCCAGCCCGTTGTGCGGGGTTCCTTCCTGGGAAGGGTGCCGCTGAAGCTACGAACCGTCAGGCCGAGGATCCGCTGTCGATGACCAGGTCGGCGCCGACCACCGCGCCAGCCGTGGGCGAGGCGAGGTAGAGCACCGCGGCTGCCACTTCTTCTGCCTCCGCGACCCGGCCGAGCGGGTTTTCTGTCTTCACTCGCTCGGCACGGTCGGCCTCGGTCTCGCCGGGCCGCAGCGACATGGGAGCAGCGGAGGCGCCGGGGCTGACCGCGTTGATGCGGATGCCCTGGTGGATGTGGTCGAGAGCGGCGGCGCGGGTCAGCGCGGAGACCGCTGCCTTTGAGGTGATGTACGCGGCAACGTTCGGGATCCGCAGGTGTGCGCCCAGGTTGGAGGAGATGTTGACGATGGCGCCGCCGCCGTTGTCCTTCATGTGTGCGATCTGGTGCTTCATGGCCAGCCAGACGCCCGTGACGTTCGTCCGCAGCACCGCATCCCAGTCCTCCTCGCTCACTTCCCCGACGGGCCCGGTGCCGCGGAGTATCCCGGCGTTGTTGACCGCGATGTCCAGTCCGCCGAAGCGGGTAACGCTCTCGCGTACCAGGTTCTGGAGCTGGCCGGAGTCGGTGACATCGGCGGTGACGGCGGCGGCCGTGCCGCCTGCGGAATCGATGAGGCCGACCGTCTCGTTCAGAGTGGCCGCGGTGCGCCCGGCGGCGACCACGGATGCGCCCTCGGCTGCGAATGCGAGCGCGATTGCGCGGCCGAGACCGGAGCCTGCGCCGGTGACGAGGACGGTCTTGCCGGTGAAGCGGTTCATTTCGGTGGCTCCCTTGAGTGGTGGATTACCTGGTGCGGTGGTTCAGGTGGGCGACGGCGGCGAGAGCGGCCGCTGTTGCGGCCAGGGACGAGGCATCGCTGCCGAGCGTGAGCAGGATCGCGAACAGGACGGTCGGGCCGAGTTCCATCGCGGTGTTCAGCACGCCGCCCGCGAGCCCGGTCTGTTGCTGCGGCACGCCTTGGGTGGCGAGCACGGCGGCTCCTGCGAAGGAGGCCGCCGTGCCGGCCGGCAGCAGCACGAGGCCCGGCAGCAGTCCGTACCCGTAGGAGATGTGTGCGTCGATCCCGGTGAGCGCGAGGAGGGCGAGCCCGGCCGCGCCGGTTCCCAGCCCGGCGGCTGTGACGGTTCGGGCCCCGTACCGGCGGATGAGCGGTCCTGCCGCCCGGCCCGAGGCGATCAGCGCAACAGCGAACGGTACGAACGCCGCCGAGGTCTGCAGCTGTGACCAGTCGAGCGCCTGCTGGAGGTGGAGTGAGAGGACCACGAAGGTCATCGCGGTGCCGCAAGCACTCAGTGCGATGGCCGCGAGGGCGAGGACCCGCCGCCGGTCGAGCAGGAAGCGGGGCGGCAGCAGCGGGTCGCGGGCGCGGCGCTCGGCGTACCAGAACGTGGCCAGCAGCGCGGCCCCGCAGAGCAGTGGCATGAGCACGATGGCCGACGACCAGGGGCGGGTATCGGTGACGACGAGCCCGTAACTGGCCAGGGTGATCCCGGCGGTGGCGAGGAGAGCACCCGGCAGGTCGAGGGTCCTGCCCCGGCTCGGCGTGGTGTCCGGCAGGAGCCGGGGCGTGAGGGCGAGGGCTGCGAGGGCCACCACGAGCGGTACGGCGAAGGTCCAACGCCACGACAGCAGCGCTGAGATGACGCCGGAGAGCAGATTGCCCGCGGTCGCGCCGAGTATCGACAGCCCGCCCCAGGTGGCCATCGCTCTGCCGTACGCGGGTGGAGAGGGGAAGACGGCGCGCAGCACGGCCATGGCGGCGGGCGCGATCAGAGCCGCCGCCGCGCCCTGCGCGAAGCGCGCTGCGAGCAGCGTCCCCATGCCGGGGGCGAGCGGGGCTGCGGCCGAGGCGGCGGCGAAGAGGACCAGGCCTGCGGTGAGGGCACGCCGCCCGCCGTAGCGGTCCGCGAGGCGTCCGCCGAAAAGCAGCAGCCCGGTGAAGGTCAATCCGTAGGCAGCGCTGAGCAGGATCAAGTCGGCGCGCTGCAGGCCGAATTCGCGCCCGATGGCGGGCAGCGGTACGGCGATCGCGGCGAGCGTGAAGATCAGTGTGGCCTGGACGCTACCGAGGAGGGCGAAGGCGCATCGCTGCTGCGTAGTGGCGACGCGGGCAGCGCCCGTGGCGGTCATGCCTTCCCCCTGATATTTGACCGATCGGTTCATTATTTGGGCGTGCGAAGGAAGCCTGGCGGTTCCGGTGGGTGGGAGTCAGGCCAGCAGGGCCAGGGCCTGTTCAGCCGCGTCCCGCACCCGGGCGGGATCGTCCGATGCCTTGCCGACGATCCGTAGGCCCTGCAGCAGGACGAGCAGCATGTGGGCCAGTGCGCGTGGATCGCGGCCCTCGGGCAGCTCGCCCTGAGCCTGGGCCCGTACGAGCGCGGAGTGCAGCAGGGTCTCGATGTGCTCCCAACTGAGCTCGACTCGGCGGGCCGCCGCAGGGTCGTGGGGGGCCAGCTCCGCCGCGGTGTTGGTGACGAAGCAGCCGTTCAGCCGGCCTTCCGGGGATGCGGCTTCGACGGCGAAGCGGCGCACCACCGCCCGCACCGCAGGCAGTGCGGGGCCCGGCTGGGACAACTCGGCGAGGAGAGCCGGATCGCGCGTCTCGGCGTAGCGGTCCAGGGCCTTCAGATACAGCTCGTGCTTGCTGCCGAAGGTCGCGTAGATGCTGGCGCGGCCGATGCCGAGGTGCTCGACGAGGTCCGACATCGACGTCGCTTCGTAGCCGCGCCGCCAGAACAGCTCAAGGGCCGACTGCAGCGCGGCGTCAGGATCGAATTCCTTGGTCCTGGCCACATCGAAGACCATAGGCGTATGTAGAACGGTCGGTCAAATAACCGTGCATGGCAGCAGCGCCGGACACCTGCCACCGGCCGTCCTGCGACCAGACGGCAGCATCGAGGTCTTGTGGCCCCCGGCCGGTCCGCCCATCGGCACCGGCCTCGGCGGCTACGAATCGTTCACCGTACAAATGGACCCCGGCACCACGCTGCTGCTCCACACCGACGGAGTGGTGGGACGCCGCGCGGCACCGACATCGACGTCTCAGTGCAAGCGTTCCAGGCGCTGAGCCTGTCAGCGGACGGCCCTCTGGACGACATGCTCGACACACTCCTGACCCACCTCGCGAACGGCGCTTACGAAGACGACGTCGCGATCCTCGCCGCCCGCCAGCGCGCCGAAGAATGAGCAGTCAAGGGCCGGCGCGCTGATCCGGCTCGTCGGCTCATCGACCGTCCAGGTGAGTAAGGCTCCGGCTCGGCTGTCCGGAGGCGTGGGAGACCTTTGACAGCAAGAGCAGGCGCGGGAAGTTGAGTGCCGACAGGCCTCCGGGCGCTGGCTACGGGCGTACTCGTCCACGGAGACGCCGGACTTCGGGAGAGGACGTCTCAGACACGGCCGTCACCGCGCAGTGCCTCCCAGGCCGCTTCGGGGTGAGGGTGACGCTGGGCCCCGGCAGGCAACCGTCCCAGTGCGTCACGGCCTGCCATTCCTGCGCCTGGATGTCGATGACGCCGTCCGGCAGGAGCTGCTCGCCCTTCCGGTACAGCGGGCCAGGCCATTCGCGGGCCGGGCAAAGCCCACGATGGGCGCGTGCGCGGGAACCCGGTGGCCGCGGGGTGCTCAGGCCGGTGCCGGCGATCCGGGCGCGGCGCTCAGTCGGCCACATGACAGTGCGAGGAGCGGGTCGACGACGAAGCGCTGGATGTGCTCAGTAAAGGAGCACCCCCGATGCCGCCTGGCCAGTCGAAGGTCGAGTTGTACGCCGCGCTGCGGCGCGACTCCCGCGATGGCATGTCGAACCGGGCGTTGCAGTGCAAGTACGGCGTCACCTGGAGCACGGTCAACAAGGCCCTGACCTCGGCTTGGCCGCAGCCACGCACGACAACCGCTTCGTCGCGGCCGTCGAAGCTGGATCCGTTCACGCTGCTGATCGACGAGATCCTGCTCATTGATCCGGACGCGACCAGGAAACAGCGCCACACCGTCACCCCGGATCTACCGCCGTCTGATCGACGAGCACTCCTCGTCCGAGGCGTTGCGTCGACCACTTGAATCCGCACCGATGAGAGGGCGCAAGCGTCCTGCGAGCAACCGCGCGGTCCGGCCAGGGACTGAGAGTCCGGTGTTTATACCTTGCTCGCGACCACCATGTAGTTCTCGGCCTCAAGATCGAACGTGCTCAATTCCGTTTGGAGTCCGACCCGGTGCAGCTCGACTTCGAGTTCCTCGTACCGGTAGGGCCAGCAGGACAGCAGTTCCGAGCGGACAAGAACCAACCCGGTCGCTTCAACTTGCGCGATCGCAATCTCGATGTGGTGCTCCTCCTCCCAATGCGGCGCAATCTCCCAGCGGTAGACCACGACGGCATCGCGACCGTTCCGGCGGACGAGTCGGTCACTGATCTCCAGCCGGGAACCTCTGGCCCTCACGAGTTCCCAAGTGCGGGATGTGAGTACCAAGCGTCCGCCGGGGCGCAGAAGCCGTGACATCGACTCCAGAGCAGCACCCCTGCCTGTCGCGCCCGCGGCATGGTGAAGCGAGTTGCCAACGCAGAACACCATGTCGAACGTGTTGTCCTGGAAATGGTCGGGCAACTCTTCCCAGTTCGCCCGTACGGCCCGGACGGATGCACCGAACTCCTCAGACAACTCTACAGTCCGACGAACCATCGCCTCGCTGGCGTCAGTTGCGACAACCTGCATGCCACGACCGGCAAGGCCAACCGCCAACTGTCCGGTTCCGCACGAACAGTCGAGGACGTGAGCGTTCGACGGCAGGAGATTGAGGGCGTCGTCGAACGACGCAGCGAACTCGGCTGGAGGTAACTTTGCATCCGAGATGAGCCATTCGTACACCTCGGCAAGCACGTCATAGCCTGTCACAACCACTACCTCCGTCACGCGGCAGACTCACGGTAGGACGGTCAGTCCATCAGCGGAGCAAGCCGGGCACCAATGGTTTTCGCAAGGATGGCTCTGACGGTGTTTGTGGGTTGTCAGTTGTCCGTCTGAGTGGATGTCACCGGCTGGTTAGCTGGGAAGTTGTTCGTAGAAGTAGTGTCACTCGCGGGGTTGCGGTGGCAAGGTGAATGTGCTCAGTGAAGGAGCACCGCCGATGCCGCCTGGTCAGTCGAAGGTCGAGTTGTATGCCGCGCTGCGGCGTGACGCTCGCGAGGGCATGTCGAACCGGGCGCTGGAGCGCAAGTACCGGGTGGGCTGGCGGACTGTTCAGAAGGCGCTGAGTTCGGCGTGGCCGCAACCTCGGGAGCCGTACGCGTCTCGCCGTTCCAAGCTGGATCCGTTCAAGCCGGTGATCGACCAGATGCTGCTGGCTGATCTGGATGCGCCGAGGAAGCAGCGTCACACGGTGGTCCGGATCTATCGCCGGTTGATCAACGAGCACGCGACGGACGACGTGTCCTACCAGGTCGTGCGCGCCTACGTCGCCAAGCGGAAGCCGGAGATTCGGGTCGAGGCCGGCCGTGGCCCGGCGCAGGTGGTCATCGAGCAGTCGCACCTGGCCGGCGCCGAAGCCGAGGTCGGCTTCGGCGAGGTCGCGGTCCGTTTGCGGGGCGAGCTGGTGAAGTGCCATTTGTTCTGCCTGCGGTTGTCGTTCTCCGGGAAGGCGGTGCACCAGGTGTTCGCCTCCGGCGGTCAGGAGGCGTTCTTCGAGGGCCACGAGCACGCCTTCAGAGTGCTGGGCGGCGTGCCGTTCGGCAAAGATCCAATATGCCAACCTGAAGGCCGCGGTCGCGTCGGTGCTCGGCTTCACGCGGCGCCGGGTCGAGACCGACCGGTGGACCGCATTTCGGTCCCACTACGGCATCGAGCCGTTCTACTGCACGCCGGGAATGGAGGGCGCCCACGAGAAAGGCGTCGAGGGCCAGATCGGCTGGTTTCGCCGCAACCACTTCGTTCCCGTCCCCGAGATCGACTCGCTGGCGCACTTGAACATGCTGATCGACGAGTGGGATCTGGCCGACGAGGTCCGGCGGATCGGGACCCGTCCCCGCACGATCGGCGAGCTGTTCGCCGTCGAACGGCCGTCGTTGAAGCCGTTGCCCGTCGAGACGTTCGAGACCGGCCGCTGGTTCACCCACGGGTCGACCGGTTCTCCCAGATCACCGTCCGCACCAACCGTTACTCGGTCCCGACCCGGTTCATCGGCCGCCAGGTCCGGGTCTTGCTGCACGCCTCCGAGCTCGTGTCGAGTACGTCCTGCCGCAGATCTACGGCTACAACTGGAGCGGCACTGCACAGGACCTCACCTTCTCCCAGGTGTCCGTCAACCGGACGGCCAGTGGTCCCGGTCTGCTCGTCAGCGAGTACGCCACGCGCGGCCGCCCCCGGCTCGTCTGCTGGCCCTTGCGGACGGCGGGCGGTCTGCGGCCGCAGGCGGAGTGGGCCGCCGCGGTGCCGCAGGGCGTGCGCACACAGGGCGCGGTCAAGGTGGGCTCCAGGTATTACCTGACGACCAGCAACGGCTCTCACACGCCCGGCGCACTGCGCACCTGGAGAGACGCCGCAGGCGCGGTTCCCCTGCACAGGTCCCGGCTGAACATCGGCTGTGAGGACCTGAGTTACGACGACAGCGGTTCCGGGGCGTTATGGACACTCGGGGAGTACGCGAACGACGTGGGTGCGGACGACCCCAGGGCGCCCTTCAGCCGGTACGTGTACGCCGTGCGGCCATAGGCGGGGGCGCTGCCCTGGGGTCGGGGTTGCGGGCCGCGCCGGGCTCACGTGCCTCCGAACCGGGCTGATCTGAGCCGGATCCGGTGGTAACTCCGCTCGCGGCTGCGACCGTCGGAGAGCGTGATCTGGTGACAGGGAGTCTCTGGTGACAGTCAGTCTCAGTCGCGCCGCGACGCATGCGTCACGCCTCCGCATGCCAGGGGAAGCCATCCGGGTCCTCGGCGGCACGGGTCCAGACCCGCTCATCGTCATGGCCGCGGATCTGGTTCAGGAACGGGAAGTCCTCCGGCTGCACGGCCAGTTTGGCGACAGGGGTCACTGGTACGGGACTTGCCCATTGGGCCGGCTGCACCCAGACATCGCCGACCCGCATCCGCGACTGCAGCTCGAAGGTGCCGGCGGGCAGCAGGTACACCGTGCCGGGACGCCAGGGGTGCTGTTTCAGCGCCTGCGCGCTGATGGACAAGTAGTAGTGCGGCTCGCCGAGCCGCTCGCTGCCGTTGGCGAGGCGGACGCAGCCATTGATCAACGACATCGGGTGGCGGTCCCGGTCCAGGATCGCGTAGTACATCGGCCAGAGCCCGTCGCCGGCGGCGAAGACCGCGCGCCGGTTGCCGAACTCGCTGCTGTCGTCCGGCTGCCGGGGTTCGAAGCGGCTGATCGCCGGGTCGCCCGAGCCGTGCAACAGCAGTCTTCCGCGGTCTGCGGCATGGCAGAGGAACTGCCATTTCGGCGCCTCGAGCCGGTAGTCGATGGGCTCATCGGGACCGTTCGCGAGCGCTTGCTCCAGCAGTCGGTCGAAGGATGCCGACGTTCTGCGGTCCGGGGGTGGAGCGGGACGCGTCATCCAGTACGCAGGCAGCTTCATCGAAGCAACCTATCCAGCGCACCGCTCGGGACACCACCGATCCGGCTGGATGCGCTCCCCGGGTCAGCAGCGCGGCAGGCCGACGTTGGCCCGCCGACCTTGCCCCAATCATTGAGGCGTCCACCAGCCGGGCCATCGCCGCCAGGGAACGCGCAGCCTGCGCCGTCTACATCCGCGACGGCGTCGGATGGAGTCCGCGGCGGTACGCGGCCGTCGAAGCTGACCTGCTGGCCGCCCTCGCCATCCGCGCGCGAAGCGAGAGCAGCACAGCTCGCGGAAGATGTGCCGGCCCTGCGCGGACAGGTCACTCCTCGAAACCACCCGTCACTGCATGGCCGACTGCGCGGCTCCTCAGTCCTCGTGCCGTCTGCCGGGACCGAGCAAGCGTGCGGACCGCTGATCTCGCCGCCTGGTTGTACCGCATTCATCGGATTGTCCAGGGGCGGCAGTTGGAGTTTTATCAAAGGCGCGCCGCCTGGCGCCGCGACGTCCGGTGACCGCCCGGTCGACGCTGACGGCCGCCGCCGACGCCTGGCACGCGGGGCATGCCGAGCCCGGGCGGCGTCCACGTCCGCATGAGTCAAGGGGGAACACATCCATGCGAAGCAGACTCGGAGCCACAGCCGTGGCCGTCACCGCCTGCGTGTGCGCGGTGGCGCTGCTGGCGCCAACGGGGGCACAGGCGGCACCACACGACCCGCACCGCGAGCACCACGGGAAGAAGCCGGACGCCCAGCACACCGTCCGCCTCAGCCAGGGCGCCGACGGTGCGTCGGACGCCCCGTCGCTCAGCGCCGACGGCCGCTACGCGGTCTTCACGTCGTCGGCCTCCAACCTGGTCCCCGATGACACGAACGGCGCCCCGGACGTCTTCCTGCGGGACCTGCGGACCGGCCGCACCCAGCGTGTCAGCACCGACGCCGCCGGAGGCCAGTCCGGGCTCGGCGGCACCGAGGGAGCCATCAGCGCGAACGGACGGTACGTGGTCTTCGTGTCGGCCTCGACCGACCTGATTCCGGGCGAAGTGCACGACAAGCAGTCGGTCTACTGGCGCGACCTGCGGACCGGGGAAGTGCGGTACGTCGGCAACGACCTCGGCAATTACCTGACGTGGGCGCTGCACGCGTCCGTCAGCGCCGACGGTCGGTATGTCGCGTTCGCCGTGAGCGAGACGGTCCCCCGACCGGGCGCGTCGGTCGCCGTACGCGACATGCGCACCGGGGAGCTGACGAAACACCCGTCCGCACTGCACCGGGCCACCAGTCCGCTGCTCAGCGACGACGGCAGCGTCATGGTGTACACGAACAGCAGCTACTGGCCGTACGACAATCCGGCCTCCGACGTCAAGGTGGCCGACCCGCTCACCGGGACCCATCGGTCGCTGCACACCACGCCCGACGGCGCCCGTGGCAACGGCAGGGCGTCCCAGGCCGGCATCAGCGGCAACGGCCGCTACGCCTCCTTCACCTCGACGTCCACCGACCTCGGCCCCGAGGACACCAACGGCGACGGTTCCAACGTCTTCGTCCGCGACCTGCGCACCGACGCCCTGCGCATCGTCGAGGCGCCCGACCCCGCCCTGTCGACCGCCGACGGGGCACTGAGCCGCGACGGCCGGCACCTGCTCTTCCGGGCGTTCGCGGGCACGTCGGACCCGGGCACCTGGTACCTGCGCGACCTGCGCAACGGCCGCACCAGGGTGGCGATCACCGACGCGGCCAGCACCCCGGTCCAGGCCGGCACCGGGGACCGGCCGCTCGACGCCCGGGCCCGGACGGTGGCCTTCTCCTCCACGGCAGAGAACCTGGCACCGGGCCCGCGCAGCCCGAAAGCGGACGCCTATGTGCGACGGCTGCGCTGAGTGCCTGTTTCTGATCTCGTGTGTGCCCGACGGGGCACTTCGTCCACCCGTTCGACGGTCGTGATGCAGGTGGCCGGGGCGTCGGGCTGCCCCGGAACGGTGCGCACCCAGTGAGCATTCGCGGATCCGCCCGGCGCGGTCAGTGCGCGCTGACCACGCCGGAGCGCATCATCCGGGCGCGCCGGGGCCCTGGCCGGTGCGGGGCGATGCGGGCGGTGCGTCCTCTGGTCGTCTGGTTGGTGTGCGTGCGGCGCGCCGCCCGGGTCCTGGTGTGCGGGCTCCGGGTTCGGGTGCGCAGGCGTGCGCACTCGTCGGCGCGCTTCGTCTCCGACGGTGGCGAACGCCGTGCCTGTCCGACGGATCTGGTCGGTGGTCAGCTCCAGGGCCTCCAGGTCGGTGCGCAGGGCCGTGAGGTCGATCGCCGGGCGGGCCAACGTGGGCGGCTGCTCCTGGGCGAAGAGGAGCAGCTGCTTGTGCTGCGCGGTCGTCTGGTGCGCGGCCGGGCCGTACATGGCGCGGCCGTGCGGCGTGCGGTGCGCAGCCGGGCGGTGAGGACGCGTGCGGCGATGAGGGCGGGGTCGTGGCGCAGCGGTGAGCGCGGGATGTCCCACTCCCCCGGCTGAAGCGGCAGGAAGGGCGCGGCCGGGTCGGCGGCCGGCTTCCGGTCCCAGCGTGGCGCGGCGGTTGGTGTCCTGGAGGACTGCGGGTCGGCGGGTGCCCAGAGGGCGGTCTAGAGGCGGTGTCCGGGTTCCTCGCCGCGCTCGGTGCGGGCCTCGGTGATGTCGGTGCAGTGCTCGGCGATCGCTTCGTTCACGATCGTCTCGTCCAGGTCGGGTTGGCGGCGGTGGTCGCGCTGGACGAGGGCGAGGTATCGGCGGGTTTCGGCGAGCAGGTGACGGCGGTGGAAGCAGCCGTCCTTGTTCATGACGAACACCTTGGCGGTGACGGCGACGGCTGCCAGCCTGACGTCGACCAGAGGCAAACGGCGCCGTGCCGCCGCCGGGCGGCGAACTGAAGCCAGACAGAGAGTCGAACGGGTATTCACCGTATTATCGGGGAAGGCTGCCAGCGCACATCCTGTCGGGGCCCGAGCCCCGATCAGCGAGCGCAGTCGAGGAAACGGTGACAGACACCCACGGAGCAGCCCGGCCCGGCCTGTCGATCGACCACATGACCGTCGATGGCATCCGGGTTCTCACCCTGCGCGGCGAAATCGATCACACGGTCAAGAACGAGTTCGCGGAGGCCCTGCTGGCCTCTGACGACGCGACGTGGCCGCGGACCGTGGTCGATCTCGGCGGCGTGACCTTCATGGACTCCAGCGGCATCAACGTCCTCATCGCCGCCCACCAGTCCATGAGTGACGCCCAAGGATGGCTACGGATCGCTGGCGCCCACGCATCGGTGCTGCGGGTTCTGGAGCTCGTCGGGCTGGATCAGGTCATCGGGTGCCATTCCACCGTCGAACAGGCCCTGGCCCCCTGACACCCCTGCCCGGCCACGGCGCTCTACCCTGCCTCCGCGTCCCGGGCATCCTGCTGGTGTGAGCGCCGCGGCATGGCCGCGTCCAGTTGCCGCCCCGCCCGCTCCGGCAACGGCTGCCCCAGGGCCCAGGCGATCACCGACTCAGCCACCGTGTGCAGCTTGGTGTCGGTGTGCTGGGACACCTCACGCAGCACCTCGAACCCGGCCGCCGGCCTCAGCCGGTCGATCGCGATGAGGACACCGCTGGCCTGGTCCACCCTCGCGTGGGAGTCGACGGCGTTCCGCAGCTGCGCGTTCTCCTGCTCCAGGCGGGCGATCGTCTGCTCCAGGCGGGCGGTCGTGGCGTCATCGCGTGTGCCGTCGGGCGCGGGCCGCGGCACGCGGGTGGTCGTCATGCTGGTCTCCGTAGAGGGGCAAGGCTTCCCTGTACGCCTGCCCCCCTACCGCAACAGCAAGACACTCTCACTGCGGCTTGATCACACAGGAGGACTGCTCTTCGCCGTCCCAAGAACGGCGAAGAGCCCCCAAGGGCTGTAGACCCAACCCTTGTCCTGCGAGTGGCCACCGCGTCCGCGCTCACACTTCACGGGCCGGACGGGTGAGAACGGGCAGCCAGCCCTCGCAGGCCGACCCCCAGGCTCGATACCAACCGCAACCGCGCTGGGTGCGTAGGAGCTGGCCGCGTAACACCACGCAGCGAGCTCAGCTGAAGCCGGGGCTTCCCTAGTGCCGTGGCGAGGTCCACAGTGAAACCAGCACTACTGCGGAAACGGAGGCGGTCATGCTCCTGCTCGGCATCATTCTGCTGGTTGTCGGCTTCGTTACCGGCACATCGATCCTGTGGACGATCGGGATCATCCTCGCGGTCATCGGCGCCATCCTGTGGATCATGGGATCCATGGGACGCGCAGTCGCCGGCCGCCGACACTACTGGTGACCTGCCTCCATACCCGGCACGGAACCGGCGCCCCCGCGTGGCTAGGCCGGCGGCGCCGGATCAGGTGCGGGACGTGCCGGGTAAGCCAGGCACTGGCCAGGCCGATCGCCGCGCCTGTGGCGACATCGCTGGGACAGCGGGCGCCGGATTGCACGCGTTCGATGGCCACGATGACTGCGGGCACCGCGCAGGCCGCGGCGGTCGGGAAACGAGGAGGAGTCGGCGGCACCGGAGGGACCTCGAGTGTGCAGCACCAGCATCGCACCGGTGACTAGGAGTGTGTCACCTGCCAGGGCCGATCCGTCCTTGCGGGGCGCTGTGGTCACGCCGGTCGGATGCCTCCAGTCGGCGTCACCCGCTCCGCATGCCCTCAAGGGCGCAATGCCGGACACTCCTGTATAGGGCCGGCGTATTCGCGCGGGCCATAGTGAGGGTGTTTCGGCGTGCTTGAGGTCCCGCTCTGGCTGTGGGGGGCGTTCGCCGCGACGGTGGTCGTGTCGCTGGCGGTGGACCTGCTGTCCCACCGCACCGCGCACGTCATCGGCTTCAAAGAGGCCGCCGGCTGGAGCGGCCTGTGGGTGAGCCTCGCCCTGATCTTCGGCGCGGTCGTCTTCCTCGTCCTCGGCACCACTGCAGGCACCGAGTACACGACGGCGTGGCTGCTGGAGAAGAGCCTGTCGGTCGACAACCTGTTCGTCTTCGCCGTGATCTTCGCGTACTTCAAGGTGCCCCGCGCCTACCAGCACCGCGTGCTGTTCTTCGGCGTCATCGGCGCGCTCGTCTTCCGCGGGATCTTCCTCTCCCTCGGCGTGGCCGTGGTCAGCCGCTTCACCGCGGTGCTCTTCGCCTTCGCCGCGGTTCTCTTCTACAGCACCTACAAGCTCCTCAAGGACGAGCAGGAAAGCTTCGATCCGGGTAAGAGCTTCGCCGTGCGGATGCTCCGCAAGCTCATCCCGGTGCGCGACGAGTACGCCGGGGCGAAGTTCTTCGTCAAGGAAGCCGGCATACGGATGGCGACCCCGCTGCTCGCGGTGGTCGCCGCGATCGAGGCCGCCGACCTGATCTTCGCCGTCGACAGCGTGCCCGCCGTCCTCGCGGTCAGCGACGACGCCTTCATCGTCTACACCAGCAACGCCTTCGCCATCCTCGGCCTGCGGGCCCTCTACTTCATGCTCGCCGGACTGCTGGACCGCTTCCACTACCTGAACAAGGGACTGGCGATCATCCTCGCCTTCATCGGGGTCAAGCTCATCCTCCAGGCATCCCACAAGCTGATCAGCCCCAGCATCCCGGAAATCCCCTCACCGATCAGCCTCGCGGTCATCGTTGTCGTCCTGACCGGTTCCGTGGTCCTCAGCCTCAAAAGGCCTGCCCCGGTAGGCGTCCTGGAACAGACCGACGAACAGGACACCTCCGCTGCCACAGAGCAGCCCGAGACCCCCAGCGCACTACCCATGACGGATGCCCCCGAGCCTCCAGCCGGTTCACCGGGCGAGGAGGGTGGAGCCCGCCCACGCTCGGGCCAGCGCAGCAGCAGGGCACTTCCCGACACTCCAGAACCGGCATATCGTAAAAAGATGGTCAAAACAAAGCGCAAGCCCGAAGCGTACGTATGCCCGACGTGCAAGAAATCCGTGCCAGCCACAGTCCACCGCCACAAGAGCCTCGGCGTGTTCGTTCCCGTGTGGGGACCGGGCCCATGCCAGAACCGCGAATGTCCCGACTACCGGCTGGACCCCCACCACAAGCATTCTTCGCCCCGGTAACGAAACCGGCAGCGAAGCGATGGACTGCCGGCCTGGACCGGCGGGGGTCGTCCCTGCCCGTCACAACAGGCGGCCCGCCGGATCCCCGCCGGGATCGTCGGCCGGCACAACGACCCGACTGCCCCTCCCCCGCCGACGCCCCGCTTCTCTGGTCGTCGCCGCACTGACGATGGCGCGGGCTCGGCGGCCCCGCCGACACGCCCGCACCGGGAGATCGGCTTCAGGCCCGGGGAAGCGGCCGGCCTGGTGGCACTGGCCTACCTCGCGGCCGAAACCGGCGACCCATTGGCGGCGTTCCACCACTTCAACCAAGCGCAGTCGGTCGCCGAGAGCTGTGGTGCAAGGCCGTCTCGGGGTGGATCGAGCAAGCCCACACGCTCATGGGCTGCTAGGACCGGGAGGGGAAAGTGCTCGTCACAGCCACTCGTTGAGGACTGCGACCAGCACGGTCGCCTCGGGCCGCGATCGTTTCCGTGCGACTACGGGCTGTAGCTGGCGGCAGCTGCCGGTCTTCAGCGCCTCCTGGCAGACGGTGCACCGGCGTTTCAGTGACTGGTCCGCGGCTGGGGTGTGGGCCAAGCCGTGCATTGCGTGGTTGAGTCGTATCCGAAAGTAGGCGTGGTAGTCGTTGACGGTGAGTCGAGTCCGCCACCGGACTGGTGCCGCTGTTCGCGGAGATGGCACGGGCGCGCCGCGCCCCTGCCGGCGTCGACGAGGTCCTCGCCCCTCAGCGCGATCCCGACCAGCCGGCCGCGCTGGAGACCGGCAGCATCCATCAACTGGCAGACGGCGCGCAGATCCTCGTCATGTGCGGAGGGCCCGCCCAGGCGGCGGGCCGTCTCGGTACCCCCAGCGTTGCTGCACCACTCCAACGGCGGCACAGGACCACGAACACTGCACAGCCGAGCACCCGTCGCGGCCACCGACCCGCAGGTCGGACGGGTCGGCGGGTTCGATGCGGCACCGCGGCTCGCCCGAGCTCCACGACGTTGATCGTGGGCTGGAGCACCTGCCACACGAAGGCACCTGCGGCATAGGGGAGACTGAAGCGTCCCTCGGCGGCGTGACCGTGTCCGGCCGATGCTGCCCGCACCGGGGGGCGCGGGTGCGCTCGGGAGGCGGGCGTGCGCATCGTCGACCGGATCCAGTCGAGCCGTATCCGCCACTGCGCTTCTCAGAGACAGCGCCCCCGACGGGCTTCCCGAGGCCTTGTTTGGGGCTTCACGTCAACCCCCGGTCTCAGCTGGCTCATACCGCTCTTCCCCGGGCCGCATGAGCCAGCTGATGGCACCGAGAACGAGGCAGTACTCGTCAGCTGACCCGAAGACCGACCGCCAGCGTCAGTTCAAGGACCCGCTGTGGCGATGCGAGATCCGGAAACAGCTCCCGCAGCTGCGACATCCGGTACCGGACTGTCTGGGGATGGACGAACAACGCCGCCGCCACCTCGTCCCGCCTGCCCTGGTGCAGCAGCCACGCCCGCAACGTCTCCTCCAGCCGCCGCGCGGTCGCGACAGGCAAGGTCTGCAACGGTGCGAGGGCTCGGGCACGCAGGTCCGCGAACGCGTCCACGTCGGCGCTCAGCACCAGCTCGGGCAGGTGGTCCTCGGTGTCGCGAATATCAGAGGAGAGGGAGCGCGCGCGTACGGCTCGTGCGTACGAGGCGGACGCGCGAGTCCATGGCCGGGCCGGGCCGACCACGGCGGTGCGGTCGGTCAGCTGCCGCAGGAGATGTGATCGGTCGGCATCGGGGACGAGCAGGACACCGGTGGCATCCGGCAGATCGTCGAGGACGAGCGTGCTCGGGTCGAGCGCGCGGTAGGCGGGCCGGGCCTGGGCGGCGGGCAGCAGGACCGCGGTCAGCGAAACCGGAGGCTGCCACCCGGCCCGTTGAGCAGAGGCCAGCAGCACGTCCGGGCTCGCGCCGGCGAGGAGATCGCGGGCCAGGTGTTCCAGGTGAAGCTCGTGGGCCCTGCCCCGGGCGGCCAGTTCGTCGGCGTGGCCCGCGGCGCTCGCGGCGGAGAGCTCGTCGATGTAGGCGAAGGTCAGCTCGGCGAACTTGGCGACCTCGGCGGCGGGCAGACCTGCGGATACGGCACCCGCTGCCAGACATCGCCAGGCCACGCGGGCGCCGACGCGGTAGGCGCTGAGCAGGGCGTCCATCGACCGGCCGTCGCGCACCTCGCCGCGGCCCAGCTCGTAGGCTGCGTCACCGCCGTCGCCGCCTGTGGCGTTCCCGCTCGCGAGGTCCAGATAGTGCCCCAGGGCGGTGCGGACGGCTCGGCGGATGGTGCCGCCCATGCTGCCCGAAAGGGCGTTGGCGTACGAAGGGACCTCGTCGATGATCGCCTGGACGACCTCGTCGGCGGTGGTCTTCAGTGCGCCCCGCAGTGCGGTGACCGTCGTCTCATCAAGGGCCAGTTCGCTGGCCCTCCGGATTGCATGGCTCACGTTTTGTTCCCTGCGAACAATTCAGCCGATCAGATTCACGTCCTACGGTCAGGACTTTACGCCTTGAGGCACAGCAAGCTGGACTCATGACGAGTGCAGCCCTCCGCAGCAGGGCGTGGAAACTGCTGGAGATGGTCACGACGCCGCTGCTGCCGTCGGACTACCTCGACCTGGTCAGCCCGCTGCGTGCGGGCGCTGACCTACGTGGGCGCATCGAGGCCGTGCACCCCGAGACGCGTGACGCCGCGACTGTCGTGATCAGGCCGGGACGGGGCTGGCGCGGCCACACAGCCGGTCAGTACGTACGGATCGGGGTCGACGTCGACGGGGTGCGCCTGTGGCGTGCCTACTCCCTCACCTCGCCGACGAACCGCCAGGACGGCCGCGTCACGATCACCGTGAAGGCGATCCCGGACGGCAAGGTCAGCAACCACCTGGTCCGCCGGGCGAAACCGGGCACGCTGATCCAGCTCGACCAGCCGACCGGTGACTTCGTGCTGCCGCAGGCCAAGCCCGCCAAGGTGCTCTACCTGACGGCCGGCAGCGGCATCACGCCCGTAATGGGCATGCTGCGCGACACCGAGTTCGACGACGTCGTCATGGTCCACTGCGCGCCGCGGCCGCAAGACGTGATCTTCCGCAACGAACTGCACGACCTGGTCGCGGACAGCAAGCTGCGGCTCACCGAGGTGCACACCGACACAGACGGCATCCTCGACATCGCCCGTCTCGACGAACTCGTGCCCGACTGGGCCGAGCGCGAGACCTGGGCCTGCGGGCCCGCGGGCCTGCTCGACGCCGCCGAAAAGCACTGGAGCGAGCACGGCGTGCAGGAGCGCCTGCACACCGAACGCTTCCGCCCCAGCATCGTCGTCGCCGGCGACGGCGGCGAGGTCACGTTCAGCGCCACCGGCAAGACCGTCGACGCGGACGGCGCCACGCCGTTGCTGGACGTCGGCGAGGAGGCCGGCGTGCTCATGCCCTCCGGGTGCCGCATGGGCATCTGCTTCGGCTGCGTCTCGCCGCTCAAGGCGGGCGCCGTCCGCGACCTGCGCACCGGCGAGATCACCGAGGCCGAGCCGGGCGTCCTCATCCAGACCTGCGTGTCCGCCGCCGCGGGCCCCTGCGACATCGAACGGTAGGAACACCTTGACCGCAATCGACCCGACCGCCCACCTGACCGCCGAGCAGATCGAAGAGCTGGGCCGCGAGCTGGACGCGATCCGCGACGAGGTGATCGCCGACCGCGGCGAGAAGGACGCCGCCTACATCCGCAAGGTCATCGCGGCGCAGCGCAAGCTCGAGCTGGCCAGCAGGGGCGTGCTGCTGTTCTCGTTCTTCCCGCCCGCGTGGCTGATCGGCACCGCCGGGCTGTCCGTGGCGAAGATCATGGACAACATGGAGATCGGTCACAACGTCCTGCACGGCCAGTGGGACTGGATGCGGGACCCGAAGATCCACTCCACCACCTGGGATTGGGATCACGTCTCGCCGGCCGACCAGTGGAAGCACTCTCACAACGAGCTGCACCACACATACACCAACGTGATCGGCAAGGACAACGACCTCGGCTACGGCATCATGCGCGTCGACGAGGACCAGAAGTGGCACCCCTTCCACCTCGGCCAGCCGCTGTGGAACTTCCTCAACGCCTGCTTCTTCGAGTACGGCATCGCCGCCTACGACCTGGAGCTCGGCAAGAACCTGAGCAAGCGCCGCCGCAAGAACCCGGAGTTCCGCGCGCGGGCCAAGGCCGTGGGCCGCAAGATCCGCAAGCAGGTGCTCAAGGACTACGTGATCCACCCGCTGCTTTCGGGCCCGTCGTTCCTCACCACGCTCGCCGCCACGTTCACCGCGAACCTGGTCCGCAACATCTGGACCCACTCGGTGATCATGTGCGGGCACTTCCCCGAGGGCGTACAGGTCTTCGAGCGCCGGTCGATCAAGGGCGAGACGCGCGGCCAGTGGTACCTGCGCCAGATGATGGGCTCTGCGAACATCAGCGGCAGCAAGGCCATGCACTTCATGACCGGCAACCTGTCGCACCAGATCGAGCACCACCTGTTCCCGGACCTGCCGAGCAACCGGTACGCCGAGGTCGCGGTGAAGGTGCGCGCGCTGTTCGAGAAGTACGAGCTGGAGTA
This sequence comes from Streptomyces sp. NPDC016851, assembly GCF_055562795.1. Lineage (NCBI taxonomy): Bacteria > Bacillati > Actinomycetota > Actinomycetes > Kitasatosporales > Streptomycetaceae > Streptomyces > Streptomyces sp. NPDC016851. Next base: position 67,500 of record NZ_JBVHEP010000035.1, read on the forward strand.
CGTCACCGGGCCACTGCCCAAGCAGGTGTTCTCCGCGTGGCACAAGGTCTTCCGGCTCTCGCTGCCGAACAAGAAGCCCAAGGTCAAAACGCCGGACCGCGAGCAGGAGCTCGTCGCCGCCTGATTCCCGGTAATGATTCAGGTCTCTCGGCCGTACCGGCGGCACCGCCGGTTCGGTGAGATCCGTTGCGGACGGTGGGCGACCGCGACGTCAGACCGTACGACGCGGGATCCGGGGCAGCCAGTGTCCGGCTGCGCTGCTACCTGGACGTGCGCCAGGAGCTCTGCACACAGCCCCCGGCGAGGTGTTGTAGTGCGCTGACCTGCCATGGTCGGGCCGGTAGTCGGGTGCGTAGGCGCACTCGGTTTGCCGACGGGCGGGCTGGGTGGAAGACATGGGCTGTGACGCGGAAACTGTTGGAACCGATGCTCCTGCGCTGCTGCCGGGTGGGCGGGCGAGCCGAAGTTATGGACAGGGTTTGGCGCTGTCCGTTGTCCATGTCTGAACGTACGTTGGGGCCCACCGTCGCGGTGGGCCCCAAATTGTGCGTCGTCAGCTTCTGCTGGCCTCGTCGTCGGCGTCATCGATGGCTCATCGCGCGGTGTCGGCCGGTCAGCCGCGTTGTGCGCGAGCACGCAGGGCAGCCCAGTGGCGCAGGCGCTCGGTGATCTGGGCCTCGTAGCCGTTGCGGGTGGGTTGGTAGTACGTCTCGCGGTCCATGCCGTCGGGGAAGTAGTCGGCGCCGGAGAAGCCGTCGGCAGTGTCCGGGTCGTACTGGTAGTCCTGGCCGTAGCCGAGGTCCTTCATCAGCCGGGTCGGGGCGTTGAGGATATGGGCGGGCGGCATGAGCGAGCCGGTCTGCCGGGCTGATTGGTGTGCGGCGTTGAAGCCGCGGTAGACGGCGATGGACTTGGGGGCGGTGGCGAGGTAGACGACGGCCTGGGCGATCGCCAACTCGCCCTCGGGGGAGCCGAGTCGCTCGTACACGTCCCAGGCGGCAAGCGCCTGCTGGATGGCGTGTGGGTCGGCCATGCCGATGTCCTCGTTCGCGAAGCGGACCAGACGGCGGGCCACGAACAGCGGGTCCTCGCCGCCGTCGAGCATGCGGGCGAGCCAGTACAGGGCCGCGTCCGGGTCGGAGCCGCGCATCGACTTGTGCAGCGCGGAGATCAGGTTGTAGTGGCCCTCCTGCGCCTTGTCGTACAGCGAGGCCCGCTGCTGGATGTGATGGGCGAGCCCGGCGGTGTCCAGGGTGGCTTCGGTGTCCGGGAGGGCCTGGAGCTGTTCGGCCATGTTGAGGAGGTAGCGGCCGTCGCCGTCGGCCATGGCGATCAGTGCGCGGCGGGCGTCGTCGTCCAGGGGCAGCCGGTGGCCGGTGAGCTGCTCGGCGCGGCCGAGAAGCGTGGACAGGGCGGCTTCGTCGAAGCGTTTGAGGACGAGGACCTGGGTGCGGGAGAGGAGGGCGCCGTTGAGTTCGAAGCTCGGGTTCTCCGTGGTGGCGCCGATCAGGGTGACGGTGCCGTCCTCGACGTAGGGCAGGAAGCTGTCCTGCTGGGCGCGGTTGAAGCGATGGATCTCGTCGACGAACAGCAGGGTGCCCTGCCCGATGCCGCGTCGGCTGCGTGCGGCGGCGAAGACCTTGCGCAGGTCGGCCACGCCGGAGAAGGTGGCCGACACCGGCTCGAAGGCCAGGCCGCCGGCGTCCGCGAGGAGCCGGGCGATGGTCGTCTTCCCGACGCCGGGCGGGCCCCACAGGACGGCGGAGCTGAGGCGCTGCTGGGCGACCATGCGGCCCAGTGGGGCGTCCGGGGCCAGGAGGTGGTCCTGCCCGACGACATCGTCCAGCCGGGTGGGGCGCAGGCGGTCGGCGAGGGGCCGGGCGGGCTCCTCGCCGAAGAGCGGCAGGGTCGCTTCGGTCGCTTCCATCGGTCTCTCGGCTCGCTGGCGGACGTGTGCGGACATGACGAGCCTTGCACGAGGGCGCTGACACGCGTCGGCTCAGCCGCGCGTGGGGAAGCTCGCGGAACTCATCGAGCCCGGGGGCGGTCGCGTCGCGGCAGTCGCTCGACGGCCAGGTGGTAGGAGTCCTCGACCGCGTCGGTGACCAGTTGCTCGGTGATGCCGGGGCCTGCCCCGAGGGAGATCCAGTGGCGTTTGTCGAGGTAGCGGCCCGGTGTGATCGAGGCGTAGCGGCGTACTTGGGCGCGGGCGTGTTCGGGTTCGCACTTGACCGTGATGATCTGCTCGTCCGGGTCGTCGGTGACGATCAGGAACACCTTTCCCGCGACCTTGTACACGTCGAGTCCGGGGGTGAAGGGGTATCCGTGGCTGACGTCGGGGAGGGCGAGGGCCGCCTGGCGGGCGGTGTCCTGGAGCCGGTCGCCGGCCGCGCTCACCGGGCCGCCCGTGTGCCGGTGCCGTGGGTGTGCGGGTCGACGGGCTGCTCCGCCTTGGGCAGGTGGGCGACGACGAGCCGGTAGGAGTCGGTGACGAGTTCCTCGACCAGCCTCTTGTCGACGCTTTCCCCGCCCTCCAGGGTGATCCAGTGCCTTTTGTTCATGTGGTAGCCGGGGGTGATGTGGCTGTACTGCTCCCGCAGGGCGTGGGCCTCGGCGGGGTCCGCCTTGAGGATCACGACGGGACGCCCGGGGACTTCGGTCATCAGCATGAACACCTTGCCGCGTACCTTGTAGACCTCCCAGTCGGGGCCGAAGGGGTGCTCCAGCTGGGCTCCGGGGAGTTCCTCCGCGCAGTCGGCGGCGGTCTGGTGCAGGGTCGGTCCGTTCATGGGTGGTGAACCTTCTCGTGAGGTGACGGACTGTGGCATTGAAGGAGACGGAGGGCGCGCCGATCGGGCGCGGTGGCAGGCCCCATCCTTCCGTCGAAGCCGACTGCGAAGGGGGTAGGCTGCGGACACGTGATGGTCGATAAGCGACACTCCGGGCCTCGCAGGCAGGCCGGGTCGGCTGCGGTTCCGCTGTACGGTTTCGAGCCCCCGGTCGGTACTCCCTATGGCCTGGAGGTGAGTACCGTCGAGGACTTCTTCGCCCAGCACGACGACTGGCCGTGGAATCCGCCCCGTCCGGGCCGTGCCACCTTCCACTACCTCATCGCGGTCACCGAGGGCGAGCTGCTGCACGACGTCGACCACGTCACGCGGACCGTCGCCCCCGGCCAGTGGCTGTGGGTGCGCCCCGGGCACGCGCAGTGCTGGCATCCGCCCGGCGCGGCCCGAGGACCGTTCATCCTGTTCGAACCGGACGTGTTGCGACCCGAGATCGCCCGTCTCCTGGCCCCGGTCACCGCGCACGAGGCCCCGGCGGTGCTCAGCCCACAACCCGACGACATCGCCTGGCTCCAGCAGACGGCACTCCAGCTCCTGGACGAACACCGCGCACTGGGGCGCCGCCCCCTCGACGTCCACCACGCTCTGCGCCGCAGCCTGCTGGAATCGCTGCTGCTGCGCCTGGCCAACTCCCCGGGCATCGCCCCCATCGCCACGGCCACGGCCGGCACGGGCCGAGCCGACAGATACGGACGCTTCCTGGACGCCCTGGAGCTGCACTTCCGCGAGCTGCACCAGGCCGCGGACTATGCCGAGCTGCTCGACTGCTCGGTCCGCACCCTCAGCCGTACCGCCCGGCAGGCCACGGGCAAGGGGGTACGTGAACTCATCGACGAGCGGCGCCTCTTGGAAGCCCGGCGCCTGCTGGGAGGTGCGCGGTGGGATGCCCGGACCGTGGCGGTCCACCTTGGTTTCACCGATCCCGCGAACTTCGGTCGCTTCTTCCGCGACCGCACCGGTCTCACTCCGGCCGCCTTCGCGGCCGGCGAGGCCCCGACCCACCCGTGATTGGAGCGCGTCGGCTGACCCACCTCTGACCCCCCGCGGGCCGACTACTTTGCCGGGGCCCGGCTTGCGGTGGGTGGTGAACACCGGGTCGCGCACCGCCTTCTGGCTTTCAGCCCGGCTGGCAGAGCCCGGCCCTTCAGCCGTTTGCCGTATCGCTGCGGCCCCGACCTCGACGGCGGCTCACCAGTGCCGCCGCCCCATGCCGTGCCTGCTCGGCTGACTTCCCGAGCTCCTCCGGGCTCGCCGATGGCAGATCCCAGTCCCCTCGACCTCCCCTCGGCTGCCTGGGCACCGAGGAAAGACAAGTACGGAAGTGTCATTTGCTGACCATCAGGTGACCGCTGCACACCAGGCGTTTTGTCGTATCCCGGGAAACGATGGGAGAGGTCACCGCGAGCGACCAGCCGCCGACTCACCGCGCGAAGCATCCGAACCGCGCTGGAAGGACATGTCATGACCGCCTCCGCTCCCAAGGCTCCGACTGCACCAGGGGTGCGGTCCTGGTGGGGGATCCCGTACGCCACCGCCGAGCGGTACCGCCGTCCCGTGGTCGCGGCCTTCGACCCGAGCCTCCCCTACGACCGCAAGGGTGTCGTCTCTGTCCAGCCCGACGGCGGCGACTGGCTCGAGGCGGACAGCGGGATGGGTGAGGACTGCCTGAACCTGAACGTGTGGGCCCCCGAGCAGCCAGCCGGCAAGGCGCTCCCGGTGACTGTGTACATCCACGGCGGCGGATTTGAGTACGGCGCGAACACCCAGATCACCTCGAACGCCGCCGGTCTCGCCGCGACGGGGCGCGTGGTGGGCGTGTCCATCAACTACCGGCTCGGCGCCCTGGGCTCGCTCTCGCTCTCGCAGTACGGCGGGAAGCTGGCCGAGGCCAGCAACCTCTTCCTCCAGGACATCGTCGCCGCGCTCACCTGGATCCAGCGGAACATCGCCCACTTTGGCGGCGACCCCGACAACGTCACCGTCTACGGCCACAGCGGCGGCGCCTACTCCACGTTCGGGCTGCTCGGCGCCTCCTCCGCCGACGGCCTGTACCGGCGCTTGGCCGGGTTCTCCGGCGGGCCCGCGCGCTCCGTCCCGGCGTGGTGGGCCGAGGAGCTCGCGCACCTGTTCGTCACCGAACTCGGTGTCGCGGACAACCCGGAGAAGGTGCTCGACCTCGACCCGCTCTCCCTGCGGGACGCCCTGCGCAAGGTCCTCCCGACGGACCTCGGAGTGCGCGGCGGGGTGGACAACAAGGCCACCGGCGTCGTCCTGGACATCGGGCAGCCCGGCGCGGTGGTGCACGCCCACCCCATGGACGTCCTCGCCTCGGGCGCGCACCGCGATGTCGACGTGCTGCTGAGCATGGCCAGCGACGACATGGGCTGGTGGGTGGCGAACGACCTCGACCGCTTCGACCCGGGCACCGTCGACCGCATTGTCGACGAGGTCGCGGGGTGGCGCATTTCCCGCTCCCGCGCGCAGAAGATCGTCGACGCTTACGACCAGGGCGGCCGTACCCCGGCCGAGGTCCGCGCCGCGGTCATGGCGGACTACCTCTTCGCGATCCCCGCGGCCCGCGGCGCTCTGGCGCACGCCGCCGCGGGCGGCAACGCCCACCTCCTTGTGATCGGCCCCGCCGAGGGCGCGCCCGCCGTGCACGGCACCGAGATGTACGCCCTGGTCGGCCAGGAAAAGCCGGGCCGCAGCGCCGAGCAGGCCGAGCGTGACACCCGTATCCGCGACATCGTGCTCGATTTCGCCACCGGCGAGCACTCCCGCCTGTGGCCCGCCGTCACGGACCGGCCCACCTCGGAAACCGTCGGCAACTCGCCCTTCGAGGGCACCGCCCACTACCAGCAGGTCCTCGACCTGTGGGAAGGCATCGACCGCCCCTGAGGGACAGCGGGCGATACGGAACAGCGCAGGGGACGACGACACGGAGTGAGGTACTCGGTATGAGCCAACCGACAGCAGCCGCCGATGCCGCACCGGCGACGATGCGGGCCGTCGTCGTCACCCGGCCCGGCGGTCTGGACGCACTGGAGATCAAGGACGTCCCGGTGCCCGTACGCAAGCCCGGCTGGGTGCGGATCAGGGTGAAGGCGTTCGGCGTCAACGAATCCGAAGTCACCACCCGCAAGGGCGAGTCGGACGCGGAGGTCAGCTACCCGCGCATCCCCGGCATCGAGGGCGTCGGCGTGGTCGATGCGGCCGGCGAGGGCAGCGGGCTGCGGCCGGGACAGCAGGTGGCCACAATGATGGGCGGTATGGGCCGCTCGTACGACGGCGCGTACGCCCAGTACGTGACCGTGCCCGCGGCGCAGGTCATCCCGTTCGAGACCGGCCTGCCGTGGGAGGTTGTCGGTGCGTTGCCGGAGATGTTCCAGACCGCCTACGGATCGCTGACCACCGGGCTGGACCTCAAGCCCGGGCAGACGTTGCTGATCCGCGGCGGCACGTCCACGGTCGGGCTGAGCGCGGCCACGATCGCGAAGGACCTCGGAGCCACCGTGCTGTCCACCACCCGCACCCCGGAAAGGGCAGGGGAACTGCGGGCCGCCGGCGTCGACCATCCCCTCGTCGACAACGGAACCCTCGCCGACCAGGTGCGCGAACTGATGCCGGACGGCGTCGACGCCGCACTGGAACTGGTGGGCTGCTCGGTCCTCGCCGACACCCTGTGCACCGTCCGCCGGCACGGCACGGTCTGCTTCACCGGAGCCCTGGCGGGTCAGTGGACGATCCCCGACTTCAGCCCGTTCATGATCCCGGGCGGGGTGCGGCTGACCAGCTACGCGGGCGAGGCCGCCGACCTCCCGGCCGACGTCCTCGCCCACCAGCTCCAGGCCATCGCCGAAGGACGCCTCAACGTCCCCGTCGCGAAGGTCTACCACGGCCTGGAACAGGTCCGTGACGCCCAGGCCGACGTCGAGTCCGGCACCACGCTGGGCAAGCACGTCGTCGTCCTGGACGACTGAGAACGGATCGCTGGACACGACAAGGTCATCGCACACCTCGAGTCGATCGGCTCGAACCCGCACATCGTGCGCCGTGAGACCTCAACCCGGCGGTGAGCGCCGCCGCTCCCCGCGCGACGACACGGCGGCCGTGCGATGCGCGTCATTGACCCCTTCGACCGCCTGATCGCGAAACGGCCCTCGGTCGCGGCCATGGTCAGGGCGAGTGGCTGCCCTGACCCGCTGCCCCACCGGTCTGTACGACGCCAGCCGGGGCATCGGCCCTCGGTACGGCCCCAGGGCACTCTTTCACCACACGCAAGGGCGAGTCGGAGCTCACCGAGCGGCCGGTCACCGGTGCGGTCGAGGATCCCTACGACCTGGTCGTCGAACGGCTGTCGCGACCAGATCCGCGCCCTCGGCGCAGCTGTTGAGCCAGGTGATGTCACCGTCCGGGCGGGCGGTGAACCCGTCCAGGCTGGTACCGATGAAGAAGGAGACGGCGAAGGGGTGCGAGCCGGGCATGCTGGGTGTCCTCCTGGGTCGGTGATGCTGTCGGTCGTCAGGCGCGGTGCGGGCGCAGCAGGCGGTCGAGTTCGGACCGGAGCAGCTCCGCCGTCGAGCCGCCGCCTTCCACGGCCCACAGCAGCAGGGCGCCGTTGTAGGTGACCTGGACGGCGCGGGCGAGGCCCTCGATGTCGGTGCCGGCGGCGAGCTCGCGGTCGGCGACTGCGTCCGCGAGCAGCGCGGCGACCTCCGCGCGCATCCGGCCCGCCTGCGCGGCCGCGCGCGCACGGAACTCCGGGTCGGTCAGGTCCAGCTGGAGAAAACCGAGGTTGCCGGCCATCTCCTCCGGGGGCTGCACTCCGGCGGCCAGGGCGGCCGCCGCGGCGTGCAGCGCGGCCAGCGGCGAGTCGTGCTCTCGGCGGGCGCGGTCGAACACCGCGCCGGTGTGCGCCTCGCCCTGCCGGGCCAGGGGCGAGCAGCAGCTTGCGCTTGGACCCGAAGCGCTGCACGAGGGCGGCCGGGGCCAGCCCGGCCTCTTCGGCCACCGCCGCGAGCGTCAGCGCTGCGGGGGGGGCGGGCCACGCCGCGCTCCCTCCGTTTATGAATGACTCTTCATAAACGGAGGCCATCGATGGAGGGTTCGTAAATGGCTGTTCGTTAATAAGGATCGACCGAGTACCTGCCCGAGGGCAACGTGCGGGGCTCGGCTATGGACTGGAATCAGAATGAGGTGTCTGTGGCTCGGGAATGACGGCGTGTGAGTTCGCGTTGGCGCGGCCCAAAGGCCCGCGGAAGCTGGACTCCGGACCAGGCATTGACTTCGCACTGTCTGTCGGCATTGTTCCCTGTGGTCACGACTGTGCCGTTGGCACGCAGGCCAAGGGTGTGCGTTGAACCGGCCGCCACGGCGACTATGTCGCGCCAATCGCCGACTTCGCACTGTCCGTAGCTGTTGTCTCCTGCTGCGAGGACCCGTCCGGACGCAGTGACCCCGACGGTGTGGTAGCTGCCCGCGTCGAGCGCCACCACGTTTTCCCACTCATCGACCTCGCACGCCCCGGTTGCCCGGTCTCCGGTCGCTACTGCCCGCCCGTCGGCTCTGAGGCCGACGGTATGGAGATACCCGGCCGAAATGGCGGCTAGGTCACGCCACTCTTCAACGGCGCACTGCCGTCGTCGGTTGTTCCCCGTGGCCAGTGCAGAACCGTCCGACCGGACGCCGACCGAGTGCCAGTCACCACACGAGAGGACGACCATCTCGCGCCAGGACTGCACGTCGCACTGTCCTTCTGAACTCCGGCCAACTGCTAGCACGCGGCCATTGGCGAGTAGCCCGAGCGTGCGGCGCCAGCCTGCGGCCACGGCCGTGATGCCTCGCCATCCGGCGACATCACATTGCCCATCGCCATTCCACCCCGTTGCCAGCACCGTACCGTCCGACCGGAGTCCCACCGTATGAGACCTGCCCGTGTTCGTCGCGGTATGGACGTTGCCGGCTGCCACCGCGACGACGTCTTCCCATCGCTCGACACGACATTCAGCGGCTGCGGTATTGCCCACGGCGAGAACAGTTCCATCCCAGCGCCGTCCGACCGAATGACGTCTTCCGGCCGCCAGCGCCGATGGGTGAGCGAGCATTCCGCCTCCTCGTGCTGGCGCGAGTTCGCGACATGGGATTCCACCTTACGTTGACTGGAATCAGAGCTGCGTCCTCAGTCGTCGCCAGCACATGACGGAACAACCCAGATGAAGGCCTGGTGGATGTCGTCGCGGATCTCCCAGCGGATGCGTAGGCGGCGGAACCAGTGCAGTAGTGCGATGACGCCTTCCACGACCCAGCGGTGTACGCCGAGTCCGGAGCCGTGTTCGGTGCCGCGCCGGGCGAGGTGCGGGGTGATTCCGAACCGTCGGACCTGGTCGCGGTAGCTCTCGTGGTCGTAGCCGCGTCGGCGTAGAGGTGCTTCGGGCGGCGCAGCGGTTGGCCGCGTTTGCCTCGGATCGGCGGGACGGCTCGGATCAGTGGGATCAGTTGGGTCACGTCGTTGCGGTTGCCGCCGGTCATGTGGCGGCCAGCGGGATGCCGTGGGCCTCGACGATCACGTGGTGCTTGCTGCCGGTCTTGCCCCGGTCCACCGGGGACGGGCCGGTGGCCGTGGCCTTACCACCTTTCATCGCCCGCAGGTGGCTCGAGTCGACCGACGCCCGGAACAGGTCCATCTCCTCCACGAACGCGTTCTGCTCGCGTGAAAGGCCGGGACCCGGTGGGGTGGCCTGCCGCGCAGTCGCTGACGCGCCCCCAGGGCGCGCTCCGCCGATCGGAGGAGCGGCGCCCACCCGATCAGTCACCGTCCGTGCGCCCCGCCGTCCCGGCTCCCCGTACTCCCCGAGCGCGGCGGAGATGCTGACCGCCCTCGGGAACAACCGTTCCTCAGGGCGAACAGTCATCGGAGGCGACCATGCCGGACATCAAGCCCGTCAACCATTGGGTCGACCACACATCGACCATCCCGGCGAACGTCGATGAGGAGGTCAAGCTCTTCGTACGGGAATACAACGGCACCGCATCCGGCGCCACTCCCAAGCCGGTCCTGATGCTCCACGGCAGGAGCGTTCCGGCCCTCCCCGGTTTCGACCTCGTACTCCCTCCGCACGGCAGTTCCTCGGACCCGGACACCAGCTACAGCTGGGCACAGGACCTGGCGGGCAAGGGCTACGACGTGTTCATCATGGACCTCCAGGGATCCGGGCTCTCCCCCCGCCCGAAGATGGAGGACCCGTGCAACGCCAACCCGGCCCAGCGGGGCCTGTTGAAGACCAATCCCGGCACGGGGCAATGCCTCCCGACAGCAGCGTCCTACCCCTTCCAACTGGGCAACTCCAAGAGCGAATGGGACGAGCTGAGCACCGTCGTCACGTACATCATGGATCGGTGCGGCGGCGAGAAGGTCGCGTTCATCGGCTGGTCCGCGGCCGCGTTCGTCATGGGTCCGTACGCCCTGCAGAATCCCGGGAACGTGGCGAGCATGTTCCTTCTCGCGCCGATGTTCCCTCCGAACGGCCGGTGGTCGACGAACCCCTCCGACCCCTTCGCTCCGCCTCCCGGGACAGGCCTGCCCACGCAGCCTGAGTCCAAGCCGGCCGCGGTCTTCGGTTTCCCGATGAACCTGACCAGCAAGGCGGCGTTCAAAGCCGTCATCAGTGACGAGGACCTGGCTGGCCACGTGTGGCAGGCCATCATGGACAGTGACGCCGAGGGCAGGAAGTGGGGCGGCTCGACGTCTGGGGCACCCGAAGGCGTCGCGCGGTGGCGCAACTCCTACTGGTGGGGCTGGAACGAGAGCACCGTGCCGCACGCCTCCACGCTCGGCAAGGCCGTGCCGGTGTGCATCGTCTACGGAGACCAGGACAGAACGGCCAACACCTCGGAGGAGCTGGGGCCGGTGCTGCACTTCTCCGTTCCGAAGCTCTACAAGAAGATCCCGGGCACCCGCAAGCTGATGTTCCGTGTCGAGGGCTGGGACCACAATCCGGTCTGGGAACGTAAGCCCGCCAAGGTCCTGCAGCACATGTCCTGGAAGTGGCTCGAGGAGAAGAAGGTGTACGGCGTCGAGAGCGGGAGCTGGGTCATGGACGCGGACGGTGTGCTGGAGGAAGTGGATCCAGGCGCGAGCACGGCCGTCTCCGCGTAAGGCGCGATCATGCCCGACACCCGCTTCTCGGTCGGCCGCGACCCACGGGAGGCGGGTTGGCTCCTCGGTGTCAGCAGGAACACGATCGACCAGTACGCACCGAATTGAGGGGCGGCCGACTTGCGCTCGTCGACGCATCCGCCGCAGAACTCCCCTGGCCCACCGACCCCACTGCGGGTCCTTGAGAATGGTGGTGATCTCGTCTAGGGAGAATCCGAGTTCGCGGTAGAAAAGGATCTGCTGGAGGCGTGCCAGGTCTGCGTCGCTGTAGAGCCGGTAGCCGGCGTGACTACGGCCGCTGGGCGACAGCAGGCCCACCCTGTCGTAGTGGTGCAGCATCCGCACTGTCACCGGGCAAAAGCCGAGACCTGCCCTACGGAGTAACTCATACGCCCCTCTCCTCAGTCGGCCTGTACGTGCTGTGGATGGCTGGCGTCCAAGCCGTTGGCGTCAGCGCAGGGTGAGGGGGGTTGCGGAGGTGACGTGGGTCAGCTTCTCGGGGTTGCGGACGAAGTAGAGGCCGGTGATGCGGGCGTCCTCGACACGGACGGCCATGACGCCGTCGAGCTCGCCGCCTACGTGTACGGCGAGTGCGGGGCTGCCGTTGACCACGGTGGGCTCCCAGGTGATGGTGGCCTCGACCTTGGCGGAGCCGCCGAGGTAGAAGCGGACGATCTTCTCGGCGCCGATGACCGGATGCAGCGCGGCCCTCTTGAGGCCGCCGCCGTCGCTGAGCAGAACGACGTCGGGGGCGAGTACGTCGAGGAGGTCCTGGGGGTTCCCGGTCTCGATCGCGCGCTGGAACGACTCCAGGGCCGCCCGGGTCTCCCGCACGGAGGCCGTTCTGCGGGGGCGGCGAGCGCCGACGTGCCGACGGGCGCGGTGCGCGATCTGCCGTACGGCCGCCGGGGTCTTGCCGACGGCCTCGGCGATCTCGTCGTAGTCGACCTCGAAGACCTCGCGCAGTACGAACACCGCCCGCTCGATCGGGGAAAGGCTTTCGAGGACGAGCATCATCGCCATCGACATGCTCTCGGCGAGTTCGATGTCCTCGGCCACGTCCGGCGTGGTGATCAGCGGTTCGGGCAGCCACTGGCCGACGTACGCCTCCCTGCGGCGCTTCATGGTGCGCAGCCGGTTGAGCGCCTGCCGGGTCGTGATCCGCACGAGGTACGCCCGCTGGTCACTCACCTGTCCCAGGTCGACCTTGACCCACCGCAGCCAGGTCTCCTGAAGGACGTCTTCGGCGTCCGCCGCCGATCCGAGCATCTCGTAGGCGACCGTGAACAGCAGGTTGCGGTGGGCCACGAACGCTTCGGTCGCCAGGTCGGTGCTGTGGTCGGTCATATCTCGGTCTCTCTCGCTCGAATGCCGGGTCGGGCTGCCCGCCCCGTGGTGGCCGGACGCCCCGCCGTGCTTGGCCCACGGGCAGTTACCGGCGGTGGCCGCCCTCGGGCCGGGTGCGCACGATGACGTCGGTGTTCTCAGCCATGGACGGATCCGGCGCGGCGGCCAGGCGGCGCTTGCGCTTGGGCAGGCCGAAGGTCGGGTGCGAGGTGCCCCACAGCGCCCCCTTTTCGATGGCCGCCTTGATCCGCGCGGCCTTCCGCCCGCCCATGTACTTCGGCTTTGCCTGCCCTTCGTCGTCGACCGACTGCCAGAGCCCGTCCCGCCGCCCGAGGCTGATGGCGTTGTACAGGTAGATCAGCTTGACGTTCGAGATCTTGCGGCCGGTCAGACGTCCCACGATCGCCTCGATGGCCTGTCGGCCGGTGTAGCCGGCCGAGCCGCAGGACATCGGCAACGGACGGCCGTTGTCGCCGACGGCATGGACACTGTCGCCGACGGCGTAGACGTTCGGGTGCGAGACCGACCGCATGGTGCGGTCGACGACGATCCGACCGTCCTCGGTGACTTCAAGGCCGCCTGCGGCGGCGATGGGGTCGACCGCGAATCCGGCCGTCCACACGGTTGCGTCGGAGGCCAAGGCGGTGCCGTCGGCGCACAGCACCCGCGTCGCTTCGACGGCTTCGACGCTGGTGTGCTCCAGGACGGTGATGCCCAGCCGGTCGCACGCCTGGCGCAGGTGGCCGCGGGCTCCGGCGGAGAGCCGGGCGCCCAGCTCACCGCGGGCGATCAGCGCCACCGACAGGCCGGGCCGCGCTTCGGCGATCTCGGTGGCGGTCTCGATGCCGGTCAACCCGTCGCCGACGACCACCACACTCCCGCCTCCGCCCCGCCCGCCCAGGCCGTCCAAGCGCTCGCGCAGACGCAGCGCCGAGGGCCTGGCGGCGACGTCGAAGGCGTGCTCGGCCACGCCCGGGACACCGTGGTCGTCGCCGTGGCTGCCGAGCGCGTACACAAGCGTGTCGTAGCCGAGGTCGCCGTCGGCATCGGCCACGGCGACGACCCGGCGCTCGGGGTCGACGGCGGTGACACGGGCCACGCGCAGCCGGATCCCCGTGCCCGCGAAGACATCGGCGAGCTGCGGAGCCTCGATGTCCCGGCCGGCCGCCAGCTGGTTCAGCCGCAGCCGCTGGACGAAGTCCGGCACGGCGTTGACCACGGTGATCTCGGTGTCCGCCGGGGACAGCCGGCGGACCAGGTTCCCGGCCACGTAGGCCCCGGCATAGCCGGCGCCGAGGACGACGATGCGGTGCTTCATGAGTTGCTCCTGGCGGCTCGCTTGCTCCCGGTGAGTTGGGTGGAACGGCGCCCCGATTGCTGACGGGCACTGACACCTGCGTATCCGCTGCCGATCACGGCCGCCTCGATCCTCTCGGTCATGCTGTCTCCTCTGTCTCAAGGGGTTCGGCCTCAAGACACCGCGCGACTGATCGCCGTGACAGCCTGTGATGCAGATCACTCCACTGGCGCGGGCTCGGCACGGGGCGTCGAAGGCGAGAGGCACCGTCGGCGAGTACTTCGCCATCGAGAAACCCCTGCTGCAGCCACTGCCCGAGGACCACTTCGAGACCGGCAGGCTCTTGACCCCGCGAGTGGACCGCTACGCGCAGATCACCGTGCGCATGAACCACCACTCGGTACCGGTACGGCTGATCGGCCGCCAGGTCCGCGTCCTGCTGCACGCTTCCGAACTGGTGGTCTACGACGGCCGCACCGAAGTCGCCCGGCACGAGCGGCTGGTCACCCGCGGCGGGAGCCGCCTGGACCTGGACCACTACCTGGAAGGACTGCTGCGCAAGCCCGGTGCACTGCCGGGGGCCACTGCGCTGGACCAGGCCCGGGCGGCGGGGAAGTTCACCCCGGTGCACGACGCCTGGTGGGAGGCCACGAGCCTCGCGCACGGTGACGCGGTCGGCACCCGCGCGTTGATCGAGGTTCTGTTGCGGCACCGGCACATGAGCCACGACCATGTCGTCGCCGGGATCGCCGCCGCCCTGCAAGCCGGTGCCCTGAGCTCGGACGCAGTGGCCCTGGAAGCACGCAGGGCCGCCGAACGGGAGGGCTCCGGCGAGGTCGGCCCGGACACGGCACTCGGGCGGATCGGTTCCCCGGTGATCTCGCTGACCGAACGCCGCCTGGCCGCACTGCCGCCCGACTCGCGTCCGCTGCCGTCGGTGGCCGCCTACGACCAGCTCCTGCGTCACGCCCGGCCACCGGCCGGGCGTCCCACCAGTTGAGGAGTCCCGCCATGAGCGTCACCCGTCACCGCGGCCTGACCGAACCGGCTACCGACGCGGCCATCGAGGCGGCCTGCCGCAACCTGCGGCTGCTCACGATGCGCGGCCAGTTCTCCGAGCTCGCCGACGCCGTCGTGCGCGACCAGATGACCGCGTAAGGCGATCCACGGTGCCTGCGGAGCTGTCAGCCTGCCAGCCGAGCTTTCCAGATCTCCTCACTGGGCCATTGCTGGGCCCAGTCGGCGGAAACTTCTTCGTAATCCCCCGCAGACTGGGGTGCCTGAATCTCAATCAGATCTTCAACGACGAAGCCGCAGGCCCGCAGCAGACGGAGCATCTCACCGTGCGGCAGGATGAACTCCACGTGATTCCCCCAGTCCAGCCGCGTCAGGCCGAATTGGCCGCGGGACAGAGTGGTGGATGCCGGTCCCTCGGGCGGTACACACAGCGCGAACAGCGGTGAGTAGCGCGAGAACACCAGCCGGCCTCCAGGAACGAGAAGCCGGGCTGCCTCCGGGATCCACTGGTAGGGGTCGCACCACAGCGAGGCACCGAACTCGCTGATCGCCAGGTCGAACGTGTTGTCCTCGTAGGGCACCTTCTCGGCATTGCCCAGGACAAGGGGGAAGTCGATGCCGAACTCCGCCTGCATCGCGCGAGCAGTGGCGAGCTGCTTCTCCGAGAGGTCGATCCCGACCGGGTGGGCTCCTGCTCTGGCCAGCCAAGCGGAAACGTAGGCAGTACCGCAGCCCAACTCAATGGCGCGCATCCCGTCGATGCCGTCGGGAAGCACGGAAACCTGCGACTCAGGGGTGGCCCACAATCCCCAGGACGGTTCCACCTGCGCCCAGTGATCACGGGCGAGCGGCCCGTGCCACGCAGCCGCCTCGTCATCCCAAAAGCGACGATTCTGCTCCACATGGTCCGCCGGGCCGTCATGAGTCATGGAGGCATTCGATCGAAGATGCTGCCGTTCCGGCAACGGAATTTCCACGGCGCCAGACTCCCTCGAGACGCGTCGCATGGCACGACGGCCAGGTAAGCACCACCACCTGCGGCGCGCATCGCTCACAGGTCGGCGAGCAACTCCACCACCGGACCCCCGTCGGCACGATCCACCTTGCAGCAGGCATTGCTGCTTCTCATCGACATTTTCGGGCTCCTTGATCGCGGAGTGATGCCCAAACCCATCGACAAACGTTGCTCACTCCCACCTACGAAACCACGGCCGTCCGCCCCT
This sequence comes from Streptomyces sp. NPDC016851, assembly GCF_055562795.1. Classification (NCBI taxonomy): domain Bacteria; kingdom Bacillati; phylum Actinomycetota; class Actinomycetes; order Kitasatosporales; family Streptomycetaceae; genus Streptomyces; species Streptomyces sp. NPDC016851. The sequence continues at coordinate 83,385 of NZ_JBVHEP010000035.1, forward strand.
CGGCACATTGACAGGCATCTGTCGACATGTTGCTATGAGGCGCTGATCAGCCGGACCTGCGTCGCGGCGCATGCCGCTCGGGCACCGCATGACGACCACTTGACCGGGGGCGGTTTCCCCGAACCCGAAGCGAGGACCCATGCCGCAGCGCGCCGCGACCATCGTCGGCGGCGGGATCGGCGGGCTCGCGGCAGCCATCGCCCTGCATCGCAGGGGCTGGCGCGTCGAGGTGCTGGAACGGGCCCCGGAGTTCACCGAGATCGGAGCCGGCATCTCCCTGTGGCCGAACGCGCTGCGCGCGCTTGAGGTGCTCGGCCTGGCCGACGCCGTCCGGGCACTCGGCACCGTCGAGGCCACAGGCGGCGTACGCGACCGCCAGGGCCGCTGGCTGTCCCGTACGGACAACGCGGAACTGGCGCGCCGCTTCGGCCATCCCCTGGTGGTCCTGCACCGCGCGGACCTGTTGCGGGTGCTCACCGAGGCGCTTCCCGGTGACAGCCTGCGGCCGGACAGTGAGGTGTCCGCGGTCCGCGACGGCGGCCGCTGCCCGGTCGTCGATCACCGCGGGGGCGAGTCCCGGCCCGATCTCGTGGTCGGCGCCGACGGGCTGCGCAGTGCGGTCCGCCGCACCCTGTGGCCCGACGCGGCCGGCCCCCGGTACGCCGGCTACACCGCCTGGCGCATGGTCACCGAGCCCCTCGCCGAGCCGCCCGCCGAGGGCGCGGCGATCTGGGGCCGCGGGGCGAGGTTCGGTTACACGGCGCTACCGGGCGGGCGGATGTACTGCTTCGCGACCGCGTCGCTGCCGACGAGAGCGGCCTCCGGCTCGTCCGAGTACGCCGAACTGCTGCGCCGGTTCGAGTCCTGGCCGGATCCCGTCCCCGCCCTGCTGGCCGCTGTCCCCGCGGACACGGTGCTCCGACACGACCTGTACGACCTGCCACCGTTGCCCTCCTTCGTCCGCGGTCGGGTCGCGCTGCTGGGCGACGCGGCCCATGCCATGACCCCCAACCTGGGCCAGGGCGCATGCCAGGCGCTGGAGGACGCGGTCACCCTCGCCCACTGCCTCGACGGCGCCCCGGACGTGGCCGCCGCGCTGCGCTCGTACGACCTGCTGCGCCGCCCGCGGACCCAGTCCATCGCGCGCCGCTCCGCCCGGCTGGGCGCAGTCGGCCAGTTGTCGTGGCCGCCTGCGGTGCTGCTGCGCGACACGGCCGCCCGGCTGATGCCGATGCGGGCGACGCTGCGTTCCATGACGCCGGTGCTCGGCTGGACCGCGCCCGGTGACCGCTGACCGCGACGGAGAGTGAAAGCGACCAATGCCGGACTGGACGTATCACCCGCTGCGCGGCCTGGCCGCTGCCGTGCTCGGTCGGCGCCGTTCGCAGCGAACCGCACTGCGGCTGCTGGCCTCGATCGGCTCCCGTCCCGCCGGCGCGCGGCTGATCGCCCGGGGGTTCGGCCACCGCCATCCGCCCAAGGGGCTCGCCGGCGAGATCGCCGGGGTGCCCGTGACCGTCCGTCTCGGCATATCCGTCCCGCCCTCGCTCGCCCGCGAAGTGGTATGCGCCATGCCCCCGCTCGGGGCTGGTGTCGTCGAGGTGGCGCCCGTCTCGGCGGCCGACGCGGAGACCGTACGTGAGGCCGCTGCCGGCCGCTCGATCCCGCTGGTTGTCCGCGCCTGCGACCCGGAGGCCGAGGCCGCCCTCAAACCCTATGTCGACGGGTTCACGAGCAGCGACGACCCGCACGTGGTCCATGTGTCCGACCCATCGGTCACCGCCGCGGCCGCCGCGCTCGAGGAGCCGGGCGCCGTCGTACTCGCCCGGCCCGGGGTGCTCGTCGCGGCCGGACCCGGTTGGTTCCAGCGGGTCACCGAGGCAGCCACGCCCACCGCGCCCGCTCCGGTGCTGCGGGACGTCGGCCGCGATCCACGCCGCTGGCCCGCATGGTGGTGGGCGCTACTGGTCGGGCTCGGTATGACGGGCGCCGGACTCGGCGCCGCGGCGATCACGCTCGGGCCGGTGCTGCTCTGGTACGACCGCGACTACCTCGGCATGACGCTGCACGAACTGCATGCCGCCAACCACCACCTCGTGCACTTCCTCCAGCACGACCGGATCACCATGGCCGGCACGATGGTAGCGATCGGTGCCCTCTACACCGGCCTCGCCTTGGGCGGGATCAGACGCGGCTGGCCCTGGGCCCGCGAGGTGTATCTGCTCTCGGGGGCGATCGGCTTTCCCACCTTGTTCTACTTTCTGGCCACCGGCTTCGTGGAACCCCTGCACACGGCCACCGCCATCGTGCTGTTCCCGATGTTCGTGGCCGCGGTCCGCCGGACCCCGCATGCGCCGCGGTGGCGCCTGGCGCACGAGGGGCCGGAGCGGGAGCGCCGGCGGTCGCTGGTCGGCCAGCTGCTGCTGATCGTCACAGGAGCGGGGCTGTTCGTCGGCGGAGCGGTGATCTCGGTGGTCGGTCTGACCGGTGTCTTCGTGCCGACCGACCTGGCCTTCCTGGGCGCCAGCAAGCAGACTCTGGAATCCGTGAATCCCCGGCTTGTGCCGTTCGTCGCCCACGACCGGGCGGGGTTCGGCGGCGCCCTGATGGCCGCCGCGGTGGCCATCATGCTGCTCAGCGCGTGGGGCTGGCGGCGGGGTGAGGCCTGGGTGTTCTGGACCCTGGCCGCGGCGGCGGTCGCCGGCTTCCTGCCGGCTGTCGTGGTGCACGGCGCGATCCACTACACCGACTTCATCCACCTCGCGCCGGTCTACTTCGGCATCGCCATGACCGGCATCGGCCTGCTGCTGGCGCGTCCGTACCTCTGTGCCAAGGCATCAACGAGGCCGAAGGACTGACGGCCCGCCCGGGCGAGCGCTCCACCACTGAGTGCATGGACGACTCGACGCCCCGATCCACCGGACTGGCAGTTGTACGCGGTTGGCCTGCTAGGGCGCGTATCGAAAGTGGATCTTGGTGATGCGTTTGCCTTACTTCAGAGGTAATCGTCTCGGCGTGGCCGCGCTGGCAGGATTGGTGATCTCTCCGCGTCGGAGGACGTGGACCAAGACGGAGAGGTCAGCGATGTCCATAGCCGCACCTACGAACACGCGCACTGTGGTTGAGGAGTTACTGCGCAGAATCGGCGAGGGCGACCCCGAGCGCATCGCCGAGCTGTATGCCGAGCAGGGCGATTGGAAGCTCGACTGGCCGGAGGCCGAGCACGGCCGTAGTGCCACGCCGTGGATCCGTCACCGGTCCACCCGGGCCGACGCGGCCGCCCACTATCGCGAGCTTGCCGAGTACCACGTGCCGGAATTGGTGGCGACTGAGGTCGAGCGCATCCTTATCGACGGAAGCGACGCAGTCGTGCTCGGCGAAATCCGTCAGACCGCCCGGCCCACCGGACGTGCGTATCAGGCGCGGTTCGCTCTGCATCTCACCGTCGAAGACGGCCTTGTCACCCGGCACCATGTCTACGAGGACAGCCTGGCCGTCGCCCAGGCATTCGAGGCGGAGAAGTGAAGGGCCACCGGGCCGATCGCGAAGATGCTGCTCACAGCCACTCGCTGATGGCCGCGATGAGGACGGTCGCCTCGTAGCCGACCGCGAGCTTGTCGTACCTCGTGGCCACGGCTCGGTGCCTTTGAGGCGGTTGATGCCGCACTCGACCGCGTGCCGAGCCTTGTAGTCCTGCGGGTCGAACTTCGGCGGCCGGCCGCCGCGCGAGCCGCGGCTCTTGCGGTTGCGGGCCTGGTCGGCCTTGTCCGGGATGGTGCAGCGGATCCCCCGCCCCGCAGGTAAGCACGGTCTATCTGTGAGGCGTACGCCTTGTCGGCACGCACGCGATCTGGCCGGGTGCGCGGCCTGCCCGGCCCAAGACGCGGCACACGGACCTACCCGGCCCCACGGCCCGTATTCGGCGGGCAGGTCCCGCCACGGGATACCGGTGCGGACCCGGAACCGTATGCCGTCGATCAGCTGCCGCCTGGCCCACGTCGGCGGCCGGCCAGGCTTCCTGCCCTTCGGCAATGAAGCAGAAGCACGCAGTGAAGCTGGGCGTGTTCCTGAGCGTCGGGGGGGGGGGGGGGGCGGGGGGGGCCCCCCCCCCCCCCCCCCCCCCCCCCCGGGCGCGGGGGGGGGGGGGGCGGGGGGGGAGACGCGACACACAAGAAGAAAAAAAAACCCCCCCCCCCCCCCCC
>NZ_JBVHEP010000036.1:0-84050 GCF_055562795.1 Streptomyces sp. NPDC016851
ACTCATCGCCGTACCCGGATGGCCGTTACCGACCTTCTGTACGGCATCGGCGGCCAGGACACGCGCGGTGTCGACGGCCCGCTGGTCCAACTCGGACCATGAGAGGCGGCCGAAGGGCGCGGCGTCGGCAGCGTCCTGGGGCAGAAGCGGGTTCACGGGTGAGTCTCCGGAGTGGTGAAGGATGGCTGGGGCAGGGGGACGGAGGGAGCCCGGCGACCCCCTGTCGGGGGAAGTGGAAGGAGTGCCTGGCACTTGGCGCAGATCACTTCCCCCAGATCTCGCGGTATGCCGCGCGGTACCCCTTGGGGTCCCAGGAGGACTTGCCGCCGCTGTTGTCGGCCGTGGTGATGTGGGCCGGAGCGACGTAGCCGCTGGCGGGCTTGCCGGCGAAGGCGCGGTTGAACTCGTCGACGATCTGCCAGCCCTGCTCGGACAGCGGTTCGGGAACCGTCGCCGCCTGGAACTGCTTGCTGTTGATGCGCTGGAAGGCGGACGGGTCGCCGTCGCCCGCGCCGATGCTGAACGGTGCTCCGTTGCCCTGCTTGCCCGCGGCCCGCAGTGACGCGGCGGCGTCGGCGAAGTAGAGGTCGTTGATGGCAATGGAGTGCGTCCACTTGGTGCCGAAGCGGGACAGGAGAGCCGACACCTCCTGGGGGGTGCGGTTGCTGGCGTCGGCGATGGGGATGTTGGACGTCGTCAGAGTCTTGACGTCGGAGCAGGTGGCGAGTTCCTTCTCGATCAGGTCCGACTTGCCCTTGGCGAAGGGGATGGAGGCGTCGGTGAAGACCACCACGCCCGCCCGGCCGTTGGACTGGCTGATGACCCAGTCGGCGCTGATCTTCGCGACGTCCTGGACCTTCGTGGTGACGTTGGTGAAGAGCTTCGGGTTCTTGCTGGGGCCGGGAGCGTCCACGGCGTGCCAGCCGATGAGCGGGATGCCGGCCGCGTTGGCCTGGGCGACCTGCTGCGCGGTCGACTTGGGGTCGAAGCCGGACAGTACGATGCCGGCGGGCTTGACGGCGACGGCCTGGCTGAGGGCCGCCTGAATGCCGGCCGGGGTGCCCTGGCCATCGATGATCCGCATTTTCCAGCCAATGGCCTTGGCTGCTTCCTTGACTCCCTCGGCGGCCCCGGCGACCCCGGGGTTGGTCATGCTCTGGGCGACGTAGACGATGGTCTTGCCGGGGGTTGCCTTGGGGCCGGTGGTGGGGCCGTTCCAGGGGGCGTTGACGTCCTCGGCCGCCTCGACGGCCTTCTTGGCCTTGGCGAGGGTGGCGGGGCAGCCGGCCTTCCCGGAACCGACGGTGGTGGCGGCGCTGGTTTCCGAGCCACGGGTGCAGCCTACGGCGGAGGCGGTGACCAGGGCGAGAACGGCTATGGCTCTCAGGGAGGCCTTGCCTGCGAGGTGTCGGGACATGGACGAGCTCCTTGCTGACGTACGGGGAGGGGAAGGCGGCGAGGTGCGGTGCGGGGAGGCGGCCCGGTGCCTCGGTCTCGGGGGCACAACCTGGGGGGCGGGAGCCTCCGGTGGGCCGGTCAGGCCTGGTCCGCCGAGGCCGACGGCGGCCGGGGATCGGACCCACCGGCGGCGGGGGCCGACTCGGAAGACGCCGATGGCTGGGACAGGGACGTGCGGGTGGCGTTGGCCCCTGCGCGCAGCCTGCGGCGGGCGGAGTAACCGGCCAGGCCGACCGCGAGGAGGAGGGTGCCGCCGTTGAACAGGGACGTGGCCCAGAACTCGGCGCCGAGCTGCTGTATGCCGGCGAGGCCGATGGCGAGGATGGCGACGGCGACGACGGTGCCGGCGGCGTTGGCGCGGCCGGGCTTGATGGCGGTGGAGCCGAGGAGCGCGCCCACGAAGGCGGGGAGCAGGTAGTCCATGCCGACGCTGGGGTTGCCGATCTGCTGCTGGGCGGCGAGCAGCACACCCGCGCAGCCGACCACGATGCCGGAGCCGGCGAAGGCGTAGATGCCGTAGCGGCGGGTGGGGATGCCGACCAGGTCGGCGGCGCGGGCGTTGGAGCCGATGACGTACAGGTAGCGGCCGAGCGGCAGCCGTTCCAGCAGCAGCCAGAGGATGACGGCGAGGCCGAGGACGTAGAAGGCGGGTACCGGCAGGCCGAGGAACTGCGAGTCGTAGAGGTCGGTGAAGGCCGGGGGCAGGCCATGGGAGCCGGGGACGATCCGGGCGCCGTCGGTGATCCAGCCGGTGAAGGCGTACAGCACGCTGCCGGTGCCGAGGGTCGCGATGAAGGAGTCGATCCTGGCGAACTCGACCAGCAGGCCGTTGAAGACGCCGATGAGGCAGCCGCCGACGATGACGACGAGGCAGGCGAGCGGCCAGGGCCAGGCGTTGTTGACGATGAGCTGCATCGCCAGGACGTGGGCGAAGCCGAGTCCGTAGCCGACGGACAGGTCGAACTTACCGGTGACGATGGGGATCATCGCGCCGAGCGCGAGCATCGCCGGGATCGACTGGTTGGACAGGATCGACGAGGCGTTGGCCAGTGTCGGGAAGGTGTCCGGCAGGGCGACGGAGAAGGCGAGGAACAACAGGACGGTGAGGGTGAGCAGGCCGTGGGTGCCGATCAGGTGGCCGCGTACTCGGCCACCGGTGCCCGTGCCTCGGGACGGCTTGGCGGGACGGGTGCCGGTCGGGCGGGGAGTCGGCGACGTACTGCTGTCGCCCTCGGGCGTGGACCGCTGTGCGCCGCGGTTGGATTCTGTCTCGGTGGCCATCAGTGGGTGCCCGTTCCGGTCAGCGCCGGCATGGCCGACGCGGCGTGCGTGAGTTCGGTGACGGTGAGGGCTTCGCCGGACAGTTCCGCCGTCACTCCGCCCCGGACGAAGACCAGGGCGCGGTGGCAGACGTCGGCGACCTCTTCGAAGTCGGTGGAGATGAGCAGGACGGCGAGTCCTTCGGCGAGGGCGTCGTCGAGGAGCCGGTAGATCTCGGCCTTGGCGCCGACGTCGACGCCGGCGGTGGGCTCCTCGAGGATCACCACGCGGCGGCTCAGGCGCAGCCAGCGGCCGATCATGATCTTCTGCTGGTTGCCGCCGGAGAGGGTGGCGATCGGTGCCTCGGGGTCGGCGGGTCGTACTCCGAAGCGCGCGACGAGCGCTCTGGCTTCGGCGCGTTCGCGCGCCGGGCTGATCCAGTGCCAGGGGGAGCGGGCGTCCGCGCGGGGGTTGGCCAGGAAGTTCTCCCGCACGGTGAGTTCGAGGGCGCAGCCCTCCTCCTGGCGGTTGCTGGTGACGAAGCCGATGCCCGCGTCGACGGCGGCGGTGACCGATCCGGGGTGGTACGGGCTGCCGTCGAGCAGCACCTCGCCGTCGGTGAAGGGGCGGGCTCCGGCGAGGGCGCGGCCGAGGTCCATGTGGCCGGCTCCGGTGAGGCCGACCATGCCGAGGACCTCCCCGGCGCGCAGCTCCAGGTCGATCGGGCCGACGCCCTCGGTGGTGACGCCGTTCAGTCGCAGCACGGTGGGGGCAGGCGCGCCGGTGGTGCGGGGGGCGGGCGGCCGGTGGCTCTCCGGCTCGTGTCCGACGATGTCGTGCACGATGCGGTCGGGGCCGTGGTCGGCGAGGTGGCCCTGGCTGATGAGCTGCCCGTCGCGCAGCACGGCGAAGCGGTCGGCGACCTGGTAGACCTCGTCGAGGCGGTGGCTGACGTAGACGATGGCGTGGCCGCGGTCGCGCAGGGTGTGCAGGACCTCGAAGAGCCGGGCGCAGTCGGCGGCGGGCAGGCTGGCGGTCGGTTCGTCGAGGACGATCAGGCGGGCCCGGGTGGACAGCGCGCGGGCGATCGCGACGAGGGAGCGTTCCGCGCGGGTGAGATCGGCGACGGCCGCCTCGGGGTCGAGATGGCCGGCGACGATGTCCAGGGCCTCGACACAGCGCCGGCGTACCTGCCGCCAGGAGACGAGACCACCGCGGCGGGGGAAGCCGGTGCCCAGGGCGATGTTCTCGGCCACCGACATCCACTCCACGAGGCCGAGGTCCTGGTGGATGAAGGACATCTCGGTGGAGGCGGCCTCGGTGCCGAGCGGATGGCCGGCCACGGTGACCTGGCCTTCGTCGGCGCGGTAGACCCCGGCAAGGATCTTGATAAGTGTGGACTTTCCGGCACCGTTGTGCCCCAATAGGGCAAGGACGCTGCCTGCGTGAATGTCGAGGTCGACGTCGGCGAGGGCGAGGGTGCCACCGAACCGCTTGCGCAGTCCGCGGATGGTCACCAGCGGCTCCGTGGCCGCGTGGCTGTCGGACGGTGGGGCGCAGGATGCTGTGTCGTCGGGAGCGTCGTTCACGGACTTCTCTCCGGGGATCTACAGGCCGAGGACCGATCCATCGGCTCGCCCAGAATCCTGAACTGATCCCAGCATGCTGGTCAATACTTCCGTAGGCTTTTATTGCCCCAAAGTTACGGCGGCCGTACGGAAAGGATCCGTACGGCCGCCGTCGTTCCGGTCGGTGGGCGGGGTGCGTCCATGCTGACGTCCCCCCGCGGTGTCATCCGCCGTTCGTGGACGCCCCCTGCGGGATCATGGGGTTCTCCAGCCCCGCCGCGATGGTGCGCAGGTCCTTGAGCAGCGCCTCGCGGAACTCGTCGTCGAGCCGCGCCTTGAGCACGGTGACGCTGATCGCGAAGGGGGCGGAGTCGGTGCGGAAGCCCGTGACCGGAACGGCCAGGCAGAGGATGCCGGCCGTGGCCTCCTCGTCGTCGATCGCGTAGCCCCGCTCCCGGGTCGCCGCAAGGTCCTCCAGCAGTGCGGCCGGGGAGGTGAGGGACCGCTCGCTGAGCGCGGGCAGGGCACGGCCGCGCAGCCGGTCCTCGGCCACCGCCGGATCGAGGGTGGACAGGATGGCCTTCCCGGTCGCCGTGCAGTTGGCGGGGAAGCGGTCGCCGATGTTGGCGGTCAGCCGCAGCGGCTGGGTGCCGTCGTACCTGGCCAGGTAGAGCACGTCGAGGCCGTCCAGGACGGCGACCCGGGCGGTCTCCCTGGAGATGTGCACGCTGCGGCGGCACAGCTCGTAGAAGTCGCGCAATTGGTCCACGGTGGAGAGGTAGCGCCCACCCAGCTCCACCAGCTTGCGCCCCAGGCCGAAGCCCGTGCCGTTGCGCGTGATCATGCCCGCCGCCTCCAGGGAGGCGCAGAGATTGCCCGTCGAGGACTTCGGCAGGCCCAGGGCACGCGCGATCTCACTGACCGACAGCGGGCGGCCCTCCGCCTCACCGAGCGTGTCCAGGATCGCCACGGCCCGCGTCACCGCCGGGACAAGACTTCCCGGGTCGCTTGCGCTCACCGTCAACTCCACCCATCATTCTGTTCGTCGTTCAGCATGTTGTTATTGTCCCTCGTGTCGCCCCGAACGACAATGCCGTCGGCACGCTTTGCCGTCGAGTCTCCCAAGATTCCCGACCGTAGCGCGCCTTCCGGGCCGGCCGACGACTCCCTCCGAGCCTTGGAGCGCTGAGCACCACATGACCGATTCCCCGCCTCCCCCCTCCGAGCCCGCCAACGGGCCCCGTGTCTCGCGCGAGGAGTTCGACTCGCTCTTCCACACCCTCAAGACCTGGGGGCGCTGGACGCCCGCGGACCGGGGCGCCTGGAACCGGGTGACCGCCGAGCACGTCCAGCGAGCCACCGCACTCGTGCGCACCGGGACCGTCGTCCCGATGGCCCTGCCCTGGAACACGGTGCCCGGCCCTGACAACGGCAAGCCCGCCCTGCACTACATGTCCGAGCTGGGCGACATCGAGGCGCCCGAGCCCACCTGTCACAAGGACTTCATCGCCGTCGACTACCACGGCAAGGGCGTCAGCCACCTCGACGCGCTCTCCCACATCGCCTACCGGGGGCAGCTGTACGACGGCCGCACCGCCGCCGAGGTCGTCGACGCCAGGGGCGCGCACTTCGGCTCCGTCTCCTCGCTCGGTCCCCTGGTGACCAAGGGTGTACTGATCGACATGCCCGCCGTCCTCGGCACCGACTGGCTGGAGCCCGGCCGGGCCGTGCACGCCGACGACGTCCTCGCCGCCGAGAAGGCGCTCGGCGTGACGATCGGCGAGGGCGACGCGGTGCTGCTGCGCTCCGGCCACTTCCGCCGCCGCAGGGAGCTCGGCGCCTGGAACCCGGACAACGCCAGCGCCGGCCTCCATGTCGACGTCATGCCGCTGCTGGCCGAACGGGGAATCGCCCTGCTCGGCGGTGACGGCGACAGCGATGTGCGGCCCTCTCCCGTCGAAGGGGTGTCCTCCCCCGTGCACGCGCTCGCGATCACCGCGATGGGCGTGCCGCTGCTGGACAACCTCGACCTGGAAGCGCTCTCCGCGGCCTGCGCGGAAGCCGGCCGCCACGAGTTCCTGATGATCGTGACCCCGCTGAACGTCCCCGGCGGCACCGGCTCGCCCGTCAACCCGGTGGCGGTGCTGTGATGGGGCACCGTGACCTCCGCGTCGGCGTCAGCAGAGACTTCCTCGACACCGACGGACGCAACGTCTGGGGCGACATCCGACTCGGCGAACTCGACGCCGCCGGCGTCGACTGGCACTACTTGCCGCGTACCACCGGCGAACTCCTCGCCGCCGACGTCGACGGACTGGACGCCGTACTGTTCGCCGGGCCCGCCGTCACCGAGCGCACCTTCGCCGGGGCCACCCGGCCGCCCCTGCTCTTCGCCCGCTTCGGCGTCGGCTACGACACCGTCGACCTCGACGCCTGCACCCGGCACGGCGCCCTGGTCACCATCACCCCCGACGGCGCCCGCCGCCCCGTCGCCACCGCCGCGCTCGCCCTGCTGCTGGCCGTCCAGCACAACCTGGTCGCCAAGGACCGGCTGGTGCGCGAGGGACGCTGGGCCGAGAAGGAGCAGTGGATGGGCCAGGGCCTGACCGGCCGCCGCGTCGGTCTGCTCGGGCTCGGCAACACCGCCGGCGACCTGGTGGACCTGCTCCGCCCGTTCGGCGTCGAGATCATCGCCTACGACCCGTACTGCCCGCCGGCCACCGCGGAACGGCTCGGCGCCCGGCTGGCGGACGTCGACACGGTGATGGCCGAGGCCGACGCGGTGATCGTGATGTGCGCGCTGACCGAGGAGACCCGGCACCTCGTCGACGCCCGCCGGCTCGCCCTGATGAAGCCCTCGGCCGTCCTGCTCAACGTCGCCCGGGGCTCCATCGTCGACGAGGCCGCGCTGATCGAGGCCCTGCGCGTGGGCCGTATCCGGGCCGCGGGCCTCGACGTGTTCGAAAGCGAGCCGCCCGCGGCGGACAACCCGCTGCTGACCATGGACAACGTCATCCTGAGCCCGCATGCGCTGGCCTGGACGGACGAGATGTCGGCAGGTAACGGCGGCAGCGCCGTGCGGGCGATCCTCGACATCGCCGAAGGACGCGCCCCCCGTTTCGTCGTCAATCGCGACGCCGTCGACCTGGCCGCCGTCAAGGAACGGCTGGCGGCGCTGGCGGCCGGCGGCCCGGCCCCGCTGGGGGTCTCCTCGTGACGGTCGCGCCGGAGACGGTCGGCTTCCTGGGACTCGGCGCGATGGGCCTGCCGATGGCGGCCAACCTCGCCGGGGCCGGGTTCGACGTCATCGCCTGGAACCGCAGCCGCCCGGCACTGGAAACGGCCGGCGCCGCCGGCTGCCGTACCGCCGCCGACCCGGCGGAGGTGGCCGCCGCCGCGTCCGTGGTCATCACGATGCTGCCCGACCTCCCGCAGGTCGAGGCGCTGCTCCAGGCCGAGGACGGTCTCCTCGCCCCGCCCGAGCGGGCGATGGACACCCTGGTGGTGATGGGCACCGTCTCCCCCGTCCAAGTCCGGATCCTCGCCGACGGCCTCACCCCTCGCGGCGTCACGGTCGTCGACGCCCCAGTCAGCGGCGGTGTCACCGGCGCCGCGCAAGGCACCTTGTCGATCATGACGGGTGCCGGACCGGCCGCCTACGAGAGGGTTCTGCCCTACCTGACGGCCATGGGCGGGACGGTACGTCGCATGGGCGGAGTCGGCGCCGGTTCGCTCACCAAGGCGTGCAACCAGCTCGTCGTAGCGGGCACGCTCGTCTCCCTCGCCGAGGCGGTACTGCTCGCCGAGCGCGGCGGGCTGGACACCGATGCGGTGCTGGACGTGCTGGCAGGCGGTCTCGCCCGCTCGGAAGTGCTCGCCCAGAAGCACCACCATCTCACCGAAAGCGACTTCACCCCCTCCGGGCCCGCGCGCTACCTGCTGAAGGACCTCGGTTTTGTGCAGGACAGCGCCGCCGACGAGCGGGTCTCGCTCCCTCTCGCCGACACCGTCACCCGGCTGTACGCGGCCGTCGAGTCCCAGGGCCTGGGCGACTACGACAACAGCGTCGTCCTGAAGCTGCTGCGCACAGCCACCGACGCCACCGACACCACGGGTGCCCGCAAGAACCCGCATCCGTACAACGCGAAGGACTGAACCATGCAGGTAGGAATCGTCGGACTGGGCCGCATGGGCGGCAACATGGCGGCGCGCTGGCGCGACCGCGGGCACGAGGTGTTCGGCTACGCCCGCACCAATCCCGACCGCGACGTGGACACCCTCGAGGAACTCGTCTCGAAGCTGGCGGCCCCGCGTGTGGTGTGGCTGATGCTCCCGGCGGGCGACCCGACTCGTGACGCCCTGCGGCAGCTCGCGGGTCTGCTCTCTCCCGGCGACGTGGTCGTCGAGGGCGGCAACTCCCGCTTCAGCGACGACACCGAGCACGCCGCGCTGCTCGCCGAACACGGCATCGGCTACGTCGACTGCGGTGTCAGCGGCGGCGTCTGGGGCCGCGAGAACGGCTACGCGGTGATGTGCGGCGGCGCGGACGAGCACGTGGAGCGGGTCTGGCCCCTGCTTCAGTCGCTGGCCCCGGAGGAGGACGGCATCGTCCATGCCGGTCCGGTCGGGGCGGGCCACTACGCCAAGATGGTCCACAACGGCATCGAGTACGGCATGATGCAGGCCCTCGCCGAGGGCTACGAGCTGCTGGAGGCCAGCGAGTTCGTGCCCGACGTGCCGAAGGTGCTCGCCTCCTGGCGGCACGGCACGGTCGTGCGCTCCTGGCTGCTCGACCTGCAGGTGCGGGCCCTGGAGGCGGACCCGGAACTGGCCTCTCTGTCCGGACGGGTGGACGACTCCGGGGAGGGCCGGTGGACGGTCGAGGAGGCCGTGCGCCTCGCCGTCTCCGCGCCCGCCATGACCGCCGCGCTCTACGCCAGGTTCGCCTCACGCAAGCCGGACGCCGCCCAGCTGAAGGCACTCGCGGCGATGCGGCAGCAGTTCGGCGGGCACGCCGTCCACACGGCCGGCACCGGCAGTAACTGACGACCCAGCAGCCGGGTCCGGGTCCCGCGCCGACTGGGCCCGGGCCCGGCGTACACGCTCGCCGGAAGGATGCGCGGATGCGCGCAGGGAACAGCCGGGCAGCTGCCCTGCTGGTGGCCGGGGCCTTCTTCATGGAGTTCCTGGACGGCACGATCATCTCCACCGCTGCCCCGGACATGGCCGCCTCGCTGCACGTCCGCCCGGTCGACATCGGCGTCACCATGACCGCCTACCTCGTCACCGTCGCCGTCCTGATCCCCGTCAGCGGGTGGGCCGCGGACCGCTACGGCGCCCGCCGGGTCTTCACCTGGGCCATCGGCCTGTTCACCGTGGCCTCACTGCTGTGCGCCACCGCCACCAGCCTCCCGGAGCTGGTAGCCATGCGGGTACTGCAGGGCGCGGGCGGCGCGATGATGGTCCCCGTCGGCCGGCTCGTGGTGCTGCGCGGCACCGCCAAGCCGGACCTGCTGCGCGCGGTTGCCTACCTCACCTGGCCGGGGCTGATCGCCCCCGTGCTGGCGCCCGTGCTCGGCGGCCTGTTCACCACCTACGCCTCCTGGCGCTGGATCTTCCTGGTCAACGTGCCGCTCGGTGCGCTGGCCCTCGTACTCGCCCTGCGGCTCATCCCGGACGGACTGCGGGAGGCGGACCGCCCGCCGCTGGACCTGGTGGGCTTCGTGCTCGGCGGGTCGGGGGTCGCCGCGCTGGTCTACGGCATGGAACTCCTCGGCGCGCGGCCGCCCGAGTGGGCCGTCGCGGGCAGCGTGACAGCGGCAGGGGCGCTGCTGTGCGCGTTGGCCGCCCGTCATCTGCTGCGCGCCAGGCATCCGCTGATCGATCTGCGAACCCTGCGGGTGCGGACCTTCCTCGTCTCGAACGCGGGCGGGGCGCTGTTCCGCGCCGCGATCACCACGGTGCCGTTCCTGCTGCCGCTGATGTTCCAAGGCGCCTTCGGCTGGAGCGCCGCCGCGTCGGGCCTGGCGCTCATCGGCGTCTTCGCGGGCAACATCGCCGTCAAACCGTTCACCACGCCGCTGTTGCGACGTTTCGGCTTCCGGCGGGTGCTGGTGGTCAACGGGGCCGCGACGGCGGTCACTTTCGTCCTGTGCGGACTGATCGACGCCGGGACACCGATGGCGGCCGTGGTCGCCGCGTTGTTCATCGGCGGTGTGTGCCGATCCATCTCGCTGAGCGGCTACACCACGATCGCCTTCGCCGACATCGAACCGGACCGGACCAGTACCGCCAACGCCCTTTCCAGCACCGTCCAGCAGCTGGCGACCGGTATGGGCGTGGCCTTCGCGGCACTCGCCCTGCGGGCCGCCGGCCCGCTCTCCTCACTCGTCGGCCTGCGGGGGCCCGCGGCGCCGTACCAGATGGCGTTCATGCTGCTCGCGCTGCTCCCGCTGGCCGCCGTCGCCGAGGCCGTACGTCTGGCGCCCGACGCGGGATCGTCGGTCACCGGCTCCCCACCCGTCCACCCGGCCGGCCCTCCGCGCCGGGTGTCCGACCGCTCGGCACGCTGAGCCGCGTCCGCCGGGCCGCATCACCAGCACATCACCGCAACCGTCGCCTTCACAACCTCGGGAGGTTGTATGTCCACGCACGAAGGTCAGACAGGTCAGCCGGGTCAGAGAGGTCACAGACGCCGGATCGACGACACGGACGACACCGCAGCCTCCTCACCACCTCCGGCGCTTCGGCGCCGGACGTTGCTCACCGCGGCCGCCGGTGTCACGGTGGCCACCACCGCGGGCTCTGCGTCCGACCCCGGCGCGTCCGCCGCGGGAAGCGGCGTTCCGGAAGGGGCCGCCGCATCGAGTACCGCCGTATCGGCCACCGTCGCGGCCCCCGCTGCGGCCTTCACCTCCGACGCTTCGAGCCCGGCGCACCCAGGGGGCGGCGCGCCGAGCCCCGTCAGGGAACTGACGCCCTTCCTGGACCCGTTGACCATCCCGCCGACCGCCCGCCCGACGCGCGGGGCCAACGGCGTCCACCACCTCACGGTGGAGATGCGCACGGCGACGGTCTCCCTGCACTCGCAGCTCCCGCCCACGGCGGTGTGGGCGTACGAGGGACATGCCCCGGGACCGACCATCGACGTCCGACGGGGCGAGCGGCTGCGCGTCGCCTGGGTGAACAGACTGACCGGCACGATACCGCTGACGGCGGTGCAGGTGCCGAACGTCAAGCAGACCCCGCCCGTGTGGGACCGGCCGGGGCGCGGCGGCGTCGCGCCCATGGAAGAGGTGCAGCAACTGCGTCCGTGGCCCGTGACGCACCTGCACGGTGCCCTCACCGGCAGCGGCAACGACGGCTGGCCGGAGAACGTCCTGGAGCCGGGTGCCGCCCAGTTGGCGGAGTACCTCAACGACCAGCCGGCGTCAGCGCTCTTCTACCACGACCACGCCATGGCGGTCACCGCGTGGAACGTGATGGCCGGGCTGCAGGGGATGTACGTCATCCGCGACGACGAGGAGGACGCCCTGGGACTGCCGAGCGGCCCGTACGAGGTGCCTCTGCTGCTGGCGGACCGCAATCTGGAGACCGACGCCGACGGCAACCTCACCGGCCGCCTGCTGCACAAGACCGCGGTCATCCAGAGCGAACCCCTGCTGTGGCTGCGTGGATTCACCGGCCCGTTCACCATGGTCAACGGCACCATCTGGCCGCACCTGGATGTGAAGCCGCGCTGGTACCGCTTCCGGGTCGTCAACGGCGCCAACACCCGGCAGTACCGGCTCGCACTCGTCGACGAGGACGGAAAGCCCGTGCCGACCGGCAGCGTCCACCAGATCGGCACGGACGGCGGGCTACTGCCGCGGCCGGTCCCCGTCGACGACGGCGTCACCCTGGGCGCCGCTGAGCGCGCGGACCTGCTGATCGACTTCTCCGCCTTCCGGGGCCGGCGGCTGCGTCTGGTGAACACCAACGGCAACCCGGATCCGGGACCGTGGCCGCAGGTGATGGAGTTCCGGGTGTCCTCCGCCCGGGTGAGTGACCCGTTCGTGCTGCCCAAACAGCTTTCGGGCGGCTACAAGCGGCTCACCGAGAGCAACCTCCCGGAGCACACCGACCGCCTCGTGGTCCTGACGCCGCAGGGTCCGGGCCAGGCGCTGTGCTGGGAGATGGAGAAGACCGAGGACGTCCCCGACACGCTGCCGGCCGACGGCGTCGTGCAGGTGAAGGAGAGGGACGGCGGCGTCACCACCTACCGCCGCACCGCTTCGGACTTCTACGACCCCGTACGCTTCTTCGTCCGGGCCCGCAGCTGGGAGCGGTGGCGCTTCCTGCACGTGGCGCCCTCCGGCTGGGCGCACCCGATGCACATCCACACGACCAGCTTCCAGATCCTGGAGCGGCAGACCTACGACGTCAGCGGCTTCAAGATCTTCACCATGGACGACGGGAGCCTCGGCTGCGGCACCGCCACTCCGGTGGTGTGGACCGGCGCCGGCACCGTCTCATCCGCCGAGGAGGGCTGGAAGGACACCGTGCGGGCGAACGCCGGCGAACTGGTCACCGTCGCCGGGTACTTCGGCGACACCTCGGGCAAATACGTCTACCACTGCCACATGCTCGAGCACGAGGACATGGGGATGATGCGGCAGTTCGTCGTGCTGCCGGGGCAGATCCACCACGTCATGGCGTGCATGACGCAGACGGGCGCGGGCTCGTCGGGCGGCATGGATCACCATTAGGGCGTGTCCGTAGAGTCCCGTCGCCCGCCGCGGGGCAGGCGGGACTTTGCGGACACGCCCTCTCTGCGGAGCACAGCGACACGGGAAACGCGACGAAGGCCGTCAGGCCCACGGGGCCTGACGGCGGCGGCAGGGGAAACGCCGAGGTGCCGTACGTCCAACGGTGCCCCACGTAGGGACGCTACGCGGGGAACTCCCGCAGCACCGCGTACAGTTGCTCGACCCGAGGCCGGGCATCGGCCATCCGCCGGACGGCCACCGGGTTCGGCGAGACGGTGCGGTGGGGACGGGACCAGACGCCGGCGGGCAGGGCGGACAGGTCGGGCACGGCGCCCAGCGCACGCCAGCCGAGGAGCGCGGCGCCGAATCCCGAACCCGCGGTGTCGTCCGTGATTCCCAGAGGCATGTCGAGGGCCGCCGCGACGATCTCCGCCCACAGCGACGACCGCAGTGCTCCGCCCGTGGCCCGCACGGAGGCGACCGGCGCCCCGGCCGCGACCACCGAGTCCCGGACCAGGGCCAGTTGCTGCCCGACGCCCTCGATCATCGCCCGGGTCACATGGGCCCTGTCGTGCACGTGCCGCAGTCCGATGAGGGCACCGCGGGCGTCGGGGTCCCACCAGGGGGCCCGTTCGCCGAGGAGGTGCGGCAGCGCGACGAGGCCCTCGGAACCGGGCGCGACCTCCGCCGCTTCCTTCAAGAGGTCGGCCACGTCGATGCCGCCGAAGGACTCGGCCGCCCACTGAGCGACGACTCCGGCGTTGCTGACCGCTCCGCCGAGCACCCACAGCCCGTCGGCGAGGTGGTAGCAGAAGACGCGGCACCTCTCGTCCACGCCCGGTCGGTCGCGTACGACGCGGAGCGCGCCGCTGGTGCCCAGCGACAGCGCGGCCGTACCGGGGGTGATGGCGCCGACCGCGAGATTGGCGAGCGGCCCGTCTCCGGCGCCCGCGACCACCGGCAGCCCGGCGGGCAGACCCAGTTCTGCGGCCGGCTCGGGCAGCAGCGGGAACGCGGCCGTCGGCGGCACGAGTTCGGGCAGCCGTCCGACGGACACTCCGGCGGTTTCCAGCGCGGGCCCGTGCCAGTCGGTGGTACGGAGGTCCCACAGCCCGGTGGCGGAGGCACAGGAGTGGTCGGTGACGCGTCGGCCGGTGAACCGCGACAGGACGTAGTCCTTCATCCCGCACCACACGGCCGCACGCCGGAGAACGTCCGGCTCGTAGGTGGCGAACCAGATGAGCTTGGTGAACGGAGCCATGGGGTGCACCGGGGTGCCGGTCGCCCGGTGAAGTTCGTCCGCGTCCCCGGCCCGCAGTCGTCGGGCGATGTCGGCCGCACGAGTGTCGGCCCAGCTCAAGGCGGGGGTGAGGGGTTCGCCGGAGGAGTCGAGGGCGAGCAGGGTGTGCAGGGCCGCGCTGAAGGACAGGCCCCGGACGGTCAGCCCCAGGTGCGCGCAGTGCTCGGCGGTCTCCCGCACCGCGTCGATCACCCCGGCCAGCACGGTGACGGGGTCGTGAACGGCTTCGCCGTTCCCTCCGGTGTGCAGGGGGGCGGGGCGTTCGACGGTCGACACCGGGCGGTAATCGGCGTCCACGGCGACCACCTTGGTGGCGGTTGTGCCCAGGTCGATGCCGAGCACCACCTCGCCGGCGTCGTTCATCGCGGTCTCCGTTTCGGCTTGTCCGGGCACACCCCGGGTGGCTCTTGCGTGGGATGGCGTGGCTCTTGCATGGCTGGCTGGAGTGCCCGCCCGAAGGGCGGACGGCCGGATGACCGGCCTTGGGTGCCCGCCCCGCGTCCCGGCAGCGGGATCAAGAGCGCGGGGCGGGCAGTTCGAGGGGGGAGGTCAGCGGGCGTCAGCGGGGTCGGTGAGGTCCCGTCCGCGGGTCTCCGGTGTGGCGAAGGTCGTCAGGAAGGTGATGAGGGAGAGCACGATCACGTAGCCGGCGAGCGGCCACCAGGAGTCGTTGAAGGCGAGCAGGAGCGCCGCGCCCAGCAGCGGTGCCACACCACCGGCGATGATCGCGCTGAACTCCCGGCCGATGGCCACGCCTGTGTAGCGGTGCCGCGCGCCGAACAGCTCGGCCAGCAGGGCGCACTGGGAGCCGAGCATGCCGTTCACGCCCACGCCGATTCCGACGGTGATCACGACGCAGATCAGCACCGTGCTGCCGGTGCTCATCAACGCGAAGGCGGGGATGGCGAACAGGGCCTGGAAAAGCGCTGCCCAGCGGTACAGCGGCACACGGCCGATCCGGTCGGACAGCATGCCGAACAGCGGAATGGTGACGATGCCGGCGAGCGAGGCGCAGGCCACCGCGAGCGGGCCGACGGACGAGGAGACGCCGACCACGGCGGTGACGTAGCTGATGCTGAAGGTGGAGTACAGGTAGGAGGTGCCGTTCTCGGCCATCCGCAGCCCGAAGGTGATGAACAGATTGCGGCGGCTCTTGACCATGAGGTCGCGCAACGGGCGCTTGCTGACCTCTCCGGTTTCCTCCAGTTGTGCGAAGGCGGGGCTCTCCTCCAGCTTCAGCCGGATGTAGACAGCGACCAGGATCAGCACCGCGCTCAACAGGAAGGGCACCCGCCACACCCAGCCGAACAGGACGTCCTCGTCGAGCTGCGCCAGGGGGATGAACAGGGCGGTGGCGAGCAGCATGCCGACCTGGATGCCGACGAAGGGAAGAGCGGCGTAATAACCTCGTCGGCTCGGCGGGGCGTACTCGGCCATCAGGGTGGAGGCGCCCGCCTGTTCGGCTCCGGCGCCGAAGCCCTGCAACAGCCGCAGCACCATCAGCAGGACCGGGCTCCATATGCCTGCGGTGTGGTAGGTGGGCAGGAGCCCGATGGCGAAGGACGACCCGCCCATCAGCGCGACGGTGACGACCAGCACCGTCTTGCGGCCGTGCCGGTCGCCGAGCGAGCCGAAGAAGAGACCGCCGAGGGGACGGGCGACGAAGCCGACCGCATAGGTGGCGAAGATGGCGACGAGCCCGACGGCTTCGCCGAGCCCCGGGAAGAAGAGGTGCTTGAACACCAGCGCCGAGGCGATGCCGTAGATGGCGAAGTCGTAGTACTCGAGGGCGCTGCCCACCGAACTCGTGAAAAGGGCACGGCGCAATCCCGGGGTCGTGTGGGTGCCGTCGCCTTCGGCGGGCGGGGAGGAGGTCGTCGTGGGCACCGTCATGGATGCCGCCCTTCCGTCTTACGGACGTGTCACACGCCGTTCATCTGGGGACGACGGGGACCGTAACAGCATGCGGCACCGATGCCAATATGCTGTCCACAACTGACGGTCAGCCCCCTCTTTACGTCACTGAGGTTGCTCACCCATACTTCACACGTCCAATATGTTGTCCTCATGACAGCATTCGGTTCAGGAGGTCGGGTGTCAGTACATACAGACGTAGCCATCGCCGGGCTGGGAGTCATGGGCTCCGCGATCGCCCGCCGACTGCTCAGGCGCGAGCGCGCGGTGCGCGTCTACGACATTCGGCCGCCAGCGGTCGCCGACCTCGCCCAGGACGGGGCCCTCACCGCCGAGTCGCCGGCCCTGCTCGCCGGCTCCGGAGTGGTGATCCTCTCCCTCAACACCGCCGACATCGTGGAGCAGGTGGTCTTCGGGCCGGACGGGGTACTGAGCGCGGCACCGGACGGTGTCCTCGTGATCGACATGTCGAGCATCGACCCGGAACGCACCCGCGAGTTCGCCGAACGCGCCGCCAAGCTGGGCGCCGGCTGGGTCGACGCCCCGCTGTCCGGCGGCGCGCCAGGCGCCGAAAGCGGTGAGCTGACCCTGATGCTCGGCGGGGAGGAGGAGCATGTCGAGCGCGCGCTGCCGGTCCTCGGTGCGGTGGCATCCCGGTTGACGCATCTCGGCCCGGCCGGCTCCGGTCAGCTGGTGAAGTCCGTGAACCAGGTGCTTGTCGGCGTCGGTTTCGCCGCTCTCGCCGAGGCGACCGCCTTGGTGCGGGCTGCCGGACTGTCGCCCCGGCAGGTGCTCGCCGCGCTCAGCGGAGGCAGGGCCGACTCGGCGCTGCTGCAGGAGTTCTTCGTCAAGTTCGCGGAGGCCGACCTCTCACCCACCGGACGGGTCAGCAACATGGTCAAGGACCTGGAGGCCGCCCGCGACTACGCGCGCTCGGCCGGTGTGCCGCTCCCCGTCACCACCGCCGTCGCCGAACTGCACCGCTGGCTCGCCGCGGCCGGGCACGGCGCCGCCGACAACGCCGCGCTGATGCACTACTACGCTCCCCTGGAGGTACGGCCGTGAAGGCTTCCGCCCTGTTCGACCTCACGGGCCGCCGCGCCCTGATCACCGGCTCCAGCAAGGGCATCGGGGCCGCCCTGGCCACCGGACTGGCCGAAGCGGGCGCCGAAGTCATCCTCAACGGCCGCGACACCGCGGCACTGGAGCGCGCCCGGGAGGAGCTGGCCGAGCGCACCGGGGCCAAGGTGCACGCGGCGGCCTTCGACGTCACCGACGAGGCGGCCGTACGACACGCCGTCCGGGAGATCGAGGACGGTATCGGCCCGCTGGACATCCTCGTCAACAACACCGGTGTGCAGCACCGTGAGCCGCTGCTGGAGGTCTCGGCGGAGAACTTCGAGCGGGTGCTGCACACCAACCTGACCAGCGCCTTCCTCGTCGGCCGCGCGGTCGCCGCCGGGATGGTCGAACGCGGTTACGGCAAGATCGTCAACATCTGCTCCGTCCAGACGTGGCTGGCCCGGCCCGGCATCGCCGCCTACGCGGCCTCCAAGGGCGGCCTGGCGATGCTGACCCGCGGTATGTGCGCGGAGTGGGCCGGATCGGGGATCACCGTCAACGCGCTCGCCCCCGGCTATGTGGTGACCGAGCTGACCCGCCCACTGGTGGAGGACCCCGCCTTCGACTCGTGGATCCGGGGCCGTACCCCGGCCGGTCGCTGGGCCTCGGTGGAGGACCTGGCCGGCACGCTGGTGTGGCTCGCGGCGCCGGCGTCGGACTTCGTCAACGGCCAGGTGATCGCCGTCGACGGCGGACTGACCGCGGTCGTCTGATCCACACCCCCACCCATCGCACGCAGCCAATCGAAGCAGCCGAGCCGTTCGGCAGAGAGCGGGACGAGGACATGAACGACAGGGAATCGGCGACCATGCGGGCCGTGGTGGCGCACGGCGCGGGCGACCTGCGCCTGGAGGAGCGGCCGGTCCCGGCACCGGGTCCGGGCGAGGTGGCGGTCGACATCCGGTACGGCGGCATCTGCGGCTCCGACCTGCACTACTGGCGCCACGGAGCGGTCGGGGAGTTCCGGCTGCGCGAACCACTGGTCCTGGGCCACGAGATAGTGGGCCGGGTCCGCGAGGCAGGCCCCGGCACCCAGGCGCCACCGCCGGGCACGCCGGTGGCCGTGCACCCGCTGGCGTCCTGCGGCCGGTGCCGGCAGTGCCTCGCCGGCCGGCGCAACACCTGCCTGGACACCGGCTACCTCGGCAGCGCCGCCCGCAACCCCCACGTCCAGGGCGGCTTCGCCGACGTCCTCGTCGTGCCCGCCGAGCGGGTGCTCGCGCTTCCCGAGGGCCTGGACCTGCGACTGGCCGCGGTGGCCGAGCCGGCCGCGGTCGCCTGGCACGCCGTACGCCAGGCCGGAGACGTACGCGGCAAGCGGGTACTGGTCACCGGCGCCGGCCCCATCGGCTGCCTGGTGGTCGCGGCGCTGCGGGCCGCCGGTGCCGCCGAGATCACCGTGACCGATGTTCATGAGGCTCCTCTGGCCGTCGCCAAGCAGGTGGGCGCCACCTCGGCTGTACGGGTCGGCGCCGGCGACGGACTGGACGAACTCGCCGCGGACCTGGCGATCGAGTCCTCCGGCAACCCGGCCGGACTGCGCACCTGCGTGTACGGCGTCGACCGGGGCGGCCTCGTCGTGGGCCTTGGCCTGCTGCCGCCCGGGGACACTCCGGTGGCCGCGAACGCGCTGATCACGCGCGAACTGCGGCTCGTCGGCTCCTTCCGCTTCGACACCGAACTCGCCGAGGTTCTCCCCGCTTTGGCCGACGGTCGCCTCCCGGCCGAGCCGGTGGTCACCTCCGTACTGCCGGTGGCCCACCTGCAGGAGGCGTTCGAGCTCGCGGCCGACCCCGCCCGCTCCTGCAAGGTACTGCTCGACTTCGGTGAGCCGGGAGTGGCCTGACGCGGCGCCCCGGCCCCCGCCACCACATGCACGCCCGGGCGTGCGGACTGGGCGGACCTGTCCCCCGGTCGCCTCATTCCCCGTGTAGTCAGGAGTTCACGATGTCCGGCACTTCCGTTCGCCGCCCCCGCGTGGCGGTCAGCCGCACCGCCCTTCCGGGAGCCGGCGTCGGGCACCTCGCCACCCGCTTCGACGTCACCGCGTGGACGGGCCCGCAGCCTCCGACACCGGCTGAGCTGGCCGGAGTCGTACGCGGCTGCGAGGGCCTGCTCGTCCTCGGCAGCGACCGCGTCGACGCCTCGCTGCTCGACGCGGCCGGACCGGATCTGCGGGTCGTGGCCCTGGCGTCGATGGGCTACGACGGCGTGGACGTCGCGGCCGCCGCCGAACGCGGCATCGTCGTCACCCACACCCCCGACGTGCTGGCGGACACCACCGCCGACGTGGCCATGGCCCTGATCCTGATGGCCCGGCGCCGCCTCCCGGCCGGCATGGACGCGCTGCGCCGCGGCGCATGGGGCGCCTTCCGCATGGACGCCTTCCTCGGCCTCGACGTGCACGGCGCCACCCTGGGGCTGATCGGCTACGGCCAGATCGCCCGCGCCGTCGCCCGCAGGGCCGCCGGCTTCGGCATACGCGTACAGCACCACCACCCGCGGCGCAAGGAGGACGACGAGCTGTCCCACTGGGTGCCGTTCGAAGAACTGCTGCGCACCAGCGACGTGGTATCGGTGCACACGCCGCTGACGGATGAGACCAAGGGCATGATCGGCAAGGCCGAACTCGCCCTGATGAAACCGACCGCGACCCTCGTCAACACCGGCCGCGGAGGGGTCGTGGACGAGGAAGCCCTCCTCACGGCGCTGCGCGGCGGGGATCTGCACTCGGCGGGACTGGACGTCATGACCGACGAGCCGCGTACGGACCCGTCCGACCCCCTGCTCAACGAACCGCACCTCGTGGTGCTGCCCCACGTGGGCTCGGCGACCGAGGCGACCCGCGCGGGCATGGTGGAACTCGCCGCCCGCAACATCGAAGCGGTCCTGGACGGCCACCCCGCACTCACCCCACTGCCCGGCACCCCGAGCCTGCCCGAGCAGTGAGCCCTGTCCGACGAGTCACGCCTTCTCGCAAGCGGACATGAACCTCGGTGTGCGGATCTGGTCGATGGTGTGCATGCCGTCCTTGACGATGCCAAGCAGGAGCAGTACCGACGGCCAGCAGGACGACCGCATACAGCAGGAATTCAGCAGCGGGTCGTGCGACCCATCCTCGTCGAACACCGTGCAGAGCGGCACCGCCCCGGGCCCAGCGCCGTGGCTTCTCCCGGTCGACCCAGTGGACGCCGTGCAGGTCGCCTCGTCGCCGTGGCATCGCGGCAAGCGCATCACCAAGATCCACTTTCGATCGACGGCAG
This sequence comes from Streptomyces sp. NPDC016851, assembly GCF_055562795.1. Taxonomy (NCBI): domain Bacteria; kingdom Bacillati; phylum Actinomycetota; class Actinomycetes; order Kitasatosporales; family Streptomycetaceae; genus Streptomyces; species Streptomyces sp. NPDC016851. The sequence continues at coordinate 20,633 of NZ_JBVHEP010000036.1, forward strand.
CGACGCCTACTGCCAGGGAAGTACTCCGCAACCCCAAGCGCAATTGCCCAGGTCAGCACGGGTGCAGGTCAAGCCCAGGCAGCCACCGGCACGAACGAGCTGTCCTGGCGGAACAGGTCCGTCCCGTCGGCGCGTTCCACGCGGAGCTGGTAGGCGTAGTGGCGCAGGTAGCGCCCGGGGTAGTTGTACGACTCGAAGCGGACGGCGCCCGATGCCGTGCCGGTCCGGAGGATGAACGTGGCGTCCTTGGCGAAGGTGCTCGTGCCGTCGTTCGGGTCGAAACGGGCGCGGAAGTCCCAGTGACGCAGGTAGTTGCCGGCCGCGTCGCGGAAGGAGTAGCCGCTCGCGTCGGCCAGGCCGGCGACGACCGTGAAGGTGGCGGCCTGCTTCTCGGCGGTGGTGCCGGCGCCGCTGACCACGGGCAGGTTGAGGAGTGCGGACTGCTGCTGCCAGTAGCGGGTCGAGTAGTTGGCCGACCGGAAGGAGCGGGTGGTGTTGCGGGCGAGGCTCGGGCCGCCGGAGACCGTCTCCTTGACGACCGTGAAGTGCCGGGCCGTGCCGGAGATGCCGGGGAGCGCGGCCGGTGCCGTCCAGGTGGCGAAGGTGTCGTAGCTGTCGGAGTAGTAGTAGCTGTGGTCGCCGTAGCCGTCGAAGAAGATGCGCCAGCCGCCGTTGTCGAGCCGCACCAGCGCCGGGCCCTCGCGGTAACTGCCCCAGCCCGCCCAGTCGCCCGTCCTGCGGATCGTGTACGGGCCGGTGAGGTTCGAGGCGGTGGCGTACTCGATGTATTTCGTCGTCTCGTTCTTCGGGAAGGCGTGGTACGTCGAGCCGATCTTCACGATGAACGTGTCGATGTGGTTGGCGCCGATGCCCGCGAGCGCCACGGGTGAACTCCACGCCGTCAGGGCGGAGTTCGTGGCGCGCAGCAGATACGGCGTGAAGATCCACTCGTCGTTCGTGGTGGAGCAGGACACGATGACGCTGACGCTGCCGTCACTGTCGACGAACCACTCGGGCGCCCAGGCGCGGGAGAGGTTCGCGACGGGGACGGTGTAGTCGTACAGGAACGTCCAGTTGACGCGGTCGGAGCTGCGGGCGAAGCCGATGGTCCTGCTGGTGTCCTGCCAGGTGTGCGTGGTGTAGGTGACGTAGTAGTAGCCGTCGGTGTGTCTGATGACGCTCGCGTCGCGGATCCGGTTCGCGGGTGGTGTGTAGGCGGAGGAGCGCAGCAGCCGGAAGTCGGTGGCGTCGTCCGACTGGTAGACGTTGACCGTGCCGTCGTTGCTGTCGAGGAACGGCACGATCGTGTAGCGCGTGGCCGAGCCGTTGGGGGGCGCCGCGGCCAGGGCGCTGCCGAGCAGTCCGGGCGTCTCGCCCAGGAGCACCGCCGAGGCGGGCAGGGCGGCCAGGGCGCGCAGGAGCGTGCGACGGGACGGGGCGGCGGGGTGTGAGGTCACGGGCGGCTCTCCCTGAGACACAGGGATCGATATACCGAACAAGGTTCGGCAACTCGATCAGACGTGGGGGAACAGAAAGTAAGGGCGAGGCAGGGAGGCGTCAATGGTTTGAACAGGAGCGGATGAGCCCAGTGAGGTAGATGTGGCCGGTGGGTGGATTTCCACTCCCGCGTCGGCGTTCCGCTGCCGGCCATCGGACGTTACCGTTCGGTAGAGAGGTCGCTTCCGGAGGTGTCCGTATGACGCTCGACCGTCCCGCAGGCCTGGCGGAGACCGCCCGCGCGCTGGCCGCCGGGGATGTGACGTCCCGGGCGCTGGTCGAGCGGACGCTGGCGCGGATCGAGGCGACGCAGGGCAGCATCAACGCCTTCCGGATCGTCCGGGCTCAGGCGGCTCTCGCCGAGGCCGAGGCCGCCGACCGGGAGCTCGCCGCGGGTGTGCGGCGGCCGCTGCTCGGGGTGCCCGTCGCCGTGAAGGACGACATGGATGTGGCCGGGGAGCCGACCGCCTTCGGCTGCTGCGGGGAGTTCCCGCCGGTCGCCGAGGACGGCGAGGCCGTGCGGCGGCTGCGCGCGGCCGGGGCCGTGATCGTCGGCAAGACCAACACCTGCGAGTTCGGGCAGTGGCCCTTCACAGAGGGGCCGGCCTTCGGCGCCACGCGCAATCCGTGGAGCACGGCCCATACGCCGGGTGGCTCCTCGGGCGGCTCGGCCGCCGCGGTCGCCGCCGGTCTGGTGCCCGCCGCGCTCGGCTCGGACGGGGCCGGGTCGGTGCGGATCCCGGCCGCGTGGACCCATCTGGTCGGCATCAAGCCGCAGCGCGGCCGCGTCTCCACCTGGCCGCGCGGCGAGTCCTTCCAGGGCATCACCGTCAACGGCACCCTGGCCCGTACGGTCGCCGACGCGGCCCTGCTGCTGGACGCGGCGAGCGGCAACCACGCGCTGGACCCGCACCGGCCCCCGGCCGTCGACGCCTCGGCCGCCGTCGGCCGCGACCCCGGGCGGCTGCGCATCGCCCTCGCCCTCAAGCCGCCGTTCACGGCGGTTCCCGCCCGGCTCCTGCCTCAGGTGCGGACCCGGGTCGTTGAACTCGCCGAGCGGCTGGCGGCGTTGGGCCACACGGTCGAGGAGGCGGACCCGCCGTACGGGCAGATCGGGCTGACCTTCGTGCCGCGCGCGACGGCCGGGATCGCCGAGCGGGTGGCCGAGGCGCCCTTCCCGGCACTGCTGGACCGGCGCACGCTGGGAGCGGCCCGGCTGGGGCGGCTGCTCGGCGGGGCACCGCTGCGGGCGGCCCGGCGGGCCGAGGCCGTCCTGCACGGCCGTATCGGCGGGTTCTTCACCTCGTACGACGTCGTCCTCGCGCCGACCACCGCCGCTCCCCCGCCCCGGATCGGCGCCCTGCTGGAGCTCAGCGGCTTCGCCACCGACCGGGCGATGATCGCCGCCTGCCCGTACGCCTGGCCGTGGAACGTGCTGGGCTGGCCCGGCGTCAACGTGCCCGCCGGTTTCACGGCGGACGGGCTGCCCGTCGGGGCCCAGTTGCTGGGCCCGGCGAACAGCGAACCGCTGCTGGTGCAGGTGGCCGCGCAGTTGGAGGCGGAGCTGCGCTGGCACGAGAAGTGGCCTGCGCCGCCGGTCGCCGAACGTTCGGCCGCCGCCTGAGCGACCCTGCGGGGTTTCGCCGGGCGGACCGGGCGGTGGCCGGGCGCACGGGAGCAACGTCTAGGGTGCCCGCGTGACCGCGATTACCGATGAGAACGTCCCGGGCCGCTCCGGCCCCTCCGCCACCACTCAGGCCGATCCGCGCGAGGTGGGCCGGGTGCGCACCGAGTACTCGCCCGCGCACGACGGCGACCCCGACCCCGGCGAGATCGTCTGGACGTGGGTGCCCTTCGAGGAGAACGACGGGCGCGGCAAGGACCGCCCGGTGCTCGTGGTCGCCCGCGAGCCGGCGGGGACGTTCCTCGCCGTGCAGTTGTCCAGCAAGCGGCATGACGGCGATCGGGAGTGGGTGCCGATCGGCAGCGGACCGTGGGACCGGTCGGGCCGCGAGTCGTGGGTCGACGTGGACCGGGTCCTGCGTCTGCACGAGGACGGCATGCGCCGGGAGGCCTGCGCCCTGGACCGTATGCGGTTCAACCTCGTCAGGCACCGGCTGCGGGAGCGCTACGGCTGGAACTGAAAGCCTGTTCGAAAGCGCCCCGCACCGCGGCGCCGGGCGTCCGGTCCAGCACCCCGAACACCACGTGCTCGAAGGCCCCCGCGAAGCGCCCGCCGGGTTCCAGCAGCGTCCGGAACGCCCCGGCGACCTGCGCCGGGTCGTTGCGGAAGACGCCGCATCCCCAGGCGCCCAGCACCAGGCGCCGGTAGCCGTGGGCGGCGGCCGTCTCCAGGACCCGTTCGGCGCGGACGGCCAGGGCCCGCGGCAGTTCCGGGGCCCGCTCGGGTGCCGTGCGGTGCACCACGCCCGCGTTGGGCGCCGCCGCGGTCAGGAAGCCGGCGCTGTACGGCTCGTCCAGCAGGCGGCCCCGGTCGTCGCGGAAGACGGGCACGCCGGGTGAGTGGATGACACGGTCCGTGTAGAACGGGTCGCGGTGGGCGCGGTGGTGGTCGTAGAACGCGCGGGCCCGCAGCAGGCAGGTGTACAGCGCGGAGGCCCGGCACAGGGCCTCTTCCTGGGCCTGGGCGCCGTTGAGGTAACCGCCGCCGGGATTGCGGGCCGAGGCGAAGTTCAGTACGGCCACATGTCCGCCGAGCCGGCGGGCGGCCTCCAGGCTGCTCTCGCCCGTGACCTCGACCAGCATCCGGGTCACCTGAACGGAGGGCCCGGACACCGGCACGGGCACCGGTTCCGGACCGTACATGCGCGTGCCCTCGCGGGCCGCCCGGAGTTCGGCCGCGAGGGACACCTCGCGCCCGTCCGGCGCCCGGTAGGCGCCCGCCGCCACGATCTGTTCGGTCTGCTGCGCGACACCGCGCAGGCGCGCGCTCACGGCGCCACCCCCGTGTGCGCCGTGACCGCGTGCCGCGCGGTCGGTCTTGTCGTGCTCACGCAGGCATGGTGGGTGATGCCGGACGTGCGGTGCAACGGAGTTTTCGCCATGGGAGAACACCCGGGGAAGCGCCGGGAAACGCCCGGTCGGCCCGGATGACCGCGCCGGAACGCCCTGGTTCGCCCCCTTGTGCCGAGCGACACGAGGGACTTGGGTGGGACGAGTGATCCCGGCCCGGGCCGCCGAAGTGCCCGAACCGGTGGCATGGTGGAATCTCAGGAGGATCCCGACATGTCCGATGCGCCCACTGCCCCGGCGGGTGGCTGTACCCAGCCGCACACCGCCCTGTCCGAAGCCGAGGTCGAAGCTCTGGTCCGCGGCATCTGCTTCAAGACCGGCCCACCGCGCCGCCTCGGCGTCGAGGTGGAATGGCTCGTCCACGAGCTGCGCGCACCGCAGCTCCCCGTCACACCCGAACGACTCGACGCGGCCTACGCCGCACTGCGGCCCCTGTCCCTGAGGTCGGCGCTCACCGTGGAGCCCGGCGGCCAGCTGGAGCTGAGCTCGCCCCCCGCCGACTCGCTGACAGAAGTCATCGCCACCGTCTCCGCCGACCTCGACGCCGTCCGCGCGGTCCTGCGCGAGAACGGCCTCACGCTGGTCGGCCTCGGCCACGATCCCTGGCACGAACCCCGCCGGTTCCTGCGCGAACCGCGCTACGACGCCATGGAGGCCTGCCTCGACCGCAACGGCCCCTCCGGCCGCGCCATGATGTGCGCCTCTGCCTCCGTGCAGGTGTGCGTGGACGCCGGCCACGAGGAGCCCGGACCCCTCGGTCATGTGCGGCGCTGGTGGCTGGCCCATCACCTGGGCCCGGTCCTGGTGGCCGCGTTCGCCAACTCCCCGCTCGCCGGTCACCGGCCGACCGGCTGGCTGTCCACCCGGCAGCTGGTGTGGACCCGGATCGGCGCCGGCCGGGCGGGCGGACCGCCCCTGGACGCCGACCCGCGCGGCGCCTGGGCCCGGCACGTGCTGGACTCCCCGGTGATGTGCGTACGGCGCGACGGCGGGCCCTGGGACGTCCCGGAGGGGCTCACCTTCCGCGAGTGGATCCGCACGGGCGTCCCCCGGCCGCCCACGCGGGAGGACCTCGACTACCACGTCACGACGCTGTTCCCGCCGGTCAGGCCGCGCGGCCACCTCGAACTGCGCATGATCGACGCGCAGCCCGGTGACGACGGCTGGATCGTGCCGCTGGCCGTGACGGCGGCGCTGTTCGACGACCCGGAGGCCGCCGAGACCGCCTACCGGGCCGTGAAGCCGCTGGCCGAGCGCACTCTCGGACTGCCCGCGCCGCACAACCCGCTGTGGGTCGACGCGGCCCGCAACGGGCTGGCCGACGCCGAACTGCGCGAGGTGGCCGTCACGTGCTTCACGGCCGCGCTGGACGCCCTGCCCCGGATCGGCGCCGGGCCCGAGGTCGTCGAGGCCGTCACGGCCTATCTGGACCGCCATGTCGTCCTGGGCCGCTGCCCCGCCGACGACCTGCTCGACCGACAGCGCGGCACGGACGGTCGCGCCCACGGGAAGGACCCGCGCTCATGACCGACACCAGCCCGGCCGTCGACCCCGGCACCACCGACCCCGAGGTTCTGCGCGACCCCGAGGTCCTGCGCGAGCGGGCGGTCGCCTCGCTGGTTCTCGCCCGCGACCGCACCACCCTGCTGACGAGCTGCGTCGAGGACCCGGACCTGACCGCGCAGCACTCGCCGCTGATGTCGCCCCTCGTGTGGGACCTGGCGCACATCGGCAACCAGGAGGAGCAGTGGCTGCTGCGGGCCGTCGCCGGGCACGAGGCGATACGGCCCGAGATCGACGGCCTCTACGACGCCTTCGAGCATCCGCGGGCCGAGCGGCCCAAGCTGCCCCTGCTGTCGCCGGCCGAGGCACGCACGTACGCGGCCGATGTCCGCGGCCGCGCCCTGGACGTGCTGGAGCAGGCCGCGTTCCACGGGACGCGGCTGACGGAGGCCGGGTTCGCCTTCGGGATGATCGCGCAGCACGAACAGCAGCACGACGAGACCATGCTGATCACGCATCAGCTGCGCCGGGGGCCGCAGGCGCTGACCGCTCCCGACCCGGAGCCGGTGCCGCTGTTCACCGGCCCGTCCGAAGTCCTCGTCCCGGGCGGCCCGTTCACGATGGGCACCTCCGACGAGCCGTGGGCCCTGGACAACGAACGCCCCGCGCACCGGCGTGAGGTGGCGCCCTTCCGGATCGACACCACACCGGTGACGAACGGCGCCTACCAGGCGTTCATCGAGGACGGCGGCTACGACGACCCGCGCTGGTGGACGGCGGACGGCTGGGCCCACATCCGCCGGAACTCCATCTCGGCCCCGCTGTTCTGGCGGCGGGACGGCAGGCAATGGATGCGGCGGCGGTTCGGCGTCACCGAGGTCGTACCGCCGGACGAGCCGGTGCTGCACGTGTGCTGGTACGAGGCCGACGCCTACGCCCGCTGGGCGGGACGCCGGCTGCCCACGGAGGCCGAGTGGGAGAAGGCCGCCCGGTACGACCCGGCCGGCGACCGCTCCATGCGCTACCCGTGGGGCGACGCCGACCCGGGGCCCGAGCACGCCAACCTCGGCCAGCGGCATCTGCGTCCGGCGCCCGCCGGGAGCTACCCGGCCGGCGAGTCACCGCTCGGCGTACGGCAGTTGATCGGCGACGTGTGGGAGTGGACGGCGAGCGACTTCCTGCCCTATCCGGGGTTCAGGGCGTTCCCGTACAAGGAGTACTCGGAGGTCTTCTTCGGGTCCGACTACAAGGTGCTGCGCGGCGGTTCGTTCGCCGTGGACGCGGTGGCCTGCCGGGGCACGTTCCGCAACTGGGACCACCCGATCCGGCGGCAGATCTTCTCCGGGTTCCGCACGGCCCGCTCGGAGGACGTCTGATGTGCCGTCACGTAGCGTACGTGGGACCGGCGGAGCCGCTCGGCCGGTTCCTCGTGGAGCCCCCGCACGGCCTGTACCGGCAGTCGTGGGCGCCCCGGCGGCAGCGGTACGGGACGGTCAACGCCGACGGTTTTGGCGTCGGTTGGTACGCCGAGGGCGATCCGGTGCCGGCGCGCTACCGGCGGGCCGGGCCGATCTGGGCGGACCTGTCGTTCGCCGATCTCGCCCGGGTCGTACGGTCCACGGCGCTGCTCGCCGCGGTGCGGGACGCGACCCTGTCGGGTGCGGACGCGGAGGCCGCGGCGGCACCGTTCGCGGCGGGGACCTGGCTGTTCAGCCACAACGGGGCGGTCAAGGGCTGGCCCGGCTCGCTGGCGCCCGTGTCCCGCACGCTGCCGCCGGAGGACCTGCTGTCGCTGGAGGCCCGCAACGACTCGGCGCTCGTGTGGGCCCTGGTCCTGGCCCGGCTCAGGAGCGGCGACGAGCAGGGCCAGGCGCTGGCCGACACGGTCCTGGAGGTCGCCGCCGCGGCCCCCGGCTCCCGGCTCAACCTCCTGCTCACCGACGGCGACACCGTCACCGCGACCGCCTGGGGCGACACCCTCTGGTACCTCACCCGGCCCGGCGGCGGCACCGTCGTGGCCTCGGAGCCCTACGACGACGATCCGCACTGGCAGGAGGTGCCCGACCGCACGCTGCTCGCGGCGAGCCGCACGGACGTGCTGCTCACGCCGCTGAAGGAGCCGGCCGACACCTTCGTGCCCGCCTCACCCAAGGAGCCCCGTACGTGAGCCCGTTCCACCTCACCCGCACCCTGCCCGAGGACGCCACGGACGCCGCGCTGCGCGCCGACGTCCACCGGGGTCTGACCGGCCGTCCCAAGACGCTGCCGCCGAAGTGGTTCTACGACGCGCACGGCAGCGACCTCTTCGAGAAGATCACCGAACTGCCCGAGTACTACCCGACACGCGCCGAACGGGAGATCCTCGTCGCGCGGTCGGGCGACATCGCCGCGGCGACCCGGGCCCGCACCCTGGTCGAGCTCGGCTCCGGCTCCTCGGAGAAGACGCGGCATCTGCTCGACGCCCTGACGGACCTGCACACCTACGTCCCCGTGGACGTCAGCGAGAGCGCCCTCACCCAGGCGGGGCAGGCGCTCGCCGCCGAGCGGCCGGGGCTCGACGTGCACGCGCTGATCGCCGACTTCACCGCGGAACTGACGTTGCCGGAGACGCCGGGGCCCCGGCTGGTGGCGTTCCTCGGCGGCACGATCGGCAACCTGCTGCCGACCGAGCGCGCCGCGTTCCTGGCGTCCGTGCGGGCCCTGCTCGCCCCGGGCGACGCCCTGCTGCTGGGCACGGACCTGGTCAAGGACGAGGAGGTGCTGGTCCGGGCGTACGACGACGCGGCCGGGGTGACGGCCGCGTTCAACAAGAACGTGCTCACTGTGATCAACCGCGAGCTGGGCGCCGACTTCGAGCCCGCCGCGTTCGACCACCTGGCCCTGTGGGACGCCGAGCACGAGTGGATCGAGATGAGGCTGCGCTCCCGAACGGCGCAGACCGTGAAGGTGCCGGCGCTCGGCCTCGCCGTCGACTTCGCGGCGGGAGAGGCGCTGCGCACCGAGGTGTCGGCGAAGTTCCGGCAGGAGGGTGTGCGGGGTGAACTGTTCGCGGCGGGGCTGGACCTGGCCCACTGGTGGACGGACGAGGCGGGCCGGTTCGCGCTGTCGCTGAGCGTGGTGCGCTGACACCACCGGCCCCCTGGACGGCGGCGGGCGGGAGACGACGTCTCGCGCTTCGCCGCTGTTTGGGGCACGGTGGAGTGACGCGCGGCACATCCGTCACAGAATCAGGAGCAGCGGCATGTCGAACCACACCTACCGGGTCACGGAGATCGTCGGCACCTCCCCCGACGGCGTCGACGAGGCCATCCGCAACGGCATCGGCCGGGCCTCCCAGACGCTGCGCAACCTGGACTGGTTCGAGGTGACGCAGGTGCGCGGGCAGCTCGAGGACGGGCAGATCGCGCACTGGCAGGTGGGACTGAAGGTGGGCTTCCGGCTGGAGGAGTCCGAGTAGTCCGCCGCGCTGCGAACGGCCGGCTCAGTCCGGCAGGGGTGCCGAGGTGGAGCGGCCCGGCTGCCTGCCCTCCGGCGGGTAGTCGCAGTCGATGCTGCTCACCTCCCGGTCGCCGTCCTCGGAGTCGACGATCGCCACACCCGTGCAGGCCCGGCCGTGTTCGTCGGTCCAGGTGACGATCTCGCTCCGGTCGGGCTTCGCGCAGCCCGTGAGCAGCACGGCGCCGACAAGCGCGGCAGCCGCGAGCGTGCCCCTACGACTTCCCTTCATGGCATCCCCCGTAAGTCTGCTGTCCGCTGTCTCTCAGCCCGGAGATACCCGGCGGAGGTGAACACTCCGCCAACGCGTGCTCTCAGGTGCGCCCTTCCCGCTCCTGCGCCACCTTCATCTCGGCGGACCTGGCCGCCCAGTCGGCCCGTACGACGGTGAAGCCGGCGCGCCGGGCGTCCTCACAGACCAGCTCGTCGTCGTCCACGAGGACACGGATCTCACGCGTGCGGGCGAGCCGTCGCAGGATCTCCAGCTTGGTGAACCGGGCGGGCCGGCGGTCGGCGTCGCGCCGCATGTACACCCGCCCCTCGGGCAGTTCCTGCGCGGCGAGCCAGTCGAGAGTGTCCCGCCGGCAGCGCTCGGGCCGTCCGGTCAGGTAGACGATCTCGCACTCCCGCGCGCTCTCCTTGACCAGCGCGATGCCCTCCGTGAGCGGCGGGTCCTGGGGCGCCGCCGAGAAGAACCCGTCCCAGTCCCGCGGCCTGCGCTCCAGGAACCGCTGCCGGTGCGCGGTGTCGGCGAGGGTGTTGTCCAGGTCGAACACGGCCAGCGGGGCCACACGGCGATCGTCACTCACGCTGCCCACCCTAGGCCGTCCGGCGGTTCTCGTCGTCCGTCCCTGGTGGCCGACCGTGTGCGGCGGGCGCGGCGACGGGCCCACCGCCCGGGCCCGTAGGCGGCATAGCCCGGGCCGCGCCCGCAGCCGGCGCGTGGCCCGGCCCGTGCCGGCAGGCTCCCCGGCCCGGGAACGGGCTGTGCGCTGCCGGGCAGGCCGCTGCCCGGCAGCCAGCTCTGCGGAACACGAGACCGCGACTGGAGCCCGTCCCCCGCCCAGCCCGCAGCCCGCAGGAACGGGAACCCCGTCCGCGACCGACACGAACACCCGCCGGACCCTCGCTCGCGGCCGCCCCCCCGTACCCCGGCAACCTTCACCCCCCGGGCGGCCACTGCTCTGCGACACCCACGCAGGTACAGGCAGGAGGCCGTATGCGCAACGCGAGGATCTGGTCGGTGGCGGTGGCGGGGGCCGTGGTGGCCATGGCTCTGGGCGGGCCGGTGGGGACGGCGGCCGCGGCGGGGACGACCCTGGTCGTGGCGCCCGGCGGGGACGACTCCGGGCCGGGCACGCTCGACCGGCCGCTGAGGACGATTCAGCGGGCGGTGGACCTGGCGAGGCCCGGCGACACCATCAGCGTGCGCGGCGGGACGTACGCCCTCACCGACAACATCACCATCACCACCTCGGGCACCGCGTCCCAGCCCATCACCCTCGCGCCCCACCAGGGCGAGCGCGTGGTCGTCGACGGGGAGAAGCTGCCCGCAAGCCACACCCCGGTCGGCGGCAGCATCCCGCGTGCCGAGCGCGGAGCGGTCCACATGGAGGCGTCGCACTGGCGGATCTCGGGCCTGGAGATCGTCAACGGCCCGTACGGCGTCTACTGCGACGGCTGCAACGGCAATGTCTTCGCGCGCCTGAGCACCCACGACAACTACGAGTCCGGCTTCCAGCTCCAGGGCGCCTCCAGTGACAACCAGATCCTGAACCTGGACAGTTACGGCAACCGCGACCCCCGCAAGAACGGCGAGAGCGCCGACGGCCTCGCCATCAAGGAGGGCAGCGGTTCGGGCAACGTCGTGCGCGGCGGCCGGCTGTGGAACAACGTCGACGACGGTTTCGACGCCTGGAAGTTCGCCTCCCCGGTCACGATCGAGGACACGGTGGCGTACGGCAACGGCTTCAACCGCTGGAACTTCCCCGACTTCGCGGGCGACGGGAACGGCTTCAAGCTCGGCGGCGGCAGCCCGGCCCCGGCCGTGGCCCACACCGTCCGGGGCAGCGTCGCGTTCAAGAACGCCAAGCACGGATTCACCGACAACGGCAACCCGGGCTCCCTCGCCCTGAGCCGCAACTCCACGTTCGCCAACGCCGGTACGGGCTTCGACGCCGACATCCCGGGCGGGACCGCCAGGCTCACGGGCAACCTCTCCGTCGCGGACCAGCGCCCGGCGGCCGTCGGGCCCGGGACGGTCGCCAGCGGCAACTCCTGGAACATCGGCGGGACGTGGAACGCCTCCTCGGTCCTGAGCACCGATCCGGCCCCGCTCACCGGCCCCCGCGCGGCGGACGGCTCGCTGCCGAAGGCACCGGCGTTCCTCGTCCCCCGGTCCGGCACCGCCGTCGGCGCCCGCTTCTGACCAGCCCGGTCGGAGAAATGGTCCGTACTATTTCCAAGCCGGCCTTTCCCCGGCAGGCCGACGCGGTACCGCCCACCTTCGACCGTGGCGTGAACGAGCCATGAACAGCTGTCAATTGCCCCTCACAGTTGATGGCTCAAGCGTCGCACTGACATACTCCGCATTCAGCCTCGCCCCCACCCGTGGGCGGGGCTGGCCGGGGATCTCCACACAGAACCCCGAGGCAGTCCGCGTGAATCCGAACCGCGATTTTCTCGGTTTCACGAGACCCCCACAGAGCCCGCACCCCCGCAGTGCGCCCGGCGTCCCTCCACCCTGCTCGAAAGCCGGACGAGACCACTGACTCGAAGGGGTCGAGTGCGGGGCACGAAGCAGCGAAGAAGGTGCGCCTGTGCCCGAATTTCCACCGCGGCGGGATGACACTCCCACATTCCCGCTTCCGCACATCGAACACGCTCCGCCGTCTCGTATATCCGATCATCCCGAATTTCACTCTCTGCGTCGCGCGCAGCGCCGGTTCGGCACCCGGGCGACGATCCTGTCCGTCGGCGGATTCCTGCTGTATGTGCTGTTGTCGAGTTTTGTGCCCGCGGTGATGAACCAGCCGTTGTTCGGCCACCTCACGATCGGACTCACCCTCGGCCTCGGCCAGTTCGTCATCATGGGCGTGACCGCGTGGTGCTACGTCCGGCACATGCGCACCCGCGTCGATCCGCTCGCCCGCGGCCTGAGGGCCCGGCAGCACGAGAACGACAGCCGCCGCGCCCGCTCGGCGGCGGCGCCCCCTCGAGAGACCGGGCAGCCCGTCCAGCACGGCACGAGGGGGTTCCGCACGTGGTGACGCTCGCCGCCATCGACGACAGCAGCCTCCAGCTGACGTTCGTCCTTTTCCTGACCGTGGTCGTGATCACCCTGTTCACGGCATTGCTGACGGCGCCTCAGCGCGACGAGATCAGCGAGTTCTACCTCGGCAACCGCACCATGTCGCCCCTGCGCAACGGCCTCGCCATGTGCGGCGACTACCTGTCCGCCGCCACGCTGCTGGGCAGCACCGGACTGGTCGCCCTCACCGGGTACGACGGGCTGATGTACCTCGGCGGCACGACCGTCGCCTGGATGATGGTGCTGCTGCTCATCGCCGAACCCCTGCAACGCACCGGGAAGTTCACCCTGGGCGACACGGTGGCGTTGCGCCTGCCCCGGCAGCAGCGGCCGGTGCGGGTGGCGCTGGCCGTCTGCATCCTGGCCATCACAACCCTCTACCTGGTGGCCCAACTGGTGGGCAGTGTCGCCCTGCTGACCCAGTTCACCGGCGCGCCGAGCGCCACCACCCGCACCCTGTGCGTGGCCGTGATCGGTACGTTCGTGATCCTGTACGCCTCCCTCGGGGGCATGCCCGGGGCGACGGTCATCCAGATCATCAAGGCCGTGATGCTGATCGCGGGCGTGCTGTTCACCGCGGGCTGGGTGCTGTACCACTTCGACTGGAACCCCAACGCCCTGCTCGAAAGGGCGGCCGACCGCAGCGGAACGGGCCTGAGCTTCCTCGAACCCGGGCTGCGCTACGGCGGCACCGTCAGCAACAAGCTGGACTTCCTCAGCCTCGAACTGGCCATCGTCCTCGGCCTCGCCGCCCTGCCGCACGTGCTGATGCGCCTGCTCGCCCCGCGCAGCAGCAGCGTCCTGCGCCGCTCCGTGGTGTGGGCCATCGGCCTCGTCGGCGCGGTCTGCTTCGGGGCCGGCATCCTCGGCCTCGGCGCCACCGCGCTCCTCGGCCGGGACGCCATCGAGAGCACGGACCGCACGGGCAACGCCTCCGTCCTGCTGCTCGCGCACGAGTTGGGCGGCAGCGTCCTGACCGCGCTGCTGACCTGCCTGGCGTATCTGACCCTGCTCGCCGTGGCGGTGGGCCTCACCCTGGCCGCGGCCTCGTCCCTCGCGCACGACCTGTACAGCGAGGTGATCCGCAAGGGCCGGGCGAGCGAGACGGAGGAGCTGACCGTCGCCCGGCTGTCCGGCGCGGTCATCGGCATCCTCGGCATCCTGCTCGCTCTCGTCGCCTGGGGGGCGAACACCGCGACGCTCGCGTTCCTCGCCTTCGCCATCGCGGCGTCCGCGATCCTGCCGACGATCATCTACACCCTCTTCTGGCGCCGCTTCACGGCGAAGGGAGCACTGCTCAGCCTCTACGGCGGCCTGCTCTGCTCCGTCCTGCTCGCCGTGTTCTCCCCCGTCGTCTCCTCCGCCCCGGCCTCGTTCTACCCCGAGGTCGACTTCGCCTGGTTCCCGCTCCAGAACCCCGGCATCGTCTCCATCCCCGTGGGCTTCCTGCTGGGCTGGCTCGGGACGGTGCTGGACAAGGGACCGGCCGAGGAGAGCACCGCGCACGAGGAGTTCGAGGTGCGGATGCTCGTGGGCGCCGACGACTGACGCACCGGACAGGCCGTCGGTGGCCGGGCACCGAGGACGCCAATTGTTAATGGGATCCATTTTCATGTAGCGTTCTCGGTGCCTGCCCACCGAGGAGGAGTCCCATGGCTGTCCCGAAGCGGAAGATGTCCCGCAGCAACACCCGTCACCGCCGCGCCCAGTGGAAGGCCGCCACGCCGACGCTGGTCCCGGTCACCGTCGACGGCGTCCGTCACCTCGTACCGCAGAACCTGGTCAAGGCCTACGAGCGCGGCCTGCTGCGCCCCCAGGGCTGACACCATGTCGTACGAACGTCTGCCCGTCACCGTGCTCTCCGGATTCCTCGGGGCGGGCAAGACCACCCTGCTCAACCACGTCCTGGCCAATCGCGAAGGTCTGCGCGTCGCCGTCATCGTCAACGACATGAGCGAGGTCAACATCGACGCGGCCCTGGTGCGCGGCGGCGAGGCCGCCCTGTCGCGGACCGAGGAACGCCTGGTCGAGATGACCAACGGCTGCATCTGCTGCACGCTCCGCGACGACCTGCTGGACGAGGTGGACCGGCTGGCCCGCGAGGGCCGGTTCGACCATCTCCTCATCGAGTCGTCCGGGATCTCCGAGCCGATGCCCGTCGCGGCCACCTTCGCCTTCGCCCGTGACGACGGCGCCACCCTCGACGACGTGGCCCTGCTGGACACCATGGTCACGGTCGTCGACGCGGCCAACTTCCTCACCGAGCTGGACAGCGGCGACGACCTCGCCGAGCGGGGTCTCGCCCCGTACGAGGACGACGAGCGCACGGTCAGCGATCTGCTGGTCGACCAGGTCGAGTTCGCCGACGTCCTCGTCCTCAACAAGCTCGACCTGGTCGACGGGGACGCGGCGGCCCGGCTGCGGGCGGCCCTGACCCGGCTGAACCCGCTCGCCCGGCTGGTCCCGGCGACGCACGGCCGGGTGGAGCTCCGCCAGGTGCTCGGCACCCGCCTGTTCGACCTGGAACGCGCCCAGCAGGCACCGGGCTGGGTCCGGGAACTCAACGGCGACCACGTCCCCGAGACCGAGGAGTACGGCATCTCCTCCACCGTCTTCCGCTCCGAACTCCCCTTCCACCCTGGGCGGTTGTGGACGTTCGTCACGGAGGAACTGGACACCGGTGCCTACGGTCGGATCCTGCGTTCCAAGGGCTTCTTCACCCTGGCAAGCCGCCCGCACGTGACGGGCCTGTGGTCACAGGCCGGCTCCGTCGCCCGCTTCGAACCGTCAGCGGCCCGCGACACCGGCACCCCGCACGCGCAGGAGCTGGTGTTCATCGGGACGGGCCTGGACACCAAGGCCCTGCACACCGCCCTGACCGGCTGCCTCGCGGCACCCGGCGAAGCAGCCCCTTCGGCCGACGATCCGTTCCCCACCTGGGACACGTACGGCATCGACGAGGCGTGCGACCACGAGCACGCGGCGTAGCGGCGGGCGCGGTGCCGGGAATGCCACGGCCTCGCACGCGTTGAATCCCGTGTGAGCTCCCTGATCGCCTCGACCCGTTTCTCCGTCCTCGACCGCTCCCGCACCCGCGACGGGCACACGCACCCCGAGGCGCTGCGTGACACCGTGCGGCTGGCCGGGGAGCTGGAGGGGCTCGGGTACCACCGGCTGTGGGTCTCTGAGCATCACGGCGTTCCCGGGGTCGCCGGGTCCGCGCCGACCGTGCTGGCGGCGGCCGTCGCGGCCGCGACACGGACGATTCGGGTCGGCACCGGCGGAGTGATGCTGCCCAACCACCGGCCACTGGTCGTGGCCGAGCAGTTCGGGGTGCTGGAGTCACTGTTCCCCGGGCGGATCGACATGGGGCTGGGACGGTCCGTCGGCTTCACCGACGGGGTGCGCAGGGCCCTGGGCCGTGACAAGGAGGACGCCGAGGACTTCGAGGCGCAGCTGCGGGAGCTGCTCGGCTGGTTCCGGGGCACCTCGCCCACCGGGGTGCACGCCCGGCCCGCCGAGGGACTGGCCGTGCCGCCGTTCGTCCTGGCCATGGGCGAGGGCGCCGGCATCGCGGCCCGCCTCGGTCTGCCCATGGTGATCGGCGACCTGAGGAACCGGGACAAAATGCGGCGCGGCATCGACCACTACCGCGACGCTTTCCGCCCCTCGGCCTGGGCGAGCGAGCCCTATGTCGTCATCTCCGGCACGATCGCCGTGGCCGCCAGACCCGAGGAGGCCCGGCGGCTGCTGATCCCCGAGGCCTGGTCCATGGCGTACTCCCGCACCCACGGCACCTTCCCGCCGCTGCCGCCCGCGGAGCGTGTCGAGGCGCTCACGATGACCGCCAAGGAGCGCGGCTTCTACGAGTCCGGGCTGACCGGGCACATCGCCGGCACCGAGGAGCAGGTCGCGCACGAACTGGAGACGGTGCTGAAGGAGACGGGAGCACAGGAGGTCCTGGTCACCACCAGCACGTACGACCGGGAGGCGCTGCTGGACTCCTACCGGCGGCTGGCCGCGATCGCCTCCGGTTAGAGTCGTTGCCCATGCACGACCCCCATGGCCCCCACGATCCCCACAGCCCCCACGACCCGTACGTCCGTGTCCGCGGTGCCCGCGAGCACAACCTCAAGGGCGTCGACGTCGACATTCCCCGGGACGTGCTGGCCGTGTTCACCGGCGTGTCCGGCTCGGGCAAGTCGTCGCTGGCGTTCGGCACGATCTACGCGGAGGCGCAGCGGCGTTACTTCGAGTCGGTCGCGCCGTACGCGCGCCGGCTGATCCACCAGGTCGGGGCGCCGAAGGTCGGGGAGATCACCGGTCTGCCGCCGGCCGTCTCGCTCCAACAGCGCCGGGCGGCTCCCACCTCGCGCTCCTCGGTCGGCACCGTCACCAACCTCTCGAACTCGCTGCGCATGCTGTTCTCCCGGGCCGGCACCTACCCGCCCGGCGCCGGGCGCCTCGACTCCGACGCCTTCTCGCCCAACACGGCGGCCGGGGCCTGCCCGGAGTGCCACGGGCTCGGCCGGGTGCACCGTACGAGCGAGGAGCTGCTGGTCCCCGATCCGTCGCTGTCGATCCGCGAGGGCGCGATCGCCGCGTGGCCGGGCGCCTGGCAGGGCAAGAATCTGCGGGACGTCCTCGACGCGCTCGGGTACGACGTGGACCGGCCGTGGCGGGAGCTGCCGGCCGACGCGCGTGAGTGGATCCTGTTCACGGACGAGCAGCCGGTGGTCACCGTGCACCCGGTGCGGGACGCGGGCCGGATCCAGCGGCCGTACCAGGGCACGTACATGAGCGCCCGGCGGTACGTGATGAAGACCTTCTCCGACTCCAAGAGCCCGGCCCTGCGGGCGAAGGCCGAGCGGTTCCTCACCAGCGCGCCCTGCCCGGCCTGTGGCGGCAGCAGGCTGCGGCCCGAGGCGCTGGCGGTGACGTTCGGCGGCCGGAGCATCGCCGAGCTGGCGGCGCTGCCGCTGGTGGAGCTGGCCGCCGCCCTCGACGCGACTTCCGAGACGGCCCGGGTCCTCACCGGCGACCTCACCTCGCGCATCGCACCGGTCGTCGAACTCGGCCTCGGCTACCTCAGCCTGGACCGGTCCACCCCCACCCTCTCCGCGGGCGAGCTGCAACGCCTTCGCCTGGCCACGCAGTTGCGCTCCGGCCTGTTCGGTGTCGTCTACGTCCTCGACGAGCCGTCGGCCGGGCTGCACCCGGCGGACACCGAGGCGCTGCTCGTCGTGCTGGAGCGGCTGAAGGCGGCCGGGAACTCGGTGTTCGTGGTCGAGCACCACCTCGATGTCGTGCGCGGTGCCGACTGGCTGGTGGACGTGGGTCCGCACGCGGGCGAGCACGGCGGGCGGGTGCTGCACAGCGGCCCGGTCGCCGGGCTGGCGTCCGTCGAGGAGTCGGCGACGGCCCGCTACCTGTTCGACGACTCCCCCGTCCCGGCGCGCGAGGTCCGCGAACCGAGCGGATGGCTGAAGACCGGGCCGGTCACCCGGCACAACCTGCGCGGTGTGTCCGCCGAGTTCCCGCTCGGCGTGTTCACCGCGGTCACCGGGGTGTCCGGCTCCGGCAAGTCCACGCTCATCGGGGAGATCACGCAGGACACGGCCGGGGTGGGCCGGCTGGTCTCGGTCGACCAGAAGCCGATCGGACGCACCCCGCGCTCGAACCTCGCGACGTACACCGGTCTCTTCGACGTCGTGCGCAAGGTGTTCGCCGCCACCGACGGGGCGCTGGAACGGGGCTTCGGCGTCGGCCGGTTCTCCTTCAACGTGGCGGGCGGACGCTGCGAGACCTGCCAGGGCGAGGGGTTCGTCAGCGTGGAGCTGCTGTTCCTGCCGAGCACGTACGCGCCCTGCCCGGACTGCGGCGGGGCCCGGTACAACCCTCAGACGCTGGAGGTGACGTACCGGGGGCGGAACATCGCTCAGGTACTGGATCTGACGGTGGAGAGCGCGGCGGAGTTCTTCGCCGACACCCCGGCCGTCGCCCGCAGCCTGGGCACCCTGCTGGACGTGGGCCTCGGCTACCTGCGCCTCGGCCAGCCCGCGACCGAGCTCTCCGGCGGCGAGGCCCAGCGCATCAAACTGGCGAACGAACTGCAGCGCGGCCGGCGCGGGCACACGCTCTACCTCCTCGACGAGCCCACGACCGGCCTCCACCCGGCCGATGTGGACGTCCTGATGCGCCAGCTGCACGGCCTCGTCGACGCCGGGCACACCGTGATCGTCGTCGAACACGACATGTCCGTCGTCGCGCGCGCGGACTGGGTCGTCGACCTCGGCCCGGGCGGCGGCGACGCGGGCGGCCGGATCGTGGCGGCGGGACCGCCGGCGGAGGTGGCAGGCGCGGAGCAGAGCAGGACGGCGCCGTATCTGGCACGCGTCCTGTCCGGCTCCCGCTGAAGCCGTGCGGGGCTGCTACGCGACCAGCACCGTGTGCGTCCACGCCGGCATCGCCGTGTGCTGTGGCTGTGCGGAGCGGGCGAGAGACCGGCGGTCGGGGCAGGTGCCCGGGGGGATGGGGGCGCGGACCTCGACCTCCGCGACCAGGCCGCGGGCCGTCGCCACCCGCCACAGGGAGGCGAGCAGGGTGTCGTCGCCGACGAACGCGGGGGCGGTGGCGATGGTTCCGCCGGTGAGCCGGTAGCGGATCCGGACCGGCTGGACCGGCACCCCGGCGTCCAGAGCGGCCTGGAAGACGGCCCGGCGGAAGGTGCCCTGGGCCCGGCCGCACCAGGTGCTGCCTTCGGGGAAGGCCGCGACGGCGGCGCCCTCCCGCAGGGCCCGGGTGATCCGGGCGACGGTGTCCGGGAGAGACCGCAGCCGGTCCCGGTCGATGAACAGGGTGCCGCCCCGGGCGGCCAGCGGCCCGGCGACGGGCCACCGCCGTACCTCGGTCTTGGCCAGCATCCGGGCGGGGCGTACGGCGGCGAGCAGCGGGATGTCCAGCCAGGAGATGTGGTTGGCGACCAGCAGCAGTCCGCCGGTGGGGACGGCGGCGCCGGTGACGCGGACCCGGACCCCCGCGGCCCACACGATCCACCGGCACCACCGCCGGATCAGGGACGCCGGTATCCGGGCGCCGAGCGGCGACACCGCGATCCCCGTGATCAGCAGCAGGACGACCCCGGTGAGCCGCAGCACGGCACGCGGCACGGCCCGCGCCGGCACCCCCGCCCGCGCCTCGACACAGGCTTGCGGTGTGCAGGGCGCGGTGGGCAGCCAGGCACTCATCAGGCGGGCACGAGGGACAGGAAGTGCCGCAGGTAGCGCGCGTTGACCCGGCTCATCGGCAGCAGCACGTACAGGTCGGCGACCCCGAAGTCCGGGTCGTGCGCCGGTTCGCCGCACACCCAGGCGCCGAGGCGCAGGTAGCCGCGCAGCAGGGCGGGCAGTTCGACGCGGGCGGCGGGCGCGGGGCCCGGGACCCACGGCAGCAGCGGCCGGACGCGGTACTCCTGCGGCGACAGGTGCTTGGCGCTCACCCGGTCCCAGGTGGCGGAGGCCAGGGCGCCGCCGTCGGCGAGCGGGACGGAGCAGCAGCCGGCGAGCCACTCGTGGCCCCGGTCGACCATGTAGCGGGCGATCCCGGCCCAGATGAGGCTGATGACCGCGCCGTCGCGGTGGTCGGGGTGCACGCAGGAGCGGCCGACCTCGACGAGCTCGGGCCTGATCCCGGCGAGGGAGCTCAGGTCGAACTCGCTCTCGGAGTACAGCCGCCCGGCGACCGCCGCGCGCTCCGGCGGCAGCAGCCGGTAGGTGCCGACGACCTGGCCGGTCGTCTCCTCGCGGACGAGCAGGTGGTCGCAGTACGCGTCGAACGGGTCGACGTCCAGCCCCGGTTGGGAGCCGGCCAGCAGGGCGCCCAGCTCCCCGGCGAAGACGTCGTGCCGCAGCCGCTGCGCGGCACGCACGTCCTCCTCGGTCCGGGCGAGGGCGACGGTGTAGCGGGTGGGGGCCGTGGGCTGCGCGGGGCGGTCGACGGTCAGTACGCCGGTCATGGCTCTCTCCTGGTCACGGGCCGGGGGCGGCGAGCGGTGCCGCCCCCACTGTTGTGCCCATGCCGACTGACCACCGCGTGACCACTGCCAGGAGCGCGGATGCCGAAACGCTGAATGCCAGAGGTTCGTCGCCCTCAAAGGGGCGCGGGGAACTGCGCGACCAGCCCCCACACACCCGCACCCGGCGTACTACCGCTTACCCACCCGCCGAGTAGCCCGCAGCCACTCCTTGTTCATGCTCGTAATGGACATCAGCGGAATCCCCTTGGGGCAGGCCGTGGCGCACTCCCCGGCGAGCGTGCACCCCCCGAACCCCTCCTCGTCCATCTGCGCCACCATGTCCAGCACCCGCGTCTCCCGCTCGGGCGCCCCCTGCGGCAGCACGTTCAGGTGGTTGACCTTGGCGGACGTGAAGAGCATCGCCGCGCCGTTCGGGCACGCCGCGACACACGCCCCGCACCCGATGCACTCGGCGTGTTCGAAGGCGAAGTCGGCATCCGGCTTGGGCACCGGCGTGGCATGTGCCTCGGGAGCCGCACCGGTCGGTGCGGTGATGTACCCGCCGGCCTGGATGATCCGGTCGAACGCCGATCGGTCGACGACCAGGTCCTTGATCACCGGGAAGGCGGACGCCCGCCACGGCTCGATGTCGATCGTGTCGCCGTCCTGGAACGACCTCATGTGCAGCTGGCAGGTGGTCGTCCGCTCGGGCCCGTGCGCGTCGCCGTTGATGACGAGCGAGCACGCGCCGCAGATGCCCTCGCGGCAGTCGTGGTCGAAGGCGACCGGGTCCTCACCCTTGAGGATGAGCTCCTCGTTGAGGGTGTCGAGCATCTCCAGGAAGGACATGTCGGGGGAGATCCCGTCCACCTCGTACGTGGACATGGTGCCGTCGGCGTCGGCGTTCTTCTGGCGCCAGACGCGCAGGGTGAGCTTCATGCGTAGCTCCGCTGGGTGGGGTGGACGTACTCGAAGACCAGGTCTTCCTTGTGCAGGGTCGGAGCCTCGCCGGTGCCGTTGAACTCCCAGGCGGCCGCGTACGCGAACTCGTCGTCCTTCCGGGCGGCTTCGCCGTCGGGGGTCTGGGACTCCTCGCGGAAGTGGCCGCCGCAGGACTCGCTGCGGTGCAGCGCGTCGAGGCACATCAGCTCGGCCAGCTCCAGGTAGTCGACGACGCGGTTGGCCTTCTCCAGCGACTGGTTGAACTCCTCGCCGGTGCCGGGCACCTTGATGCGCCGCCAGAACTCCTCACGGATCTGAGGGATGCGCTCCAGCGCCTTGCGCAGCCCCGAGTCGGTGCGGGCCATGCCGCAGAACTCCCACATGAGTTCGCCGACCTCGCGGTGGAAGGAGTCGGGCGTGCGGTCCCCGTCGACGGACAGCAGCAGGTTGAGCCGGTCCTCGGTCTCGGCCAGCACCTCCTGGACGACCGGGTGGCCGGCGTCGACCCGGTCCCCCAGCGGGTGGCGGGCGAGGTAGTCGTTGATGGTCGCCGGGAGCACGAAGTAGCCGTCGGCCAGTCCCTGCATCAGCGCGGAGGCGCCGAGCCGGTTGGCCCCGTGGTCGGAGAAGTTGGCCTCGCCGATCGCGAACAGGCCGGGGATGGTGGTCTGCAGGTCGTAGTCGACCCACAGGCCGCCCATCGTGTAGTGCACGGCGGGGTAGATCCGCATGGGGACCCGGTACGGATCCTCGTCGGTGATCCGCTGGTACATGTCGAAGAGGTTGCCGTACTTGGCCTCGACGGCCTTCCGGCCCATGCGCTCGATGGCGTCGGCGAAGTCGAGGTAGACGCCCTGCCCGCCGGGCCCGACGCCCCTGCCCTCGTCGCAGACGTTCTTCGCGGCCCGGGAGGCGATGTCACGGGGCACCAGGTTGCCGAAGGACGGGTAGATGCGCTCCAGGTAGTAGTCGCGCTCGTCCTCGGGGATCTCGTTCGGCGGGCGGTCGTCGCCCTTGGCCTTCGGCACCCAGATGCGGCCGTCGTTGCGCAGCGACTCGCTCATCAGCGTCAGCTTGGACTGGTGCTCGCCGGTGCGCGGGATGCAGGTGGGGTGGATCTGCGTGAAGCAGGGGTTGGCGAAGTACGCGCCGCGCCGGTGCGCCCGCCAGATCGCGGTCGCGTTGGAATTCATGGCGTTCGTCGACAGGTAGAAGACGTTGCCGTAACCGCCGCTGGCGAGGACGACGGCGTCCGCGAAGTACGTGTCGATCCTGCCGGTGATGAGATCCCGCGCGACGATCCCGCGCGCCCGCCCGTCGACGACGATCAGGTCGAGCATCTCGGTGCGCGGGTGCATCTCGACGTTCCCCGCGGCGATCTGCCGGCTGAGGGCCTGGTAGGCGCCGAGCAGCAGCTGCTGTCCCGTCTGGCCGCGCGCGTAGAAGGTCCGCGAGACCTGGACGCCGCCGAAGGAGCGGGTGTCGAGCAGGCCGCCGTACTCGCGGGCGAAGGGCACACCCTGGGCCACGCACTGGTCGATGATCTCGACGGAGATCTGCGCGAGGCGGTGCACGTTGGACTCGCGGGCCCGGAAGTCGCCGCCCTTGACGGTGTCGTAGAACAGCCGGTGGACGGAGTCGCCGTCGTTGCGGTAGTTCTTCGCGGCGTTGATGCCGCCCTGAGCGGCGATGGAATGGGCGCGGCGCGGGGAGTCCTGGTAGCAGAACTGGACGACGTGGTAGCCCTGTTCGGCGAGGGTGGCCCCGGCGGAACCGCCGGCGAGGCCGGTACCGACGACGATGACGGTGTGCTTGCGCCGATTGGCGGGGTTGACCAGCTTGGCCTCGAAGCGGCGCTTGTCCCACCGTTCGTTGATGGGCCCGGACGGGGCCTTGGCGTCGACGACCGGCTCACCGGTCGCGTAGTCGGCGTAGGAAGTCATCTTCAGCTCACCACTCCGGTCATGACGCCCACGGGTACAGCGATGAAACCGGCCGTGAGCAGCAGCGCGAGGACGTTTGCGACGGTCTTCAGGGCGCGGTCGCGGGTGCGGCTGCCGGCGCCGAGGGTCTGGGCGGCGCTCCAGAAGCCGTGCCGGATGTGCAGGCCGAGCGCGAGCATCGCGACGATGTAGATGACGTTGCCGTACCAGGTGGAGAAGGTGTCCACGACGTTCTGGTACGGGTGGCCGGGCCGGAAGCCGGGGTGCACGGTGCCGGTCGTGAGGTCCAGGACGTGCCAGACGATGAACAGCCCGAGGATGACCCCGCCCCACCGCATGGTCCGCGTCGCGTAGCTCGCCCGCGGCCTCTTGTGGACGTACTTGCTGGGCCGCGCCCTGATGTCGCGGCGGCTGAGCTGGTACGCGGAGACGGCGTGCGCGACGACGGCGACCACCAGCACGACGCGGATCAGCCACAGCGTCCACTCGTAGTGCATGAACGGCTCGCCGACGGTGCGCAGCCAGTGTCCGTACGCGTTGAACTCGCCGGCCCCGAAGTAGATCTTCAGGTTTCCGATCATGTGGGCGACCAGGTACAGCAGCATGATCAGGCCGCTGACCGCCATCACGGTCTTCTTGCCGAGGGTGGAGTCCCACACGGTGCGTGCCATGGACGGCCGTCGTTCCGTCCGCGTTGCCAGAGCCATGTCACAGCACGCTACGGACGCGGAGCCGATCGGTCCAAGACATGGTGCGGCTTGATTCCATAGGCTGGGGCTATCGTACGAGCATGCAGTTCCACCAGCTCCAGTACTTCGTGGCCGTCGCCGAGACCCGGCACTTCACCCGGGCCGCCGATCTCGTCCATGTCGCGCAGCCGTCGCTGTCACAGCAGATCAAGGCGCTGGAGCGGGAGCTGGGCGCGGACCTGTTCCTGCGGGCCCGGGGCAACATCTCGCTCACGGACGCCGGGGAGGCCCTCCTCCCCCTGGCCCGGCGCATCCTGGCGGACGCGGACACGGCCCGGCACGAGGTGCTGGAGCTGGTGCAGCTGCGCCGGGGGCGGGTGCGGCTCGGCGCCACGCCCAGTCTGTGCACGGGCCTGCTGCCGGACGTGCTGCGCGCCTTCCACGACCGCTACCCGGGCATCCGGCTGCTGATCGAGGAGGGCGGGTCGCACGACCTGGTGCGGGAGCTGGCACGCGGCGCGCTGGATCTCGCCCTGGTGGTGCTGCCCCTGCCGACGCCGTCCCCGGCGCTGACCACGGTGGAGCTGCTGCGGGAGGATCTGGTCGTGGTCTCCTCCCCCGACGCGCCGAAGCCCGGCCGGGGGCGGCGTACCGTGCGCGTCGCCGACCTGGAGGGCGAGCGGCTGGTGATGTTCCGTCACGGCTACGACCTGCGCGAACTGACCGTGGCGGCTTGCCGCGCGGAGGGGTTCGAGCCGGATTTCGCGGTGGAGGGCGGGGAGATGGACGCGGTGCTGGGGTTCGTGCGGGCAGGGCTGGGAGTGGCCGTCGTGCCCCGGATGGTGGCCGCGCGCTCCGGCCGTGGACTGAGGGTGACGCCCCTGGACCGTCCCGGTCTGCACCGGACCATCGCCCTGGCGCACCGCAGCGATGTGGCTCCGCCGCGGGCGGCCCGGGAGTTGCAGCGGATGCTGCTGGAGCGGTGAGGCGTCCGCGGGTCCCGGCCTACGGCTGCGGCTGCCGCGCCGGAGGGTGGCCGCCGGCCTGCCGGTGGGAGGACGCCAGGCGCAGGAGCTCGTCGACCGGCCACTGGTCGTAGACGTGCTCGCCGTACTTGGCGGCGAGGACCCGGCCCTCGGGGCCGATGAGGAAGTCGGCGGGCAGGCCGAGCCTGCCGCCGGGCTGGCTGGTCGCGGGGAGCCGTTCCCGGCCGCGCAGGACTTCCCACCCGCCGCGCAGCACCGCCCTGGCGACCGGTCCCCAGGCGCGCGGGCTGAGCAGGGCACGGGGAGCCGACTCGACGCCGAACTCGACGTACAGCCGCTTGCCGGGGTCGGCGACGACCGCGAAGGGCAGGTCGGCGGTGTACCGGCGCAGCTCCTCGGCAGGCGAGTGGAAGACCACGACCTCACGGATGCCGGCGGCCTCGATCTCCGCGTGCCTGCGGACCACCGACCGCAGGTGCAGATGGCACACCGGGCAGCCGGCGAACCGCCGGAACTGGAGGTGGACCAAGCGCTCGGGATCGGGGACGGCGACGGGGTCGCCGGAGACGGTGGCCAGCCGGCGTCCGGTGACGGTGGAGCCGGACTCCACCGGCCGGGTGGGCCTGCGCATGAGCATGAGTGCCCCTTCGTAGGTGTACGACGTACTCCTACCGAGTGTAGGCGTAAGCCGTACGCCTAACAAGGTTGGCGTATGGCGTACGCTGAACGTCGTCATGCCACGCCCCCGCTCACTCAGCCATGCCCGGCTGGCCTCGGCCGCCCTCGCCGTGATCGACCGCGACGGGCTCACCGGGCTGTCCATGCGCTCGGTCGCGAAGGAACTCGGGATGAGCACGATGGCGCTCTACCGGTACGTGGACGACAGGCAGGAGCTGGAACGGCTCGTCGTCGACCTCGTGCTCGGCACCGTGGACACCGAGCCGCCCGGCCCCGAGGCGTCCTGGCAGGAGCGCGTCGAGGTGATGGTGCGTCGGCTGCGCGACGCCGTGGCCGCCCATCCTGAGATCGTGCCCCTGACCGTCGCCCACCGGCACCGGTCCCTCGCCGGGCTGCGCTGGTCGGAGTCCGTGCTCGGCGTGCTCACGGAGGCGGGGTTCGACGGCGAACAGCGGGTGGTCGCGCTGCGGGGCCTGCTCGGGTACGTCATCGGCGCCATCCAGCTGGAGCACCTCGGGCCCCTGGCCGGCGAGGGCACGGTCGCCCTCACCGAGCTGCCGCCCGACGCCTTCCCGCACATGACCGAGACCGCCCGCAACGCCCGGAAGGTCAGTGCCGACCGGGAGTTCCTGGGCGGTCTCGCGCTGCTGCTGCGCGGGCTGGGCACCTGACCCGGCACCGCGCAGCGGTCCACCGGTGGGGTCAGCCCGCCGCGTCCACCAACGCCAGTTCGTGCAGCCGCTCCGGGGGGCCCGGACGGGCGTAGTACCAGCCTTGTGCCGTATCGCACCCCAGGATCCGCAACTGCTCGGCCTGCGCACCCGTCTCGACGCCCTCGACCGTCACCGCGAGGTCCAGGCTGTGGGCCAGCGAGACGATCCCCTCGACGATCTTCAGGTCGACGGGGTCGGCCGGGAACTGCTGCATGCTCTGTGTGAAGGAACGGTCCAGTTTCAGGATGCTGACCGGCAGGCGGCGCAGATTGGCGAGGTTGGAGTAGCCGGTGCCGAAGTCGTCCAGGGCGATGTCGACGCCCATCTCCGCCAGGCGGCGCAACGGCTTCAGCAGATCGTCGTCCGCACCGATCAGCGCCGACTCCGTGACCTCCAGGCAGAGGGCGTCCGGTTCCATGCCCGTGCGTTCCAGGATGTCGACGGTGTCCTGGACCAGACCGGGATGGGTCAACTGGCAGGGCGAGAGATTGACGTTGATCCGCAGCGGGCCCACGGCCTCGGCCCCACCGTGCAGTTCCCGCCACTCGCGGGCCTGCCGCACCGACTGTTCCAGGACCCACCGGCCCAACGGCACGATCAGCCCGGTGTGTTCGGCGAGCGGGATGAACCGGTCCGGGCCGAGCACCCCGTGCTGCGGATGCAGCCAGCGCACCAGGGCTTCCGCACCGCGCACACTGCCGTCGCCGAGATGGACCAGCGGCTGGTACTCGATGAAGAACTCGCCCCGCTCCAGGGCCGTCGGCAGCGCCGTGGTCAGCCCGTGCCGGGTGATGGCGCGGGCGTCCGCCTCCGGGTCGGCGATTTCGAAGCGGTTGCCGCCCGCCGACTTGGCCCGGTACATGGTGATGTCGGCGCTGCGCAGCACCTCGGCCGGGCTGCGCTCGCCGGCCGGGCCCTCGACGATGCCGATGCTGCCGCGCACGGTCAGCTCCCGGCCGTCGACGCTGATCGGGGCGAGCAGCGCGTTCATGATGCGCGTGGCGAGCTCGTCGACCTCGCGCTGGGTGTCGGGGCCCGTGGTCAGGGCCACGAACTCGTCACCGCCGAGCCGGGCGACCATCTCACCGGGTGCGGTGGCGCAGGACTGGAGCCGGTCGGCGACCTCCACCAGCAGCCGGTCGCCGGCCGCGTGGCCGAGGCTGTCGTTGACGGTCTTGAAGCCGTCGAGGTCGAGGTAGCACAGGCCGAACCGCTGACCCTCGCCGGCGCTCAGTGCCTTCTCCAGGCGCTCGAAGAAGAAGGTGCGGTTCGGCAGCCCGGTCAGCGCGTCGTGCGTGGCCTCGTAGCGCAGCCTCAGGTTGAGCAGCCGCCGCTCGGTGGTGTCCTCCATGAGCGCGAGCTGGTACTGCGGAGAGCCGTCGGCGTCCCGCAGCAGGGAGACCGTCAGATTGGTCCACAGGACCGTTCCGTCAGGGCGGTAGAACGCCTTCTCCACGTGGTAGTGCTCGCGCTCGCCGCGCACGAGTTCGTCGTAGAGCCGCCAGGTCTGCGGCGCGTCGTCGGGGTGGGTCCACTCCATGACGTTGCGGCTGCGCATCGTCTGCTCGGAGACCCCGAACATGCGCAGCAGCGCGCCGTTGACCTGGAGGATGTTGCCGTCGAGGTCGGCCATGCCGATGCCTATGGCCGCACCCTCGAAGACCGCGCGGAAGCGGGCCTCGGTCGCGTGCAGGGCCTGTGCCACCACGCCCTGCGCCCGGAGGGCGGCCTGGGCGATGGCCTCCTGTTCGGCCAGGGTCCGTTCGCGCAGCGCCTGCGCGAAGCCCGCGGCCATCGCGTGCTGGAGGCGTGCGGAGCGCGCCCGCAGGTCCTCCTGGTCGCCGTCACCGCCGCAGTACAGGACCAGGTAGGCGTCCACGCAGTCCAGCGTGCGGCTGAGCGCCTCCGGGTCGGTGCAGTGCGCGTCCACGAGGGCGGCGCCCACCGCCCTGCCCTCGTCGGCGTCGAAGGCGCGGGCCAGCAGCGCCCGGCTCAACCGCCGGGCCAGCGGCAGCAGTTCTTCCTCGAACTCGGGCCGGGTCGACGACGTCGAGGTGACCGGGAAGACGGCCCGGCTCCAGATCGTCGCGAACCGGCGCAGTCTGTCCTCCGGCCCGTCCGGTTCCGCGATCACGCCGTACGCCCCACGCCCGCGAACCCGGAGAACGCATACGGATCCTCGTCCTCCGGTGCGGTGTCGGGCCGCCAGCGCGGCATCGCCACCAGTCCGGGTTCCACCATGTCGTACCCCTTGAAGAACCGCGCGATCTCCTCGCGCGAGCGCATGATCAGCGGGTTGCGGATGTCCTGGTACACGTTCACCGCGCCCCCGGCCCGCTCCGGCGGCAGCGGGATCCCCTCGTACGAGGCATGGCTGAGCACGAGCAGGCTGCCGGGCGCGAGCGCATCGCTCAGCTCGGCCACCGCCCCGTACGGGTCGTCCTCGTCTTCCACGAAGTGCAGTATGGCAACGAGGAGCAGCGCCACTGGCTGATTCAGGTCGATCAGCCGCTCCACCTCGGGGCTGCGCAGGATCTCCTGGGGCTTGAGCAGGTCCGCGGCGACGACGGCCGCGTCGTCGTTGCCCTCCAGGACCGCCTCACTGTGCGCCACGGCCACCGGGTCGTGGTCGACGTACACCACGCGCGCGCCGGGGCGGGCGGCCTGGGCCACCTCGTGCACGTTGCCGAAGGTGGGTATGCCGGAGCCGATGTCCAGGAACTGGCCGATGCCCTGGCCGGCCGCGTACCGGACGGCGCGGCGCATGAACGCCCGGTTCGCCTGCATGATCTTGGGGAGCCCCGGCATGAACTCCATGGCCCTGCGGGCCGCTTCCCGGTCGACCTCGAAGTTGTGCGATCCGCCCAGGTAGTAGTCGTACATCCGGGAGACGCTGGGCACCGAGATGTCGATGCTCCGTGGGGCCCAGGCGGGACGCTCCATCTATCTCTCCAAGGCGTAGGCGATCCGGTGTTCGAGCAGAGGCTACTGATCGCCCGCCAATGGAGCGACCCGAAACGGAAATTGACCATCCGTTCCCGGTCACTGCCTGCGGCACGTGCCGAATTGATACCCGCACGCACACCCTTCGAACATATGACGAACAGTGTTCGAGCACGTCAAAACGGTCCGCCCCTCCGTGAGTCACGGAGGGGCGGACCGGGTCGGCTCCGTCGGGTGGAGGAGATGATCAACCCTGGGGAGGTTTCTCTACTTCTCCGACGCGCCGACCAGCTTGCCGTCGGGCCGCACGGCGTACCAGGTGCCACCGACACCCTGGCCGTTGGTGTCGCCGGGAGCCTTGTCACCGGCGAAGGTGTAGATCGGCGAGCAGTTGATCGTCTGCTGCTTGCCCTTGCCGTCGGTCCGGTCGAAGATCATGTAGCCCTTCTCCTGGATGCCCTTGGTGTCGGCGTAGTCGACGGGCTCCACGAGCGGCCACTTCTCCAGGCACTCGCCGGTGCAGTTGGAGACGGGCTTGGGCCAGGCCTCGTCCTTCTTGAAGCGGTAGACGGTCATGCCGTTCTTGTCGACGACGATCTCGCCGAGCTTGGGGTCGTTGCGGGTGGACAGCCCGGGCTGCGCCCCGGCCTCCTCACCGCCGGCCTCCTCGCCGCCGCCGGCCCCGCCGCCCTGCGCCTTCTTGCCGTCGGGGGCCAGTGCGTACCACTTGCCGCCCACGCCCTGGCCCTTGACGTCACCGGCGTTGACGTCCTTGGCGTAGCGGTAGGCCGGCCAGCCGGCGACGGTGAGCTGCTTGGTGCCGTCGGCGCGGGTGACCGAGCCGAGCAGCGACTTGTCGATACCCTCGCCGGCCTCGGCGTCGTCCGCGGGCACCGGCGGCCAGGTCTTGGCGCAGTCGCCGTCGCAGTTCGACTTGGGCGGCTGCTCGGTGTCCTGGTCGAACCGGTACAGAGTGAGGCCCAGGCTGTCGGTCACCACCTTGCCGACCTCCTCGGCGGTGGCGACGGAGAGCTTGCCCGCGGGGTTGGACGGACTGGAAGGGCTCGGCGCGGCCTGCTGGCCGCCCGGGGTGCCGGCGACCCCGTTCCCGGTGCCGATGCTTCCGTAGTCCCCGGGCGCCGCCGAGGCGCCCACGTTCTGGCTGGCCGCCGGAGGGCTGTCCTGACCACACGCCGTCGTCAGCGCCAGGACCGCCGCGGCGCTCGCCACGAGTGAGGCGCTCCGCCAGGAGGTCTTCATCGTCAACTCCCCATAATCGCAAGGGTGTTGCAGCGCCCTGCTGCGCCGCCGCACGGTCATGAGTACGCATGGCGGGCGTGATTGTGTTCAACCACCGGCCAAATTTCTTTCAAGAACCTGTGACGGCGCCGCCCGCCACCGCACACGGGTACGGGCTGAAAGGCCCCCGGGCGACCGCCCGGCAAACCGGCGGCGCCCGGATATCCCTCTTTCGGGGCAATCCCCTTGCGCTCCGGCACGTCCCGGCGGCAGAAGGTTCATGATCTTCGTCGTGCATGGACCCGTATCGACTCAATCCGCCCTCGCCGCAAAGGCCTTGGCGGTGGCGACGCTGACGTGGGCGCTCGTCGGCGCGCCGTCCGGAGTGGCGGTGGCCGACGCCTGCGCGTACGCCTCGACGGGGCCGGACGGCACGGAGGCGGTGTCGGTCGCCGGAAGCAGGACCTGGCCCAAGCCGCCGTGCCCGACACCCACACCGACCCCCACGCCCACCCCGACGCCCACTCCGACGCCCCCGCCACCGAAGCCGACTCCGAAACCTCCGCCGCCGAAGCCGACTCCGAAGCCGCCGCCACCTTCGCCCCCGCCCCCGAAACCGGCCCCCACGGTCAGACCGGAGCCGCCGCCCCCGCCTCCGCCGCCCCCGCCACGCCCGGCACCACCGCCCCGGCCGGCTCCCCGTCCGGTCCCTCCCCCGCCCCCCGCCCCGGCACCGAAGCCGTCGGCGAAGCCCACCCCGCGTCCGTCCGCGTCGCCCGTGCACTACCCGCGGTACCGGGCCGCGCCGCGGCCACGACCGGTGAGCCGCGCCATGTCGCCGCTCACCTTCGTCCTGCTCGTCACGGTGCCCGCGGTGGTCGCCGTCGCCGCGCTGCGCGCGCGCTGATCCCTGAAGCTCTGGAGGCATCTCTTGCCGGAATGGCTTGTTCTCACCCTCGCGATGCTGGCCGCCGGTGTCGTGGTGGTCGTCGTCACCCTCGTACGCCACCGCACGGCGTCCGACGACGAGGACCCCAGCGAGACCCCGG
This sequence comes from Streptomyces sp. NPDC016851, assembly GCF_055562795.1. Classification (NCBI taxonomy): domain Bacteria; kingdom Bacillati; phylum Actinomycetota; class Actinomycetes; order Kitasatosporales; family Streptomycetaceae; genus Streptomyces; species Streptomyces sp. NPDC016851. The sequence continues at coordinate 52,667 of NZ_JBVHEP010000036.1, forward strand.
ACGTCATCGAGTACATGACGATGTGGATCGGCGTGGTGTACGCCATCGTCCTGGGTCTGGCGATCGCCGGTGTGTGGGAGGGGCGCAGCGCCGCCCAGGACCACGTCCAGGCGGAGGCCACCGCACTGCACGAGATCTCGGAGCGGGTCCGGGTCTACCCGGCCGACGTGCGCGACCGCATCCGGGACGACATCCATACGTACGTGAGCCACGTCGTCACCACCGAGTGGGACACCATGGCCGACCAGAACCAGGTCACCGAGCGCGGCGGTGAACTCTTCGAGCGCGTCCGCCAGGACGTCACCGACTACCAACCGAAGACCGACTTCCAGGCGCAGGCCTACCAGCCGCTCGTCGACCAGGTGACCGCGGCCAGCCAGGCCCGGATCGCCCGGTCGGAGTCGACCGGGGAGACCATGCCGGGCGTGGTGTGGTTCGGGCTGATCGCCGGAGCCGTCGTCACCATCGGGATGATCTTCGTCCTCCAGATCCGCAGAACGACGCGCGAACTGATCCTCGCCGGGCTGTTCTCGGCGCTGATCGCCTTCCTGCTGTTCCTGATCTGGGACTTCGACTCGCCCTACAGCAGGGGCGTGACCGCGTCGGCGGAACCCTTCCTCAACCTGTTCCCGGGGGTCGGCGACTGACGGCACCCGCATCACGGAACTCGGCCGGGGGGCGCGCGACACACCGTCGCCGTCCCCCGTTCGCGTCAACGGGATTCCCTCGGGCGGCCCACACGTGTGCCCCATTCGCACGACTGCGATCGCGCCGTCACGCACACGTTCTTAGCGTTTCGGGCATCGAGGTGCATTCCTGACGTGAGCGGAACAGGTCCGCGGTTGCTCCTCGGGGACCCGGAGGATTCACCATGCGCGCGATATGCGTCGCCTCGGCCTCGGCCGTACTGCTGGGCGCCGGCGCCCTCACCTCCTGCGTGCCGGCCGCCGACGCGGCCATCAAGACCGACTTCGGCTTCAGCGTCGAGCCCTCCACCGTCGCGGCGGGCGGCGAGGTCACACTGCGGGTGGAGCGCAACGAAGCGTGCGAGGGGGAGGCGGCGGTCTCCTCACCGGTCTTCGACGTGGTCGTCATCCCGCCCGAGGAGTCGTCGGCGACGGCCCGGGTCGACCGGGACGCCAAGCCCGGCGCCGTGTACGACGTGGAGTTCGTCTGCGACGAGTCGAGCGGAACCGCACGCCTGACCATCGCCGGCGGCCGTCCGACGCACCACCCCACGCATCACCCGACGCACCACCCCCGCCACCCGTCGAAGGGCGTGCACGCCGGGGAGGGCGGCACCCTCGGCGGTTTCGACCTCAAGGAGATCGGCCTCGGCGCCGCGCTGATCGCGGGCGCGCTGGGCACGGCCTACCACCTCGCCCGCCGCCGCACCGACGAGGACGCAGGCTGACCGGCCCCGCACACCGCAGGTCACGCACCGCACAGCGCGTCACGCACCGCAGCGTCACGCACCGCACAGGTCTGCACCGCACAGGTCTTCGCCCCGGATCCGTCGAGGGATCCGGGGCGAAGACCGTTCACGTGCGAGACGGCTCGTCGAAGGAGTCCAAGGAGCGTGGAGCGAGGCGTCAGACGCGCCGCTCGGCGCGGCGGCGCATCCAGAACACCCCGCCGCCGACGACCGCGGCGGCCACGAGGCCACCGCCGATGGCCATGTCGGTCGGGGTCGCACCGGTGGTGCTGCTGCCGCCGAGACCGCCGCGGACACCGCCGATGACGGTGAAGGCGTGGGGCTTGGTCAGGCTCTTGCCGTTGCACGTGACCGTGATGTCGTACGGCCCCGGGCGGGCGTTGTTCCTGATGGTGGCGGTGCCCTTCGCCGTCTCCCGGGCGCCGGAGACGGGCGAGAGCGTCGCCGGCCTCGTGAACGCGTTGGAGGTGGCCGTGCCACCGTGGCGGCAGCCGTCGACCGTGATGGTCAGCTGGCCGCCGCGGGCGATCACACTGGGCAGGGCGACGATGTTGCTGGGTGTGTCCCACGCGACGGCCGCGGGGGCGGAGAAGCCGAGGGCGGCGACCGCGGCGCCGGCGACCGCCAGGGCACGAGTGTTACGCATGTGAACCTCCGCGGAAGACGCCCCGGGACCCGTCCCCGGTCGATCGGCGAGAAAGCGCCTCCCAGAAAGACAGTCAGTTGCCTTGCCCACACCCGCATTTCGGGAATGGGCCGTCCTGGTGAGAGAAGGCACCGCGGGAGAACCGCGCAATCGGATATCGCCGCAGGTCACGGACCGTCAGAAATTTCCTCGCGGCGGCAACTCGGATGGCGCACCTCATGGCTGCGAAGCCCCCGGACGGCCCGTGACCGCCCCGGAAGCCGCCACCACCCGTTCGCTCCCGCCCCGTCGCCGGTTTCGCGCGCGGCACTTAGCGTTCTGATATGCGCGAACGACACGGCGACGGCCGCGTCGAGAGGGGATGGCCCATGTCTGCGTCCGAGCTGGCCGAGGCGGAAGAGGAGGCGCGGCCGAAGAAGCGCGCCCCGTGGGGCGTGATAGCGCTGGTTCTGCTGACCGGCCTCGCGCTCATCCGGAATGGTTCGGGGGAATTCGACGAGGGCCCACCGCAGCCGGCGACCGCGGCCGCGGCGGACAGCCGCCTGCCCGCGGCCACGTTCGCCGGGTCCGTCAAGCCCCTCCCCTACGCCCTCCCGGACCGGGTCCGGATCCCGGCGATCCAGGTCGACGCGCCGATGATTCCCGTGGGCCTGGACGCGGACGGCTGGGTCGGCGCGCCACCCCCGGAGGACCCGAACCTGGCCGGCTGGTTCACCGGTGCCGTCACCCCCGGCGAGAAGGGCACCGCGGTCGTCGTCGGCCATGTCGACAACCAGCAGGGCCCCGCCGTGTTCTACGGGCTCGGGGCCCTGAAGAAGGGAAACCGCGTCGAGGTCGCCCGGCAGGACGCGAAGACCGCCGTGTTCGAGATCTACGGCATCGAGGTCTTCGAGAAGAACAACTTCCCCGGCGACCGTGTCTACGCCTCCAAGGGGGCGGCGGAACTGCGGGTCATCACCTGCGGCGGCGGTTTCTCCCAGCAGAACGGCTACGAGGGCAACGTCGTCGCCTTCGCCCGCCTGGTCGAGGTGCGCTGAGCGTCCCCCGGCCCGGCGGGCGAAGGCCCCACGGCGGTCTCAGGCGTAGTGCCGCCGCGGCACGGTGACGCGGTAGCCGGAGTCCAGCAGTTCGGGCAGGTAGCGCCGCAGGGCCCGTACGCTCTGCGTGCGGTCGCCCCCGGCGTCGTGCGCGAGCACCACGACACCGGGGGCGGCGCCGTTCTCGACCCGGTTGACGATGGACCGGGTGCCCGGGGTGGTCCAGTCGAGGGTGTCGAGCGTCCAGGCGAGGGGTTCCATGCCGAGTTCGGCGCCGAGTTGGAAGGTGGCGCGGTTCCAGGCGCCGTAGGGGGCGCGGAACCACTCGGGGCGCTCGCCGTAGGCCTCCTCGATGACGTCGCAGGTGCGTTCCAGCTGGGAGCGGATCTGCCGGCGGGTGAGGCGGGTGAGCAGCGGGTGGGACCAGGTGTGGTTCCCCACGACATGGCCCTCGTCGGCCATCCGGGCCAGCAGCACCTTGTGGTCGGCGGCCATCTCCCCGCACACGAAGAACATGGCGCGCACGTCGTACTCGGCCAGGGTGTCGAGGATGGCCGGGGTGTAGCGGGGGTCGGGGCCGTCGTCGAAGGTCAGCACCATGGTCCGCCCGCGTCCGGAGAAGCGCAGCAGCGGTTCCCTGCGTACCAGGGTCCGGCGGGGCGCGGCCTGCGGCGGGCCGTATCCGGTCAGGGGCTGGAGACGGTACGCGGAGGAGCCGAGAGGGCGGCGGGGCTGGGGCCCCGCGGCCGGGACGGACCCGGCGGGGCCTTCCCCGGGGACCGCCGTGAGCACACCGGCCGTGGCGGCCGCTCCCACGACGCCGGCGCCCGCGATCAACAGCCGGCGGCGGGTGAGCAACTGATCCTTCTTCATGACTCATCAGTCGCCCGGCGGAAGGCCGACGCACCTGAGCAACACCGGTGCGGCGGCACGTTTTCACCCGAACGGCCCAAGCAGAAGGGTCAGCGGCCGCGCACCAGGGGGAACGGCAGGGTCTCGCGGATCGTCAGTCCGGTGAGGAACACGACCAGCCGGTCGAGGGTGTGGGTGAGGGACGGAACGCCCACGGGGGTAGGGGTCGGTGCCGGCGGCGCGCAGCCGGTCCAGCTCGCGGTGCCGGACGCGGACCTGGTCGGGCAGGCCGTCCAGAGGATCGGCGGGCTCGGTCCCGTCCCCTCCGGCGAGGCCGAGCGCCGCCAATGACGGCAGCCCGCGCGTGATGGCGGGCCGCTGTCCGCTCTTCGGGTGCCCTCTTCCTCTCCCCCACAACGTGCGCATCGACGGTACGGAGACGAAGCCCTCGGCGATACCGGAGGCGAGGCCGACCCGGGCGAGCGAGGCGGGGTCCGCGTAGCCGAGGACAGGTCGAGGAAGCGGACGAGGGGCGCAGGCCGGTGCGAGCCCTCGAGGGCTCCCGCCCCCGGAACGGAGCTGTGGCCTCCGATAGCCTCGCGGCGTGACGGAACAGCACTCCCCTCAGTTCGAACGGGGCACGGACGGGCCGAAGGTGATCGTGGCCGGGGTGGACGGCTCCGACTCGTCCCTGCGGGCCGCGGCCTACGCCGCCGGCCTGGCCCGCCGCCAGCACGCGCTGCTCGCCGTGGTGTACGTGCAGCCGGTGCTGGCGGCGGGAGCGGCGCTCGGGGCGCCGGTGGCCGAGACGACCGACGAGATCGCCGAGGACCTGGTGGCGTACATCCGGGACGCGGCCGAGCGGCTCAAGGGGATATTCGAGGTCCGCTGGGAGTTCCACACGTTCCGCGGCGACCCGTACGGCGGCCTGGTGAAGGCGGCGGACGAACTCAAGGCGGACGCGGTGGTCGTGGGCGCGTCCGAGCAGGCGGGCCACCGGTTCGTCGGATCGGTGGCGGTGCGTCTGGTGAAGGCCGGGCGCTGGCCGGTGACCGTGGTTCCGTAGGCCTCGACCGGCATGCGGGGACCTAGGTCACTGGTCGGTAGGCAAGCGGGCGTGAGGGCCCGATGATGCGGCGGTGACTTCTTACGCCTTCGACGTGGACGCCTTCCTGCGCCGGCCCCTCACCGCACGCCTCGCCACCAACGGGCCGACCGTCCGCCCCGTCTGGTTCCTGTGGGAGGACGGCGCCTTCTGGGTGCTGACCGGGCCCTGGGCCCGCCTCTTCGGCCGGGTGCGGGCCGATCCCGAGGTCGCGCTGGTGGTCGACGAGTGCGACCTGGCGACCGGGCTGGTCCGGCAGGTGATCGCGCGGGGCCGGGCCGAGCTCGTGCCGTTCGGTGTCGAGCGGGGCAGGCGCAAGCTCGTCCGCTATCTGGGTGCGGACGAGGAGCGGTGGGACGAGCGGTTCGTGCACTATCTGTACGACGATCCCGCGCAGCGGGGGACGGTCTGGCTGCGGCTGAAGCCCGTGTCCCTCGTCGCGCACGACCTGAGTTACGCCGTGGCCCCCTGAGTCGGCGTGGGTCTTGCGCGGTGTCTTCCGTCGCGGGGGCGCCTGGGCCACCATGATCCGCCATCAGCCGTTTGCCGATCGCGAAGAGGTGAGGCGCATGGCCGGGCTCCGGATGGGACAAGGGATTCTCCGTCGCAAACCCATCGAGCTGATCGAGGAGACGGAAGTCGGCAAGGGCACCCAGCTGGAACGCTCCCTGGGGCTGTGGCAGCTGACCGCCATCGGGGTCGGCGGCATCATCGGCGCGGGCATCTTCACCCTCGCGGGAACGGTGGCCAACGGCACGGCGGGTCCGGCCGTGCTCGTCTCGTTCCTCATCGCGGGCGTCGCGAGTGCCGCGGCCGCCCTGTCCTACGCGGAGTTCGCCGGGCTCATCCCGAAGGCCGGTTCCGCCTACACCTACGGCTACGCGGTGCTCGGCGAGCTCGCGGGCTGGTTCATCGGCTGGGACCTGCTGCTGGAGTACACCGCGATCGTGGCGGTGGTCGCGATCGGCATCTCGGGCTACTTCAGCTTCCTGGTCGGTGAGATGGGCGCCGACCTGCCGAACTGGATGCTGGGCGCGCCCGGTACCGGCGACGGGCACAAGGTCGACCTGTTCGCGGCGCTGCTGTGCCTGCTGATCGCGTATCTGCTCACCCTGGGCATCAAGAACGCGGCCCGGTTCGAGACGGTCGTGGTGGTGCTGAAGGTCCTGGTCGTACTGCTGGTGATCGGGGTCGGCGTGTTCCACATCGACACGGCGAACTACAACCCGTTCTTCCCGTACGGGGTCGGCGGGGCGTTCACGGGCGCGGCGACGGTGTTCTTCGCGGTGTTCGGCTACGACGCCATGTCGACGGCGGCCGAGGAGTCCAAGGACGCGCAGCGCCACATGCCGAAGGCGATCATCTACTCGCTCGTCATCTCGATGGTCCTGTACGTGGCGGCCTGCCTGGTGCTGACGGGCATGCAGGACTACAAGGACATCGACAAGGAGAGCGGCTTCTCGACGGCGTTCAAGTCGGTGGGGCTGAGCGGGCTGGCCGACGTCATCGCGGTGGGCGCGATCATCGGCATCCTCACGGTGATGTTCACCTTCATGCTCGGCGTCACCCGGGTGTGGTTCTCCATGTCCCGTGACGGGCTGCTGCCCAGGTGGTTCGCGAAGACGCACCCCACGCGGCACGTGCCCACGCGTGTCACCTGGATCGTGGGGGTCGCGTCGGCCGCCATCGCCGGTTTCCTGCCGATCGGCGAGGCGGCCGAGCTGACCAACATCGGCATCCTGCTGGCGTTCGTGGTGGTGTGCGCGGCGGTGATCGTGCTGCGCTACCGGCAGCCGGACCTGCCGCGCACCTTCCGTACGCCGTGGATGCCGGTCGTGCCGGCGGTGGGCATCGTCTTCTCGATCTGGCTGATCACCTTCCTCCAGTGGCAGACCTGGGCGCGGTTCGCCGTCTGGTTCGCGCTGGGGCTCGTGGTCTACTTCGCCTACTCCTACCGGCGCTCGGAGCTGGCGCGGCGCTGACCGGGCGGTTCTCGCCTACTCCCCCATCACCAGGCCGTCCCCGGCCGCGCCCCGGCTGAGCACGATGTCGCGGATGCGGTCGCGGACGGCCTGTACGCCGGCGCCCTGGGCGATCGCCCGGTTGAGGTTGACGACCCGGCCGGCGTCGACGTCGAACCACTGCGGGACGAACTCGGCCTTCGTCACCTTCCACCGGCCGCCCGGCCGTGCGGGCGGGGCGAAGGTGAAGCGGCCGAGGGTGGACTGGTTGCCGCGCGGGTCCTTGGCGCCCTGGTGGTTGGTCATCTCGCCGGCGATCTGGTCGCCCATGCCGTAGATCACCCAGGTGCCGTTGACCTTCTCGTAGGCCTGCGGGACGTGTGCGTGGGTGCCGAGGATCAGGTCGATGTCGGGGCGGCTCCCGCTGCGCGCGGCGGTGAGGCTCCGGGCCAGGGTCAGCTGCCGTTCGTCGGGGGCGTCCTGCCATTCGGTGCCCCAGTGCAGGGAGACCACGACCACGTCGGCGCCCGCCTCGCGCGCGGCCCGGGCGTCCGCGAGGACCTTGGCCTCGTCGATGAGGTTCACGGCCCAGGGCTGCCCGTCGGGGAGCGGGATGCCGTTGGTGTCGTAGGTGTAGGCGAGGTGGGCGACCTTCGCCGGTCCGGCCCTCAGGACCGTCACCGTGTGGGCCTCCTCCTCGGTGCGTGCCGAGCCGGCGTGCCGGACGCCCGCGCGGTCGAGGGCGTCGAGGGTGCGGCGGATGCCGTCGGCGCCGTCGTCGAGGGTGTGGTTGGAGGCGGTGGAGCAGCCGTCGTAGCCGGTGGTGGCGAGGGCCGGGGCCACCTCGGGCGGGGATTTGAAGGTGGGGTAGCCGGTGTACTCGCCGTTCTCGCCGTACACGGTTTCCATGTGGCACAGGGCCACGTCGGCGCGGGAGACGACGGAGCGGATCCCCGCGAGCATCGGCCGGAAGTCGTAGCCGGTGCCGCCGGCGTCGAAGCGGGCCCGGTCGATGATCGTGTTGTGCGGGAGGACGTCTCCGGAGGCGACCAGTGTGAAGCCGCGTGGTGTGGCCACGGACGGTGCCGGGCGCCCGTGGTCGGCCGGTTCGTGGCTGCGGGCCTGGCAGGCGGCCCCTGCGGCGAGGGCGACGGTCAGGGCCAGGGCCACCTGTCGACTGCGTGCGATCATCCATTCACCCCACTGTGGGCGTTGTGGTCGTATTTACACACAAACAGGAAAGAAGGCACACAGCGCCCCACGCGGCTCCGACACGCTCATCAGCCCCTCCGGCACCCACATGGACGGACGCCCCGACCGTTCGTCGAACCGTTCGTCGACGCGATCGACCGTCCGCCGCACAGGCGGGTACGTGGCCTGTCCCCCCGGCCGCGCCCTGCGGTGGCATACGGCCATGACGGCCGGATCCACTCTCACGAACGGGACGACCGCCGAGCACGAGCTCGCCGCACTGCAGCGGGAGCACGGCCGGCCCCTCTTCGCGCTCCTGCTCCGGCTCTGCGACGGCGACCGGCAGCGCGCGGAGGACCTGGTGCAGGAGACGCTGGTGCGCGCCTGGCAGCACCCCGAGGCCCTGCGCGCCGACGACTTCGACTCCGTACGGCCCTGGCTGATGACCGTCGCGCGGCGGCTCGCGATCGACGCCCGGCGGGCCCGGCAGGCGCGTCCCGCCGAGGTCGGCGACGCGGTGCTGGAGAACGCGCGGGTCATCTCCGACCACGCCGAGCGGGCCGCGGCGATGCTCGACGTCCGCCGGGCTGTGAAGACACTCACTCCGGAACACCGTGAAGTCCTGGTGCTCGTGTACTTCCAGGGGGCGAGTGTGGCGGAAGCTGCGGCGACCCTCGGCATTCCGCCCGGTACCGTGAAGTCCCGCGCGTACTATGCGCTGCGCGCCCTGCGCCGGGTGCTTCCGGGATACGCCGCCGACCTGCGCTGAAACCAATGGCTGAGTCAAGCCTCCGTAAAGCGCCTTGCTGAGGACCCCGGTTGAGTAATCGGCTGTTCCCATCCGTGTTCCGGATGGGGCCGTCAGCGCCCCGGGGCCCGGTGTCGGGCGACGCGCACGTACCGGAGGAAGGCAGGAAGGGATGCTGCACAGAAGTGAAGAGGGCACGGACGGCTCCGGCGGTGAACTGACCGTCCCCATGGCGTGGTTGTATGCCGAGTACATCGCCGACGAGCTGCTGCGGACCGGCGACCTGATGCCGCCGACGTCCTTCGAGTTCCGCGCGGGGCGGGACGCACTGGCACTGACCATCTTCCTCTCCGACACCGAGGGAGAGCTGTCCGGCATCCGGGTCGTCACGCAGCTGGAGACGTGGCTGTCACTGACGGCGTACGACCAGCCGTGGCAGGAGTGGGTGCGCGAGCGGCTCGCCGAGCTCGCCGCCGCGGCCGCGGAGTCGGGCCGGCCCGCGCCGGATCTGGACCTCGCGGAGGAGGCCTGGCGCTGGCTCCAGGAGACGGAGCTGCTCGCACCCGATCTGAACGCGGTGCCGGGCGGCGCTCCGGTGGTCGGGGAGGACGAGGGGCCGAAGGTCTGGACGCCCGCCTGGCAGCTCGGACTGCCGCTGGGGCACCTCGCGATCCATCTTTTTTAGATTTCTGCGGCCCCGGACCAATCCGCGGGCCGGAGGGCTCCGAATCCTTTGGTTGCGATTGTGTCACCGGCTTGAGTGATTCCGCTGCCTGGTCCGTACCGGTGGGAGCAAGGAGTAACCCCACCCGCACCCAACGGCACGAGGATTCGGCATGAGGTCCCTGGAAAGGCATCGCGACGTCGGCGCCTACGCGCTCGGCGTGCTGGACGAGGCGGAAGCCTTCCGCTTCGAGGACCACCTCATGGAGTGCCCTCGGTGCGCCGCAGAGGTGACGGAATTCGGCCCGACGACACGGCAGTTGATGCTGTACCGGCGGGCGACGCCACGGTTCGTGCACCCGATGGCGCAGCCCGGGCCGCGCATGCTGGACCGGCTGCTGGCCGAGGTGGCGACGCGGCGCCGGGCCGGACGCCGGCGCATGCTGTTCGGCCTGGCCGCGTCGGTGATGATCGCCGTGTCGGTACCCGCCGTCGCGATGATGGCGCGGGGCGGCGCCGAGGAGCCGGTGCGGATCGCGGCGACCGACGCGCGGTCGGGTGTCTGGGCCCAGGTCACGGTCGAGGACAAGGCCTCGGGCAGCCAGGTCGAACTGAAGGTGAAGGACGCGGCCGGTCCCCGCCCCTGCCACCTGGTCATCGTCGGCCGGGACGGCACCGAGGAGACCGCGACCAGCTGGCACGGGCCCGGGCACGACGACCGGCCCAGCACGATGATGGCCAGCTCCTCCAAGCATCCCGACGAGACCGCCCGCTACGAGGTCCGCTCGGCGTCCGGAGAGGTCCTGGTGAGACTTCAGCCGCAGTAGGGCGGCCCCCGCCCGCGCAGAGACCGGCGACGGTCGCCTGGAGGCGTACCTCGCCGGTCCGGAGACGGCGACACCTCGTGGACGGCGCGGAACGCCTCGGCGTCCTCGCCGCGCAGGCGCCGTCGCTGACGCCGGCCGTTCTGCGCCGCGGCCGGGCACCCTCGTCACGCTGCTCGCCATGATGATCACGTCGGCCCGGGCGTACCAGGACTCCTTCGTCCGGCGCACGCGCACGAACGCGATGGCCCTGCCGGCCGAGAGGCCTTCACGATCGGCACCAAGTGCGTCGTGTCCACGGCCGTGCTGGAGCCCGCCTACGAGATCGGCGGCGACGCCTTCGACCACTCCCTGACGGAGACGGCCCTGCACGCCACGGTCCTCGACGCCATGGGACACGACCTGACCTCCGGGCTCACCACCGCGGTGTCGCCGGCCGCGTGCCCCACCGCCCGGCGAACCGGCGCGGGCCTGCCCGACTCCGGGCTCCTGATGTTCGAGTGGAACGGTATGTCCCGTCCCCCTCGTCCACCAGGGGCGCCCGGCCGCCGCATCCGTCCAAGTGACGACCCGGGTTCGGTTGGACACCGGGCCCCCTGGGGCCGGGTCGGCGCATTGATGGTCAGCGAACCGCGGAGGCATAGTGAAGCGCGGTCAAGCCGCCGCGCACCCCTTCGTTCTTCGAGAGAGGGCAACGCTGTGCCGAATCCTTTTGAAGACCCCGACGCCACCTACCTCGTCCTGGTCAACGACGAGGGCCAGCACTCGCTCTGGCCTGTGTTCGCCACCGTTCCCGATGGCTGGAAGACCGTCTTCGGGGAGGCCGGGCGCCAGGAATGCCTCGACTACATCGAGAAGAACTGGACCGACATGCGGCCCAAGAGCCTCATCGAGGCGATGGAAAACCAGCGCTGACGCCATGACAGTCGACCTCACCGGATTCCGGAGCCTGGGCGATGCCTTCGCCGCGCGTGTCGCCGCTCATCCCGAACGGACCGCACTCACTCTCTATCACGGCTCCACCGGGGCGGACCCCGAAAGCATCACCTACGGGGAACTGGCCCGCCGGTCCCGGGCGCGCGCGCAGGAGCTGAGCAGCAGACTGGCCCCCGGCGAACGAGTGCTCATCGCCCTGCCGACCGGCATCGAGTTCGCGGAGGTCTACCTCGCCTGCCTGTCCGCCGGGCTGGTCGCCGTGCCCTCGCCGATGCCGGGTGGTTCGGCGAGCGCCGGTGAGCGGATCGCCGCGATCGCGGCCGACTGCTCGCCCGGCCTGGCCCTGACCACGCAGGCCGCCCAGGCGCAGGTCACCACGCACCTGCGCGACCACAGCCTGGACCGGCTCGGCGTCGAGGCCGTCCTGCCCGCGGACGCGGAACCGGCCTCCGGGGCGGAGGCGGTCGGGCGGGAGACGGTCGGGCGGGTCGTCGCCCGCGACGCGGACGCGATCCTGCAATACAGCTCGGGATCCACCGGCTCGCCGAAGGGGGTGATCCTCACCCATGGCGCGGTCCTGGCCAACATCGAGGCGGTGTGCAGACACGTGGGGCTCGGTCCGCAGCACCGGTTCGGCAGTTGGCTGCCGCTGCACCACGACATGGGCCTGTTCACCCAGCTCACCGCGGCCCTGCTGTGCGGCGCGACCCTCACGCTGATGCAGCCGACCCTGTTCATCCGACGGCCGGTCGAGTGGTTCCGCATGATGGACCGGTTCCGCATCACCTTCACCTGCGCCCCCAACTTCGCGTACGACCTGTGCACCCGCCTCATCACCGACGAGATGGCGGAGGGACTCGATCTGTCGGCTCTCCGTTACGCCGGTAACGGCGCCGAGCCGATCCACGCACCGACCATGGAGGCGTTCACCGAACGGTTCGCCCGGATCGGCCTGCGCGCGCTCGCCCACTCCCCCGGCTACGGCCTCGCCGAGTCCACGGCGTACGTGACGTGCGTGCCCGAGGACGTCCGGCCGACCGTGCTGACGGTGGATCCGCGGCGTCTGGAATCACGTGGGCGGCCGGAGTTGCACCCGGCGTCCGGCGGCGCGGGCCGGCCGCTGACCGGCCTCGGCCGGCCGCACGCCTTCGACCTGCGGATCGTCGACCCGCAGACCCGCAGTCCGCTGCCCGAGGGCAGGGTCGGTGAGATCTGGTTGCGCGGGGAGAGCGTCGGCCGCGGTTACTGGGGCAAGCCGGAGTTGAGCGCGCAGGTCTTCGACGCTCGTCTGGCCGGCGCCGACCAGGGGCCCGGCTGGCTGCGCACCGGTGATCTGGGGGCGCTGGTCGAGGGCGAGTTGTTCGTCACGGGCCGTCTCAAGGAAATGCTGATCGTCCATGGCCGCAACTTCTTTCCGCAGGACATCGAGCACGAGGCACGGGGCGCGCACGAAGCGCTCGGCGGTCAGGTCGGGGCCGCGTTCGGGATCGGCTCGCCGGACGAGCGCGTCGTCCTCGTGCACGAGGTGCACCCGAAGACCCCGAAGGCCGAACTACCGGACGTCGTCACCGCGGTCAGCCGCCGACTCAGCCGGTCGTTCGGCCTCCCCATGCGCAACATCGTGCTGGTGCGACGCGGCACCGTACGCCGCACCACCAGCGGCAAGATCCGGCGCACCGCCATGCGGGAACGGTTCCTCGCAGGCGACATGACCGTGCTGCACGCCGAGTTGGAGCCCGCGCTGCGGGCGACACCGACAGGGCCGGGGCGGTGACGTCGGTCCGCGCCGGCACGGGCACGGAGCCGGAGACGGCGCTCGACGCGGCCCTGGCCGAGGTCGCGCCCCGCGGTCCCGCCGGCCTCGGCCCGGACGGGGCCGGGGACGGGACGGGCCGCCTGAGCGCCGAACTGGACGCCGCCGAGGAGTTCCCCGCCCCGCTCGTCGAACGGCTCGACTCGTTCGGCCTGCCCGCGTACTACGTGCCGGCCGAGTGGGGCGGCGCCGACAGCGACCACGAACTGCTGCTGCGCCTGTGGCGTACGGTGGCCCGGCACGACCTGAGCGCCGCGATCGCGCACGGCAAGACCTATCTCGGCGCCGCGTCGGTCTGGTGCGCCGGAGACGCCGAACAGGCCACCACGGTGGCGGCGGCGATCCTGGCCGGCGAACCCGTCGCCTGGGCACTGTCCGAACCGGACCACGGCGCCGACCTGCTCAACGGAGCCCTGACCGCGACCGGGCACGGCGGCGGATACCGGCTGGACGGTGTGAAGTGGCCCGTCAACAACGCCACCCGGGCCAGGTACCTGACCGTCCTGGCCCGCACCGGCAGGCCCGGCACCGGGCGGGGCCAGAGCCTCTTCCTCGTGGACAAGACCGCGCTCGCTCCCGGCACCTGGCGTGCCCTGCCCAAGGAACCCACGCACGGCATCCGGGGCATCGACATCTCCGGCATCGCGTTCGAGGGGGCGAGCGTGCACCCCGGTGCCCTGCTCGGCCGCGAGGGCGCGGGAGTCGAGACCGTGCTGCGGGCGCTTCAGCTCACCCGGACCATGTGCGCGGCCCTGTCGCTCGGTGCCGGCGAGCACGCGCTGCGGATCGCCGCGACGTTCGTCGCCGAGCGGATCGTCCAGCGGCGCCCGCTGCTGGACCGCGCCCACCCGCGGGCGATCCTCGGCCGGTGCGCGGCGCTGCTGGCCGCCACCGAGGCGGCGGCCCTGGTCGGCAGCCGTACGATCCACGCCCTGACGGGCGAGATGAGCGTGGTGTCCGCGGTGGTCAAGTCCCTCGCGCCGACCCTGACCGACTCGGTGATCCACGAGCTGGCCGAACTGCTCGGAGCACGGTCCTTCCTCACCGGCGTGTACGCGCACGGGGCCTTCCAGAAGACCTGGCGCGACCATCAGATCGTGTCGGTGTTCGACGGCAGCACGCCGGTGAACCGCGCCGCTCTCGTGCAGCAGTTCCCGCGCCTGGTGCGGGAGTACACCGCCGGCACCGCCGACCAGGAGGGGCTGGCGGAGGCGGCGTCGGCGGGCGATCCGCTGCGGCCGCTGGACCGCGGGGCTCTGACACTACTGTCCCGCAGGGGATGTTCCGTGGTGCAGTCCCTCCCCGCGCTGTCCGGGGCCCTCGCCACCGGAACGGTTCCCGAGGGGATCGCGGAGCATGCCGCCGCTGTGGAAGCCGCCGCCGCCGACGTCCATCAGCTGATGGCGGCTGTGCCTCCGGCCGCCCACCCGCCGATGGCCGCCTACGAGATCGCCGCCGCCTACGAACTCTGTTACGCGGCGGCGGCGTGCCTGCACGCCTGGTCGGCCGGACGGCACCGGCACGACGGCGAACCGTTGTGGGAGGACGGCCTGTGGGCGCGGGCCGCCCTGCGAGCCCTGCGCACCAGGCTCGCCGCGACACTGCGGACCCCGGCACCGGTCGCGGCACCGGGAGACGACCGGATCGACGACCTGCTCGCACAGCGGGTGGCGCGGGCGGCTCGCACAGGCGCTCCCGTTTCCCCGTTCGGAACGCCGGCGCACCGGCTCCGGGACGGCCGCTGATGAGCGCCGCGGAGCTGGACGTGCTGCTGGGCGACGTCTGGGACGACCGGAACCCGGTGGGTCAGCGGGCGGTCCTGGCCGCCGACGAACGGCAGGAGATGCTCGCCGACGGCGAGCGGGCGCTGGACGACTACCGTCTGAACGCCGAGTTCGTGCCGGTGGCGTACGGCGGCCGCCTGGAACGCGCCGACCGGCTCGCCGAGGTACTGCGGACCCTGTGGCGGCGCGACCCCTGTCTCGGTCTCGGATACGGCTTCAGCTCCCTCATCGCCTCCGTCAACATCTGGAGCAGCGGCAGCGAGGAGCAGCGGCGCCGGGCGGCGGACCTGTTGCTGGGGAACGGCCGGATCGCTGCGGCGTTCCACGAGCTGGCGCACGGCAACGACTTCGCGCACGCGGAGTGCGCCGCCCACCCGGAGGGAACGGGCTGGCGGCTGTCCGGGCGCAAGGAGATCGTGACGAACGTGCGGCGGGCGGAGGCCATGGTGCTGTTCGCCCGGACCGGGCCGGGCGCGGGCAGCCGCAGCCACAGCCAGTTCCTCCTCACACGCGACGACCTGCCCGCCGGGACGATCCGGGACCTGCCGCGCTTCCACAGCTCCGGCATGCGCGGCGTCCAGCTCGGCGGCGTGGAGTTCGCCGGCTGTCCCCTCCCCGAGGACGCGCTGATCGGCTCGCCGGGGCAGGGCATCGAGGTGGCGCTGCGCTCGTACCAGCTGACCCGCTCGGTGGGCCCGGCGATGATCGTCGGGCCACTGGACACCGCGCTGCGCCTCGCGGTCCGGTCCTCCCTCGACCGCCGTCTGTACGGCGGCAGGGTCGCCGATCTGCCGTACGTGCGCGCGGTGATCGCCCGCGCCTACGCCGACCTGCTGGCCATGGACGTGTTCTCGACGGTGATCGTGCGGGCACTGCACCTGGAGCCGGAGTCGATGGCGGTCTACGCCCCGGCGGCGAAGTACCTCAACGCGCGGCTCCTGCTCGACGCGTTCGAGGACCTGCGGGCGGTCCTGGGCGCGAGGTCCTACCTGCGGCAGGGCCCGTACGCGCTGTTCCAGAAGCTGGCCCGGGACGTCGCTCCCGCCACCTTCGCCCATGTGTCCCTCAGCGCCGCCCTGGTGACGCTGCTGCCGCAACTCCCCCGGCTGGCCCGCAGGTCCTGGCTGGACGGCCCGCCCTCCGCGCCGTCACTGTTCGACCCGGTCGGCGACCTGCCCGCGTTGTCCCTGGAGCGGCTGACCACCGGTATGCCACGCCACGACGGCATCGTCGGCGCGCTCACCGAGCTCGCGGACGGTGTGCCGGCCGACGACCCGGATCCGGTCCGCCGGTTCGCCACCCGGTGCCGGGACGAGCTGCGGGCGGTGCGGGACGGGTGCGCGGCGCTCGGACCGGCGGACATCACGATCGACGCCTCGCCCGCCGCGTTCGCCCTCGCCGACCGGTACACAACGGTCCTCGCGGCCGCCTCCGCGCTGGCGGTGTGGCGCCGGTGCGGCACCCGCTACCCCGATGCCGCCCTGCTGGGCGCCCTGGACCGGCTGACCGGGCGGATGGGCGGTCCGCCGGTCCTCACCCCGGCCGAACGCGAGGACGTGGAGCGGCGTCTGTTCGACCTGGCCGTCGAGCGCTGTCTGGACAGTCGTCTGTTCGACCTGTCCGCCCGGCGCGTCCCGGACGCGTCGAGCCCGCACGCCCCGCGGACATGAGCCCGGCCGCCCGGAACCGGTCCAAAGCACGGCTCCGTCCACGCTCTTCCGTACTTTCGGCCGGTCCGCGACGTGCGTCGGCTTCCTAGCCTGAGCGCATGACTTCAGCGGAGCAGCCGACAAGGCCACCGGGAAAGATGTTCAACGTCGGGCTGGGCGTCGTGTTCGCCCTGGGAATCCTTTTCACCGCATTCATGTTCATGACCAGCTGGGGCGGCGCCTCCTGGATGTTCGGATGCGCCGTCTCGATCGTCATGACCGGCCTCGCACTGTTGCGCGAGCGGCACAAGTTGCTCATCTCGCTCGCGGGCCTGGTCGTGACGGCCGCCGCCATCGCGGTGTCCCTGAAGGTCGGGGACGATCTGCCGCAGGAGCCCGCGCCAGTCACGGCGTTCGCCCTGGCGGTGCTGGTCGGCTCCGCGCTCAGGACGCTGCCGGCGGGACCGGCCGCCGCGATCGCCCTGGGCGGCGTCGTGGTGACCGCGGTCCCCTGGAGCGACGGGTTGAGCGGGGTGACGGCCCTGGCCACGATGGCGATGATCATCGCTCTCGTGCTGGGTCCGGTGCTGCGCGGCCTCGACAGCCGGGCGCTGGCCACCGCCCGGACCCCACAGGACTCCTGGGCCAACCCGCCGCAGCCGTAGCATGCCAGGAGATCTGAACGCGATGAGCGCCGCCCAGCACACCGCCCGCACCGCGGAGCCACCCGGCACCCCGCCCGCGGCCCCGCCGAACCGGGCGGACCGCGGGCCCGGATTCGGTAGCCTGATCAACGTGACCATTCCGAACCCATGGGCCAAGGGCGTCTCCACGGTCGGACTCGGCGTCACGTTCCTCGCGGCGATCGCCATCCAGGCCGTCGCCCTCGCGCAGACCTGGGGAGCCGCGTCCTGGGTGCCCGGCGCGGCTGCCGCGGTGGTGGTGTGCGGGCTCGCTCTGATGCGTCATCGGGGGCGGACCTGGACGGCGGTCGCGGGCCTCGTCGTGGCCGCGGTGGCCTTCGTCGTCCCCCTGCTGCCGGACGTCCAACTCCCCGCCGGGCTCGGCCCGTCCATCGCCCTGGGCCTGGCGGTGCTCATCGGATCCGCGGTCCGGGTGCTGCCGACGGTGCGGGCCGGGGCCATCGCGGGCTGCGGACTCCTGCTGGTGGCCGCCCAGTTCGTGTCCCGGCCGGCGACGGCCGTCACGGCCATCGCCTTGGTGGCCTGGCTGGCCGCGCTCGGGGTGGGGTTGTCGCTGCGCAGACTCGACGACCGGGCGAAGGCCAACGCCAAACGGGTCCGCCGGTCCGAACGGCTGGAGCTGGCCCGGGAGCTGCACGACATCGTGGCCCACCACATCACCGGGATGCTGATCCAGGCACAGGCCGCCCAGGTCGTGGCCCGCCGGGACCCGGAGAACGTGTCGAACTCGCTGACCGAGATCGAGGCCGCCGGGTTCGAAGCCATGGCCGCGATGCGCCGGGTGGTCGGCCTGCTGCGCGACACCGACGACGCCGCGCCCGCCTCGCCCGGGCCGGAGGGGCTGAGCACGCTGGTCGAGCGCTTCAGCCGCCAGGGCCCGAAGGTGCGCCTGCACGCACCGGACGACGACACCGAGTGGCCGCCCGAGGTGACGAGCACCGTGTACCGCATCGTCCAGGAGGCCCTGACGAACGTCCTGCGGCACGCGCAGCACGCCCGCGCCATCGACGTCACCGTCAGCCGCGACACCGAGACCGTCACCGTCGAGGTCGCCGACGACGCCCCGCCGAACGCCCCCCGCCCCCACCACCGCGGCGGGTACGGTTTGATCGGCATGCGCGAACGCGTCGAGACGCTCGGCGGCTCACTGTGCGCCGGGCCCCGGCCAGGCGTCGGCTGGTCCGTGCGGGCGACCCTGCCCGTCCCCACCAGGGAGCCCGGATGACCATCAAGGTCCTGCTCGCCGACGACCAGGCGATGATCCGCCGCGGCCTGCGGCTGATCCTGGAGGATCAACCCGACATCTCCGTCCTCGGCGAGGCCGAGGACGGCGTCGAGGCGATCTCCATGGCCAGGCGGCTGCGGCCGGACGTCTGTCTGGTGGACATCAGGATGCCCCGGCTCGACGGCATCGAGGTCACCCGCGCGCTGGCCGGCCCGGGGGTGACCGATCCGATCCGGGTCATCGTGGTCACCACGTTCGACCTCGACGACTACGTGTACGGGGCACTGCGGGGCGGCGCGGCGGGGTTCGTCCTCAAGGACGCCGGTCCCGCCCTGCTCATCGAAGCCGTCCGCGCCGCCTACAACGGCGAGGCGCTGGTCTCGCCGTCGGTCACCCTGCGGCTGCTGAAGCACCTGAACGAGACCCAGGCGATGCCCCGGGGCCGCGCCAAGGACACTCCGCAGCTGTCCGGACGCGCGCTGGAGGTCGTCAAGGCCATCGCGCGCGGCCGCACCAACCAGGAGATCGCCGCCGAGCTGTTCATCTCGCTCAGCACGGTCAAGAGCCACCTGTCGGGCATCCAGACCAAGCTCGGGGTGCGCAACCGAACAGAGATCGCCGTCTGGGCCTGGGAGAACCGCGTCGTCGAGAGCACCTCCGAGTAAGCCGGTCACTCCCTCAGCACGACCGCCAGCTCCCGCACCGTCGGGTTGAGGTAGAGCACGCGTATGTGCAGGGGCGGCAGGCCCCGTTCGCGCATCATCGAGGCCATCCTGACGGCGAGCAGTGAGTTCCCGCCCAGTTCCCAGAAGCTGTCGGACAGGCTCACGGTGAAGCCGAAGAGCTGCTCCCACAGCGTCAGCAACTCGCCGGAGAGGTCGTCGTCCCCCGCCGGCTCTTCCCTCCCGCGGGAGGAGGAGGCTGCCGGTTCGGGCAGGGCGGCGAGGTCGACCTTTCCGTTCGCCGTCATGGGAAGCGCCGGCACAGCCGTGACGGTCGAGGGCAGCATGTAGTCGGGGAGGATCCGGGCGGCCCGCTTCCGCACGCCCGCGGTGGAGCCCTCGGAGAGGACCACGTAGGCGTCGAGCCGGCCGGTCGCCGCGTCGTTCGGATCCACCTGACGCAGCATCACGGCAGCCGCGGTCACCCCGGGGCACTCGGCCAGCACCGAACGGATCTCGTCCAGCTCGATGCGGAACCCCCGCAACTTGACCTGGTTGTCGAGCCGTCCCAGATGCTCCAGCGCGCCGTCCGGCCGCAACCGCCCCCGGTCTCCGGTGCGGTACATCAGCCCGCCGCCGAACGGATCGGGGCGGAACCGCTCCTGTGTCAGCTCCGGGCGCCGCAGATAACCGAGCGCCACCCCGGCGCCGCCGACATGGATCTCGCCGGCCACCCCGGGAGGCGCGAGTCGCCCCGCCGCGTCCAGGACGTACACCCGCCAACCAGGGAGCGCCCTGCCCACGGACCGGGAGCCGGCCAGGGCGAGTCGTCGCGTGACGGTCTCGGCGGTGACGTGCACGGTGGTCTCGGTGATCCCGAACATGTTGACCAGGCGGCAGCGGGATTCGGGGTACCGGTCGAGCCACGGCAGCAGGCTCCGGGCGTCCAGCGGCTCGCCGCCGAAGATCACCAGCCGCACCGCGAGCCGCCTGCCCCTGGCGCGGTCGGCCTCCGCGAGTTGGGCGAAGGCGGACGGTGTCTGGCTCAGCACGGTGACCTCGTGGACGGCGACGAGGTCGTGGAACTGCTCGGGCGACCGGGACACCCAGTACGGGACGACGACGAGACGGCCGCCGGTCATCAGACAGCCCCAGATCTCCCAGACCGAGAAGTCGAACGCCACGGAGTGGAAAAACGTCCACACATCGGCGGCGCCGAGGGTGAAGTCGTCGCGGGTGGCGTCCATCAGGGCGACGACGTTGGCGTGCGGGACCATCACCCCCTTGGGTCTGCCGGTGGACCCCGAGGTGTAGATCACGTACGCCGGGTCCTCGGGTCCGGTGCCGGTCACGGGCGGACCGTCCGCCTGGTCGTCGCCCAGCCCCAGCACCTGTGCGGGCGTGAGCACGTCGACGCCCGGGGAGCCGGGGAACCCCTCCGGCTCGGTGACCACGACGCTCAGGCCGGAGTCCGCGACCGTGTAGGCGAGACGTTCCACCGGATACGCCGGATCCAGCGGCACATAGACCGCCCCGGCCTTGAGCACGGCCAGCAGGACCGCCACGAGGTCCGCCGATCGCTCCAGGCAGACGCCGACCAGGGTCCCGTCGCTCACCCCGGCCGCGCGCAGACCGTGGGCGAGCCGGTCGGACCACCGGTCGAGCTCGCGGTAGGTCACCGGGAGGTCCTCGTCGAGGAGCGCGACCGCGTCGGGATGCTCGGCGACCCTCTCGGCGATCACGTCCGGGATCCGACGCGGCGTGCCGCGCGGCGGCCGCGGCGCTCGCCCCAGCCGCAGTATCCGATCGCGTTCCGCCGCGTCGAAGAGGTCGCACGGGCCGGTGAGCTGCCGATGCGCCTCGGCCAGATGGCGGACGAACTGTCTCGCGATCGGCTCGCTCACGCGGTCGAGTCTGTGGTCGCAGCGCAGGCCGTCCTCGCCGACTGTGATCGTCAACGGGAAGACGGGCGCCAGGCACGGCACGTACTCCCCCTCGCCGCCCAGGTCGAAGACCAGCCCGGCGCTCACGGCCCCGGCCGGCGGGAGGCCGCCCCGTTCGCCGGTGTCCAGCGCGGCGACCACCGGCGGTCGTTCCGGCTCGTACCGGGAGAGCACGACGGCGAGCGCCGCCTGCCAGCCCGCCGGATCACGGGACGTCCCCTCGGGCAGCGTGACCAGGTGTCCTGCCGAGGCATTCCCCTGACTCCGGTCGCCCAGCCCCCAGGAGGGTGCGTGGTCGAAGTCTCCCGGCGGGTCTGCTCGTGCCGGCACAGGCTCCCCGCCGTCGCGCACCGCGGCCGCCAGGCGGCGTAACGCCCGTTGGTCGAACGCGGCCCGGTGCGCCACGACGACGAGGTCGGCCGGGCCGTCGGTGTAGCGGATCAGCACGGTGCGCGATCCACGGTCGGCGTCGACCGGCCGGTACACCTCGCGCTCGCGGCGGCGCTCGGCGCCCGGCTCGTCGCTCGCGAAGGGCACCTGTTCCACCCAGGGCACGTCCACGCTGTCGGAGGCTTCGAGGCGGACGCGCAGCGCGTGGCACTGACCGGCGTCCTCGCCTGACTGGAAGGTGACCACGTCCCACTCCCTGCGGTTCAGCGGGCCGTGAACCCGCCGTCGACGGTGATGACCGATCCCGTGACCTGACGGGACCCGTCGGAGGCGAGCCAGACCGCGGCCGAGGCGACATCGTCCGGCTCGATCAGGGCGTTCATGGGCTGCGCCTGGACGAACGCCTCCTCGTGCTCCGTGACCGGCACCTGAAGCGACCTCGCGATCTCCGACAGCATCCGGCCCTCCACCGCCGCGTCGTCCCGGACCGAGCCCGGGCACAGGGCGTTGACCCTGACCTTCACCGGGGCGAAGTCGAGGGCCGCAGCCTTGGTGAGCCCGATGACGCCGTGCTTGGCCGCCACGTAACCCGCGAAGTTGCGGTATCCGACCTGCCCGGCCGTGGACGCGACGTTGACGATGCTGCCGGCCCGCTGGGCCTTCAGGATCTTGCCGACCGCCTTGATCGCGCGCCACGCGCCGGAGAGATCCACATCGATCATGAGCTGCCACTCGTCCTCGTCGATCTCGTCGGCGGGCTTGCCGGAAGGGGCGGCGATCCCGGCATTGTTGAGCAGCACGTCGATACGCCCGAACCGGCCGTGGGCGTCGTCCACGGCGTGCCGCAGAGCGGCGAGGTCGCGGACATCCGCCTGCCGGGCCAGGACGGCGGCGCCGTGCTCGCGGCACAGTTCGGCGGTGTGGTCGAGCTGACCCGCGTTGCCGAGCGGATACGGCACGCCGGGCAGGTCGGCGCAGAGGTCGAGGAGGACGAGATCGGCGCCCTCCCGGGCGAAGGCGACCGCGCAGGCACGTCCCAGGCCCCGCGCGGCACCGGTGACGATCGCGGTCTTGCCGGCAAGCTGCATGGCCGCTCCTAACGGGCGAGTGCGTCGTCGACCAGGCGCAGCAGGCTGCCGGGGTCCTCGGCGATGTACATGTGCCCGCCCTCCACCTCGGCCTGGGTGAAATCGGCGCTGGTCGCCTTGGCCCATTCGCCGGTTTGCTCGGCCGTGACCAGGTCGTCCCCGGTGCCGCGCACGGCGGTGATGGGCAGCGGCAGCGGCCGGTCCGTGGCGGGGACGTAGTTCTCGTGCATCTCGACGTCCGCCCGCAGGGTCGGCAGGATCAGCTGGCGCATGTCCGGATCGGACAGCGCCTCGTGGTCGTAGCCGGCGAACTCCTTGACGCGCAGCAGGAACTCCTCGTCGGGCAGGCCGGTGGCCCGCCTGGTCCGCCGCGTCCAGGGGCCCGGCGAGCCGCTCACGAAGAGCCGCGCCACGTCGGCTTGGGTGCGGTCGGCCAGCAGGTGGGCGAGTTCGTACGCCAGCACCGCACCGAGGCTGTGCCCGAAGATCGCGACCCGGTCGCCCGGGCTGATCTCCTCGGTCACGGCGGGGAACAGCCCGGCGGCGGCCTGCGCCACGTCCCGGTACGGGTTCTCGGAGAGCCGCCACTCCCGGCCCGGTAACTGGAGTGCCACGATCCGCGGGTTCCCGTCCGTCAGCGCCGCCCATGGGTGGAAGAACGAGGCGCCGGCACCCGCGAAGGGGACACACAGCAGGGATGTCCGTCGCATGTCTGCTCTCTCCGTTCCTTTGGTCATCGGGATTCCAGCCAGGCCGAGATCGCCTGCCACGCCAGGCCCATCATGTCGGGACGGACCATGTCCACGTGCCCGCACGGAATGGACACTTCCGTGATCTCACCGGAGACGTAGGGCGCCCATTTCGCGGTGAGGGGTCCGTCTTCCGGCGCGTTGTCGGTCGAGGTGAGGATCAGCGTGTCGCCGTCGAACCGGCCGGTGGTGTGCGCGGCCCTGATCCGGGTGTTGTTCTCGAACGTCCGCGCGACGAAGGCGATCTCGTCGTCGGAGAATCCGCCGAGCAGGTGGCCGAACTCCGCGCGGATCGCATCCTCCCAGGACAGGTCGCCGCCGTCGGCGGTGGCGCCGTCCCGGGCGCCGGTGGCCGTGACCTCGTCGTCGATCGGGAACGAGTCCATGACGACCAGAGCGGCCACCTCCTCTCCCCGCGCCCTCAGCTGAACGGCGATCTCATGCGCGGGAGCCGCGCCGAAGGAGTATCCGACGATGTGGTAAGGCCCGGTGGGCTGTACCGCGCGCATCTGCTCGATGTAGTCGGCGGCCATCTCCGTCAGCGAGCCCGCGAAGGGCGCCTCGCCGTCGACGCCGCGGGCCTGTAGCCCGTAGACGGGCTGATCGTCCGGCGCGTGCTGGGCGAAGGGCGTGTAGCACCAGCTCAGTCCGCCCGCGGGGTGGACGCAGAACAGGGGCGGTCGTTCACCGCCGCCGCGGATCGTCAGCAGTACGCCGAGCGAGTCCCGCATCGACGACAGGCTGAGCGTGTTCCGCAGGGCGGCCACGGTCGGGGCGGCCATCACGTCCCGGACGGAGACGGTGATGCCCCGGGCCTCCAGCCGGTGCACCAGCCTCACCGCCAGCAGCGAGTGGCCGCCGAGTGCGAAGAAGTCGTCGTCGACCCCGACGTCGGGCAGCCCCAGCACCTCGGCGAACGCCTGGCACATGGCCTGTTCGACCGCCGCCATCGGCCCGTGGGCCACCGCGTCGGCGGTCCCGTGCGCGAGCTGGGGGTCGGGCAGGGCTTTGCGGTCGAGCTTGCCGTTGGCCGTCAGTGGCAGGGTGTCCAGTTCCACGAGAGCCGCCGGCACCATGTACGACGGCAACCGCTCCCCGGCGTACTCCCGCACCGCGTCCGCAGCCGGTGCTCCCGCCTCGGCGGGCACCAGGTAGGCGATCAGCCGCTTGTCCCCCGGGGTGTCCTCGCGGACCACCACGGCCGCTTGGGCGAGCGCGGGATGGTCCGCCAGGACAGCCTCGATCTCGCCCGGCTCGACCCGGAAGCCACGGATCTTCACCTGCTCGTCCGCCCGGCCCACGAACACGAGCCGGCCCTCGGCATCCCAACGGGCCAGGTCCCCGGTGCGGTACATCCGCTCCCCGGCCGGCCCGAACGGGCAGGCCACGAACCGCTCACCCGTCATCCCCGGACGGTTCAGATAACCCCGCGCGACACCGGCTCCGGCCACGTACAGCTCCCCGGCCACACCCACCGGCACCGGGCCGAGCCCGCCGTCCAGGACGTAGGCCCGCGTGTTGTCCAGCGGCCGCCCGATCGGCAGCACCCCGTCGAGGTCACCGGCGTCGCCGACCTCGTACCGCGTCGCGCACAAGGTCACTTCGGTCGGCCCGTAGAGGTGGCGTACCACCACACCCGGGTTGGCCTCCAGCACCCGCCGCACCGACCCGGCCGGCACCACATCCCCACCCGTCAACACCTCCACCACACCGGCAAAACAGCCCGGATCCTGATCCGCCAGCACCCGCAACAAACCCGCCGTCACATGCACATGCGACAAGCCGTGACCGGCGATCAGACGACGCAACACCGCTCCGTCCACCGCCTCATCCGGCGCCACCACGACCGTGCCACCCGACAGCAACGGCACCCACAGTTCATAGGACGACGCGTCGAAGGCGTGCGGGGCGTGGAACAGCACCCTCGGCGTCGCCCCCCAGCACCGGTCCCGGGCCAGCGCCACCACATCCCGGTGCGTGGCCACCACACCCTTGGGCACACCCGTCGAACCCGACGTGTACATCACGTACGCGGCCGCGTCCGCAGCCACCGACGCGGGCAGCGGCGCCTCGGCATCCGCGTGCGTGTCGAGCGGCACCACGGTGACTCCGAGCAGCTCGTGTTCGGTCGCCTGCTCGCGCACCACCAGCACGGGGGCACTCGCATCGTCGATCACCGCGCGCATCCGCGCCACCGGCCATCCGGGATCCAGCGGCAGATACGTACCGCCGGCCTTCAGCACCGCCAGCAGCGTCACCACCAGCTCGACGGACCGTTCCATCAGCACGGCGACGACCGTCTCCGGTCCCACGCCCGACGCGATCAGCACGCGCGCCAGCGCATCGGTCCGCGCGTCCAGTTGGCCGTAGGTCACCTCGTCGTCGCCGGACACCAGCGCCACGGCGTCCCGGGCGGCCGCCGCTCGCTCGGCGAACACGTCCGGCACCGAGGCGTCCGCCATCGCGACCGCGGTGTCGTTGTGCCCCTCGACCAGCTCGGACCGCTCGGCCTCGCTCAGTACGTCCAGTGCCGACAAGGGGGTGCCGGGTGCCTCGTCGAGGGCTGTGACCAGGTTCGCCAGGCACGTGTGCAGGAGCGCGCAGACGTCGGCGGGATCGACGGGCGCCACCGCGTCCACGGCGATGGTGAAGCCGCCTCCTCCGACATCGACGGCCACGGCGAGCGGGTAGTCGGTGATGTCGCGGTCGGACAGCAGTTCCATGCCCTCCAGAGCTTCGGCGGCCTCCTCGGACACCTCCGGGTTGTGCCGGTAGTTGAAGAGCGAGGTGAACAGCGGGCTGCCGCCGGGCAGGCCACTGGCCGCCTGCGCCAGGGCCAGCGGCGCGTGCTCGTGGACCATCAGGTCGGCGAGCTGGTGCCGCAGGCCGGTCAGCGCCTCCCCGACCGCGAGGCCGGCCAGGCGCACCCGTACCGGCAGCGTGTTGATGAACAGGCCCGGTACGCGGTCGGAACCCGCCCCGGAGTTCATCCTGCCGAACAGGATCGTGCCGAACACCACGTCGTCGCGGCTCGACAGGGCCGCGAGTACGCGCGCCCAGGCCAGGTGGAAGACCGTCGCCGGGCTCACGCCCAACGACCGGGCGACGTCCGTCAGCCGCCCGGCCAGCTCGCCGTCGACCCGGAGGGCGGCCTGGGTCACCGCCGTGCCGTCGCCGTGTACCTCGGCCAGCCCGTACGGTGCGGTCGGTTCGGTCACGTCGCCGAGGAGGCCGGCGAAGTAGCGCTGATGCTCCTCGCGGGAAACCCCTAGGCGGGCCTGCGCCACGAAGTCCCGGAACGGCAGCGGCTTCGGCAGGTGCGCGGTCCGCCCTTGCAGGTGGGCCCGCAGCTCGTCGAGCATCACCTGCAGGCCGGTGTGGTCCTGCAACAGGTGGTGGACGCGGAGCAGGCACAGCCACCGGCCGCTTCGCGGGTCGGCGGCGATGTGCGTCGTCATCAGCGGTGCCCGGTCCAGCTCCATCCAGCCGCCGACGGCGGCCGTCAACTGCTGGGCCGCGTCCGGGCCCTCCGGGTCCAGGGCCACCTCCTCGACCGGCAGTTCGGCGTGGCGCAGCACCACCTGAACGGGCTCCGGAAGGCCGTCGGACAGGAACGCGGTGCGGTAGACGTCGTGCCGGTCCAGCACCCACTGCATCGCGTCGAGGAAATCGTCCAGGCGTCGCCGTGAGTCGAACTCGATCACCGTGGGCGTCACGTACACGTCCGTGCCGTCCGGGCCGAGCATCAGGTGGTGGAAGAAGATGCCTTCCTGGAGCGGGGCCAGCGGGTACACGTCCTGGATGCCGGCCGCGCCGCCCGGCACCTGCTCCACCATCCGCCCGACCTCGGCCTCGCTCAGATCGACGAGCGGGAGCATCTCCGGCGTGATCCTGGTGGCGTCGTCCGGGATCAGGTTGGGCGGCACCACCACGGTCTCCGGCCCAGCGGCCGCCGCCAGTCCGGCCGGCGTCGGCGTCGTGAACAGCGCCCGCACCGACACGGACACCCCGCGCTGCCGCAGCCATTCCACCAGCGACACCGCCAGCAGCGAATGGCCGCCCAGGGCGAAGAAGTCGTCGTCCACACCGACCGACGGGATGCCCAGGACCTCGGCGAACGCCTGGCAGAGCAGCTCTTCCCCGACCGTGGCCGCGGCCCGCCCGCCACGGGAGGTGAACGCCGGGGCCGGCAGGGCCTTGCGGTCGAGTTTCCCGTTCGCGGTCAGCGGCAGCGTGTCCACCGCCACCACCGCCGAGGGCACCATGTACGACGGCAGGCGCTCGGCCGCGTGGGCGTGCGCGGCTGTCGCCACATCGCCGGCTTCCGGGCCGCCGGCCACCACGTAGGCGACGAGCCGCTTGTCGCCCGGGACGTCCTCCCGCACGACGGCGGCGGCGTGCCCGACCGCCGGGTGGCCGCTCAGCACGGCCTCCACCTCACCCAGCTCGATCCGGAATCCCCGGATCTTCACCTGGTCGTCCGCCCGGCCGAGGAACTCCAGCTCGCCGCTCGTCCGCCAACGCACCACGTCGCCGGTGCGGTACATGCGCTCCCCGGCGGGCCCGAACGGGCATGCCACGAAGCGCTCCGCCGACAGTCCCGGGCGTTCCAGGTACCCGCGTGCGAGCTGCGCTCCGGCCAGATACAGCTCACCGGACACCCCCGGCGGCACCGGCTGGAGCGCGCCGTCCAGCACATAGGCCCGCGTGTTGTCGACCGGGTGGCCGATCGGCACCTGGGACAGGTCCGCCCCCACCGCGACATCGGCCGCCGTCGCGTAGACCGTCGCCTCGGTCGGGCCGTACAGGTTGGTGACCGTGCTGCCGACCGCCGCCATACGGGCGGCGAGGGACCCGGGCAGCGCCTCGCCCGCGACGAGCAGCCGCAGCCCCCGCGCGACCTCCGCGTTCGCGGTCAGCAGCGCGTGCCACAACGCCGGGGTGCCCTGCATCATGGTCACGCCGAACCGGTCGACGAGTTCGGCCACGGCCGCCGGGTCCCGCACGTCTCCGTCCGGGGCGACCACGACTCCGGCGCCCGCGAGGAGCGGGGCGTACAGCTCGAAGACGTGGATGTCGAAGGTCACCGTCGTCACGGCCAGCAGGCGGTCCGTGGTGTCCATCGGGAAGCGCCGGCCCATCGCCGTGACGAGGTTCGCCATGGCGCCGTGCGGGACCACGACTGCCTTGGGCCGCCCGGTGGAACCCGACGTGTAGATCACATAGGCCGGGTGGTCCGGGAGCAGCGGCGTGAGGCGTTGCGCGTCGGTGAGGGGGCCGTCGTCCATGCCGGACAGCTCCGCGACCGTACCGGGATCGTCCACGGCGAGCCGTTCCGGCCGGTTCTCCACTGCCGCGATACCGCCGCCGGTGAGGAGCACCCCGGGCCGGGCGTCGTCGAGCATCAGCGCGATGCGCTCGGCCGGATGCCCCGGGTCGATCGGCAGGTACGCGCCCCCGGCCCTCAGTACGGCCAGCAGAGCCACGAGCAGGTCCGCCGAACGCGCCATGCACACCGCGACGCGCGACTCCGGGCCGACACCGCGCCGTACGAGCAGCCGCGCCAGCCGGTTCACCCGGGCGTTCAGCTCGGCGTAGGTCAGCCGGACGTCACCGCACAGGACCGCCACCGCGTCCGGTGTCCTCAGCGCCTGGGCCTCGAACATCTCGGAGAGGAGCCGGGCGGGCAGCGGGGCCTGTGTGTCGTTCCACTCCTCGACGACCAGCCGCCGTTCGTCCGCGTCCAGCACGTCGACCGCGCTCAGGCGCACGTCGGTGTCCGCGGCGATCGCCTCCAGGACGCGCACCAGGCAGGCCGCGATCCGCTCGGCCGTGTCCCGGTCGAACAGGTCGGCGGCGGCGATCAGCATGCCTTGCAGCCCCGCCGGCGCGCCGGTGGCGTCGAACATCTCGCCGACGGACACGTCCAGGTCGAACTTCGCCGCCGCACGTCCCATGGGCAGCGTGTCGGTTCGCAGACCCGGCAGTTCCGCGGCGGGACCGCCACCGGGACCGGCCGTGTTCTGGAGCGTGAGCATGACCTGGAAGAGGGGGTGGCGGGCCAGTGAGCGGGCCGGGGCCAGTTCCTCGACCAGCCGCTCGAAGGGCACGTCCTGGTTCTCGTACGCCGACAGGCTCACCGCCCGGACCCGCGCGAGCAGTGCGCGGAACGTCGGGTCACCGGACAGGTCCGTGCGCAGGACGAGCGTGTTGACGAAGAAGCCGACCAGTTCGTTGAGGTTCTCGTCCGTCCGTCCCGCGACCGACGCCCCGATGGGGACGTCGCTGCCCGCGCCGAGGCGGTGCAACAGCGTCGCGAGTGCGGCCTGGAGCACCATGAAGACGGTGACGCCCTCGACGCGCGCCATCTCCACGAGCCGCTCGTGGAGATCGGCGGGTACCAGCACCGGCACGTCATGCCCCCGGGTGGAGGCCTCGGCGGGCCGCGGCCGGTCGGCGGGCAGTCGCAGTTCTTCCGGCGCACCGGCGAGCGCATCGCGCCAGTACGCCACCTGACGCGCCAGGACACTGTCGGCGTCGTCCTCGTTTCCGAGCAACTCGCGCTGCCAGACGGCGTAGTTGACGTATTGCACGGGCAGCGGCGTCCAGGCGGGGGCGCGCTCCTCGCGGCGGGCCGCGTAGGCCTCCGCCATGTCGCGGGCCAGCGGCTCCATGGACCAGGCGTCACCGGCGATGTGGTGAACCACCAGGACCAGTACGTGCTCCCCGGGCACTGTCGCGAACAGCCACGCCCGCAGCGGGATCTCCGTGGAGAGGTCGAACGCGTACCCGGCCGCCTCGGTCACCGCGGCCTCGAGCCGGTCCTCGGCGACGTCCACGACCCGCAGTGCGAACCCGGCGTCGTCGACCGGCAGCACCCGCTGGTACGGCTCCCCGTCCGCCAGGGAGAACACCGTCCGCAGGACCTCGTGCCGCTCGATCACGTCACGGAACGCTTCCGTCAGCGCCGCCCGGTCCAGCTCCCCGGTCAGCCGCAGGCTGAGGGGGATGTTGTACGTGGCGCTCGGTCCGTCCAGCTGCCCGAGGAACCACAACCGGCGTTGCGCGAACGACAACGGCGCCCGCTCCGGCCGTTCCCGCGCCTGAAGCGCCTTGCGTCCCGGCCGGGCGTGAGCGAGCCCGCGCGCGAGGGCCGCCGGGGTCGGTGTGTCGAAGAGGGCCCGGATCGGCAGCTCGACGTCCAGCACCGCCCGTACCCGGCTCACCAGGCGCGTCGCCAGCAGCGAGTGGCCGCCCAGGGCGAAGAAGTCGTCGTCCACGCCGACGGCCGGCAGGCCGAGCACCTGGGCGAAGGCTCCGCACAGCAGTTCCTCGCGGGCGTCGGCCGCCGACCTGCCCGCACCGGCCGCGTAGTCGGGGGCGGGCAGTGCCTTGCGGTCGAGCTTGCCGTTCGGCGTCAGCGGGAAGCCGTCCAGCTCCACGATCGCCGAGGGCACCATGTAGCCGGGCAGTTGCTCGGCGGCGTAGGAGCGCAGTGTCCCGGGCAGGGTGACGGCGTCCACGCCGGCGGCGGCGACCACGTATCCGGTCAGTCGTTTGTCGCCGGGGGCGTCCTCCCGTACCACCACCGCGGCCTGGGCCACAGCCGGATGCCCCGCCAGGACCGACTCCACCTCACCCGGCTCGATCCGGAACCCACGGATCTTCACCTGATCATCCGCACGCCCCGCGAACACCAACTCACCCCCGGCAGACCACCGCACCCGGTCCCCGGTCCGATACATCCGCTCACCCGGCACCCCGAACGGACACGCCACAAACCGCTCCGCCGTCAGCCCCGCACGCCCCAGATACCCACGCCCCAACTGAGCACCCGCCACATACAACTCACCGACCACACCCACCGGCACCGGCCGCAACCCGCCATCCAGCACGAACACCCGCGCATGAGCCACCGGACGCCCGATCGGCACCCCCCACCCCACACCCCCAGCCCCGGCACGCCACACCGTGACATT
>NZ_JBVHEP010000037.1:0-66780 GCF_055562795.1 Streptomyces sp. NPDC016851
CAGCGGCTCGGAGGTGGTGACCAGGTCCCGCAGCGGATGCCGGGCCAGGACCTCGTCCACCTCCGGCGTCAACGCCGCCGCCAACCGCGCCGCCGGGGGCAGCGAGTCGTCGCGCAGTGCCTCCGCGGCGTCGAGCAGCACACCGCGGCCGGCTTCCCTGGGGACGCCGGCCGCCGCCCGCTCGTAGAGATCGGCGCCCTCTTCGAGGACCAGACCGGGGTCGATGCCGGCCGGCACCTTTATGCCCGCCGTGTGGCGCCAGGTGGCCACCGGGTCGCTCCAGGCCTCCACCCGGTACGTCCAGCGGCCGACGGCGTCCGCGGTGACCTCGGCGCCCCAGCGGTCGCTTCCCGGGGCCAGCTCACGCATCGGCGTCCACGGACCGGGACGGCCCTCCGGATCCTTCAGGACGACATTGGCGGCGACCGCGTCGTGCCCCTCCCGGAACACGGTGGCGGTGACCTCGAACGTCTCTCCCACGACCGCCTTGGCCGGCCGGTTGCCGCTCTCGACGGCCGGCCGGACGTCCCGTACCGGGATACGGCCGATGGCCCGGGTCCTACTCATGGTCCTCACCTCCACCGTGCTCGAAAGCCGGGCCACGGGCCCGGTTCAGGGGACAAGATCTGCGGAAGGCGGCTACCGTCCAGCAGGGGAGCGCCGCTCCGCCGCCGGCGGTCTTCGCCGGACCGCGGTGGCCGGACGGGGCCGTTCGTTCTGTTCCTGCAGACGGGTGACCTGCGGGTCCTGCGCATAGGCGACCTGAGGTTCCTGCGCATAGGCCGCCACCTGCGGTTCGTGCGCGCAGGCGGTCTGCGGTTCCTGCGCATAGGCGACCTGGGTCTGTTCCTGCACAGAGGTGACCTGGTTCGTGCGCAGATACCGCTCGGCCGCGTCCGCCGCCTCCCGTGCGCAGCGCTTGCCCATCAGCACACAGAGCGTGTAGCCGGAGTCCTCGAACGTGGTCCGCACCGTGCGGTCGTTCGGTGCCGCGAGCATCACGCGTTCCCAGGCCCGGTAACGCCGCAACTGCCGGGCGACTTCGGCTTTGGCGGGTAGCAGCATGGCGCCGATCACCTTTCGGGCTTCGAGGGGCACGGTCTCCCGACGGTCGGACGGCTGCCGTGCCACAGCGGCACGGACCCGTAACGGCGATCGAGTTCTTCACACATGGTGCACGGGTGACGACGCAGCGTCTTGTTGGATCCTCAACCAAAAGCGGCTCAGCCGAGCCGCCCAGGCCCCAAGGCTTGCTCACTTGGGCGCACAAACACCTCAACTGTGCGCTCGTGTTGCACGAACGGGCTAGCACCCTCAGGCTGAAGGTGACTCAGAAGCGATACGCGCTCACGTTCCGTGTTCGGGGCTCGTCCCGCAGGACCGCGGGAGCGAGGAGGAGCTGAGCTTCGCGGTGAGGAGCCGACCGATGAAGACCGCAGTGCCCTGCTACTACCACCTCGACGTGGAAGTCAGCCCGGAACGGGTGGGACAGGTCAGCCGCATTCTGGCCGCTCACCTGAGGTTCTGGGACCTGGACAACCTGATCCAGCCCGTCTGCGGCGGTGCCGAGATGCTGCTCAAGGCCATCGACGAGCACGCCACGGACAAGAACACGTCGATCGAGATGTGGTGGAACGGCCAGCACCTGATCACCGCCATCGGGGACAACGACCGCGCCCTGCGCCCGGACCAGGAACTGCGGGGCTGCCTGGAGCACCTCGCGGCGATGAGCGACGGCTGGGGGTGCTGCGCCACCGAGACCGGCAGCAAGGTCATCTGGTTCTCGCAGCGCGCCCGGGCCGGCGAACGTGTCCCGCTGGTGCCGACCGCGCCCGCCCCGCGGGAACGGGAGGGCCTCGAGGTGCCCCGCGAGGTGCGCGTCGCGCAGCTGGCCGGCCCCGCCAGTACGCCGGGCGAGGTCCTGGAGGAGGCCCGGTGACGCGCCGGCAGACACGGAAAGGGGTGTCCGCGTGGAGCGGACGCCCCTACCCGCTGGGCGCGGAGTACGACGGGGAGGGCACCAATTTCGCGCTCTTCAGCGAGGTGGCCGAACGCGTCGAGCTGGTCCTCGTCGACGACGACGGCACCCACACCCGGGTGCCGCTGACCGAGGTCGACGGCTTCGTCTGGCACGGCTACCTCCCCGGTGTCGGACCCGGCCAGCGCTACGGCTACCGCGTGCACGGGCCGTGGGTCCCCACCCTCGGACACCGCTGCAACCCGGCGAAGCTGCTCCTCGACCCCTACGCACGCGCGGTCGACGGGCAGATCGACAACCACCCCTCGCTCTACGAACGCAACCCGGACGGCCCCGACCCGGCCGACAGTGCCGGTCACACCATGCTCGGTGTGGTGACCGACCCGGCCTTCGACTGGGGCGACGACACCCGGCCCTGTCGGCCCTACGCCGACACGGTGATCTACGAGGCGCACGTCAAAGGCCTGACCCGCACCCACCCCGAGGTGCCCGCCGAGCTGCGCGGCACCTACGCCGGGCTCGCCCACCCCGCGGCCGTCGAGCACCTCACCTCGCTCGGCGTCACGGCGGTGGAGCTGATGCCGGTGCACCAGTTCGTCCACGACGGCGTGCTGCACGACCGCGGCCTGGCCAACTACTGGGGCTACAACACGATCGGCTTCTTCGCGCCGCACAACGGCTACGCCGCCCACGGCACCCGCGGCCAGCAGGTCGCCGAGTTCAAGTCGATGGTGAGGACCCTGCACGCGGCCGGGCTCGAGGTGATCCTCGACGTGGTCTACAACCACACGGCCGAGGGCAACGAGAAGGGCCCGACCCTGTCCTTCCGCGGTATCGACAACTCCTCGTACTACCGCCTGGTCGACGGCGACTGGGAGCACTACTACGACACCACGGGCACCGGCAACAGCCTGCTGATGCGCCACCCCTACGTGCTCCAGCTGATCATGGACTCGCTGCGGTACTGGGTCACCGAGATGCACGTCGACGGCTTCCGCTTCGACCTCGCGGCCACCCTGGCCCGGCAGTTCCACGAGGTGGACCGGCTGTCGGCGTTCTTCGACCTGATCCAGCAGGACCCGGTGATCAGCCGCGTCAAACTGATCGCGGAGCCGTGGGACGTCGGCGAGGGCGGCTACCAGGTGGGCAACTTCCCGCCGCTGTGGTCGGAGTGGAACGGCATGTACCGCGACGCGGTGCGCGACTTCTGGCGCGGTGAGGACCACACGCTCGGCGAGTTCGCCTCCCGGCTGACCGGCTCCTCCGACCTGTACCAGCACAGTAGGCGCCGGCCCCGGGCCAGCGTCAACTTCGTCACCGCGCACGACGGCTTCACCCTGTGCGACCTCGTCTCCTACAACGACAAGCACAATGACGCCAACGGTGAGGACAACCAGGACGGCGAGAGCACCAACCGGTCGTGGAACTGCGGCGCCGAGGGTGCCACCCGCGACCCGGCGGTCCTGGAGCTGCGCACCCGCCAGCAGCGCAACTTCCTCGCCACGCTGCTGCTCTCCCAGGGCATCCCGATGCTCTGCCACGGCGACGAACTGGGGCGCACCCAGCGCGGCAACAACAACGCCTACTGCCAGGACAACGAGATCTCCTGGATCGACTGGCGGCTCACCGAGGAGCAGCGCGACCTGCTGGAGTTCACCCGGTACGTCATCCGGCTGCGCACCGGGCACCCCGTGCTGCGTCGGCGCCGCTTCTTCCTCGGCGAGACCATGACCCGCGCCGACCAGCCGCTGCCCGACCTGGTGTGGCTGGCGCCGGACGCCCAGGAGATGACCGACGACGACTGGCAGCGCGGCGACGCGCACTCCGTCGGGGTCTTCCTCAACGGCGACGCCATCGCCGAACCCGATCCGTGCGGCCGCCCCGTCGTCGACGACTCGTTCCTCCTGCTGTTCAACAGCCACTGGGAGCCGGTCGACTTCCGCCTCCCGGACGCCGCCTACGGCGAACGCTGGACGGCCCTGATCGACACCGCCGCCCCGGAGGGCTCCCCCGACGAGGCGGAGCACAAGGCGGGCACGGTGCTGACGGTCGACGCGCGCAGCCTGGTGCTGCTGTCGCGGCCTTCCCGCACCAAGGCCGGATGACCTACGAGCGGTCCCGGCGCGCCGTCACCGTGAACTGCGCGCCGTCGTGGTCGCGCAGCACGGCCTCGTCGCTGCCCTTGGACAGCACGCTGCCACCGTGCAGCTCCGCGGCCCGGGTGCAGGCCTCGACGTCGTCGACGCTGAAGTGGACCTGCCAGTGCGGCCGGATCGTCGGGTCGGGGGCCGCCTCGAGCGCTCCCGACTCGATCCGTGCCACCACGTCACCGCGGCTGCGCAGCACGACCTCCCCGCCCTCGTAGTGGACCTCGCAGCAGCCGGGGCTCTCGGAGGCCCAGTCGAGGACCTCGCCGTAGAAGATGGCGGCGTCGAAGGCGTCCCGCGTGTGCAGCGTGATGAAGGCCGGCTGCGCGTTGCGCCAGGTCTCCCAGTCGGTGAACAGGTCGCCTTCCCAGATCCCGAAGGTCGCCCCGTCCCGGTCGGCCAGCAGCGCCGCCCGCCCCGGCGGCAGCGAGATCGGCCCGACCGCGACCGTGCCCATGCGTTCCTGCACCCGCGCCACCGCGTCGTCCGCGCTCCGGACGGCGAAGTAGGGCGTCCACGCGACCGCCATCTGCCACATGCTGGCCACCCCCGCGATCCCGGCCACCGGCGAGCCGTCCGCCAGCGCGATCCGGAAGCGGTCGCCGAGTTTGGCCGGCCGCCATTGCCAGCCCAGCACGGCCCCGTAGAACTCCTCGGTCGCCTTGACGTCCCGGCTGGTCAGACTCACCCAGCAGGGCGCGCCGAATACGGAGTGTGATGAGACGACGTCCTTGGTGCCGGAGGGGGTGGGCATGTCGTGGTTCATGGCAGTCGCGTCCTGATCTCTTCGGCCTGGCAGCCACCGGAGGAATGACACCAGTGTCCAACCGGAACCCCCGTAGGCGCCTGCCGAGTACCCCGGCGACGGCAGCAAAACGATGTGGTGGACCGGCCCGGACCGCCCCGGTGGCACCGGGCGGGCCGAGTGACGACGATGGAGGCGTCGGACACTGCGTCAAGGCACTCAAGCACCCCACGAGGCCATGGGGACAGCGGCGCACCGGACCCGGAGGTGACCATGCCCACGGACGGGGGCTCGGAGCGGATCTTCGAGTTGCAGGAAGAAGTCCGGCAACTGAAGGAGGCGGTCGTCTCCCACGCGGTCGTGGACCAGGCGATCGGGATGGTCGTCGTGCTCGGCCGGATCTCGCCCGACCAGGGCTGGGCCGTGCTGAAGGAGGTCTCCCAGCACACCAACATCAAGCTGCGCAACGTCGCGGAACTGATCCTCGTCTGGGGACGCACCGGTGTGATGCCCCGGGAGATACGGGCCGAGCTGGAGGACGCGCTCGACCGCGCCGGACCGACCCAGATCCCCGAAGCGCCGCCGGAGCAGTGACACTGCCCGGCGGCGCCGAGGTGAGGTCCGGCGGTCACCTGGTCTCGGTCAGCAGCTCCTCGCGCAGATGGGCGAAGCAGCTGCTGAGCAGCCGGGAGACGTGCATCTGCGAGATGCCGAGCTGCTCCGCGATGCGGCTCTGCGTCATGCCCTTGAAGAACCGCAGATAGAGGATGATTCGCTCGCGTTCCGGCAGCGCCTCCAGACAGGGCTTGACGGCCACGCGGTTGACGACCGTGTCGAAGGCCGGGTCCGGCCCGCCGATCGCGTCCCCGAGGGCGTAGCCGTCCGTGCCGGGCATCTCCGCCTCCAGCGACAGGGCGGAGAAGCACTCCAGGGCCTCCATGCCGGTGCGCACCTCGCCCTCGGTGAGGTGGGCGTACTCGGCGATCTCGGCGACCGTGGGGGAGCGGCCGGGGGTGGTCTGGGACAGCTCCTTGGCGGCGTGCCGCACGCGGTTGCGCAGGTCCTGCACCCGGCGGGGGACGTGCAGCGTCCACATGTGGTCGCGGAAGTGGCGCTTGATCTCGCCGGTGACCGTCGGCACGGCGTAGGCCTCGAAGGCGTTGCCGCGCGCCGGGTCGTAGTGGTCGACGGCCTTGACGAGACCGAGGGCGGCCACCTGGTAGAGGTCCTCCAGGGCTTCGCCCCGGCCCCGGAAGCGGACGGCGATCCGCTCGGCCATGGGCAGCCAGGCCTCGACCAGTTCGTCGCGCAGGGCCTTGCGCTCGGGCCCCTCGGGCAGCCGCACGAGACGTTCGAACGCCTCGGCGGTGTCGGGAGCGTCGTCGTGGGGGTGCGTTCTGGTGCTGCCGGCGATACGCATGGTGCGCACCTCCCTGAGCAGGTGCCGAAAGGACAGACACCGTGGGAAGCACGGGCTCGGACCTCACGGAGGGCACCGGGGGCCCGGGCGTCTCCCACGGACGTGCCTCCGGTCCGAAGCACTTCATCGCCCATTCCCGGGCGGGGAGACCACGAAACAATTCCGACAATACGCCCATTCGTGAACGTGGGCTTTCCCGGGAGCCGCTGCCGTTTCGGGTGCATCCCTTGACCCCGCCTTGGGCCGATTACCTCTGTCACAGAGCTAATCTCGGCCGCATGGAGCCGGAGACCTTCCCCGAAGAGCTGGCCGACGCGCTCGTCGGGGTCCAGCGGCTGATGCGGCGGCGCCTGCGCCGTGAGATGCCCGACCCCCGGCTGCGCGGCGCCGAGGTCGAGCTGCTGCGCCTGGCCGTGACGCGGCCCGGCATCGGCATCTCCGACGCGGCCAAGGACCTCGGGCTGGCGGCCAACTCGGTGTCGACCCTGGTCAACCAGTTGGTGCGGGCGGGCTATCTGGTCCGCGAGACCGACCCGGCCGACCGCCGGGCCGCCCGGCTGCTGCCCACGCCCGCCGCCGGGACACGGCTGCGCGAGTGGCGCCGCCGCCGCGCCGACCTCGTACGACGCCATGTGTCGCGGCTGGACGAGGCGGACCGCCAGGCCCTGCGCGCCGCGATCCCGGCCCTGCGCAAGCTGGCCGGCACCCTGCACGAGGAGGCCGAGGAGTCATGACGCGGGACACCGAACCACCCTCGGCCGACGCCGTCGCCTGCACCGGGCTCGTCCACGCCTTCGGCGCGACCCGGGCCGTGGACGGACTCGATCTCACGGTCCGCCAGGGCGAGGTCTTCGGGCTGCTCGGCCCCAACGGCGCCGGCAAGACCACGGCGATGCGCTGCCTCACCACCCTGCTGCCGGTGCCGGCGGGCACCGTCCGCGTCTTCGGCCACGACGCCGCCGGCGAGCGCATGGCCGTACGCCGGCTGCTCGGGTACGTGCCCCAGCAACTCTCGGCGGACGCCGGACTCACCGGGCGGGAGAACGTCGCGCTGTTCGCCCGGGTCTTCGACGTGCCCCGCCGGGAACGCGCCGGACGCGTCGCCCAGGCCCTGGCCGCCGTCGACCTCACCGGCCCCGCCGACCGGCTCGCCGCCACCTACTCCGGCGGCATGGTCCGCCGGCTCGAACTCGCCCAGGCCCTGGTCAGCGCCCCGCGGCTGCTGATCCTCGACGAGCCCACGATCGGCCTCGACCCGATCGCCCGCACCGGCGTCTGGGACCACATCGAAGCGGTCCGCGCGGCCACCGGCATGACCGTGCTCGTCACCACCCACTCCATGGACGAGGCCGACCAGTACTGCGACCGGGTCGCCCTGATGCACCGCGGCCGGATCCGCGCCCTCGGCACCCCCGCCGAGCTCAGGGAAGGACTCGGCGCCCGCCGCCGCGCCGCAGGCGTGGCCACGGACACGCTGCCCACGCTGGAGGACGTCTTCCGCGACGTGGCGGGCAGCGGTCTCGACGACGAGGCAGGAGATTTCCGCGATGTCCGAAGCACCCGCCGCACCGCACGCCGTGTCGGCTGACCCCGCCCGCGGCCCCGGCATCGATCTGCTGCTCAGACCCCCGCAGCCGCGCGCCGACTGGCGGCTGCTGCCCGCTCGCGTCGGCGCGATGTGCGCGGTCGAACTGCAGAAGCTGCGCCACGACCGCACCGAGCTCTACACCCGGGCGGTCCAGCCGGCCCTCTGGCTGCTGATCTTCGGCCAGACCTTCACCCGCATCAGGGCCATCCCCACCGGCGGTATCCCCTACGTCGACTACCTGGCGCCCGGCATCATCGCCCAGTCCGCGATGTTCATCGCCATCTTCTACGGCATCCAGATCATCTGGGAGCGCGACGCCGGCATCCTCAACAAGCTCCTCGTCACGCCGACCCCGCGCTCCGCGCTGATCACCGGCAAGGCCTTCGCGGCGGGCGTCAAGTCGCTCGTCCAGGCGGTCGTGGTCCTCCTCATCGCCGCCCTGCTCGGCGTGGCACTGACCTGGAACCCACTGAAACTGCTCGCCGTCGCCGCGATCGTCGTCCTCGGCTCGGCCTTCTTCTCCTGCCTGTCGATGACCATCGCCGGCATCGTCCTCAGCCGCGACCGCCTGATGGGTTTCGGGCAGGCGATCACCATGCCGCTGTTCTTCGGCTCCAACGCCCTGTACCCGGTGTCCGTGATGCCGGGCTGGCTCCAGGCGGTCAGCAAGGCCAACCCGCTCAGCTACGAGGTCGACGCCCTGCGCGGGCTCCTCCTGGGCACGCCCCACCACCTGGCCTCCGACTTCGCGGTGCTGCTCGTGGCCGCCGCCCTCGGCGTCACCGCCGCCTCGGCGCTGCTGGGCCGTCTGGCCCGTTGATCTTCACTCGGGGAAGTGATGTGCGGCACGCCGCCGCAAGCGCTTTCTCCCCTGGGTTCCGGATAACCGCTGGGCAGGGCTTGATCACCGATCAAAAAGGATGAACTGCCAGGCCACAGCGCATTCTGCTCATTTGACAGTGCGCTGAGACCACAGATAGGAAGCAGCTTCCAGAGGTCGAGAGGTGCAGTGTGTACGAGCCGAACGTGGTCGGGGACTGGCAGGAGTACGACGAGCATGCCGGTCTGCGCGTCCGCGTCCACCGTCTGGAACTGGCCGAGCCGCCCCGCGGCCGTGACGACGCCGCAGAGGGGCTGACGTATTTCAGCCTCCGCGTGACCGTCGAGAACCGCGGCAGCCGGCACCTCGGCATCCATCTCGAGGACGGCCAGATCGACGTGCGGATCGGCCCGGACGGGGAGAGTGCCTTCCTCGACTGGCGCAATTCGCAGTTCATCGAGGGCTTCGACGTCTACCCGCTGCGCCGGGCCACCGCAGTGCTGTACGCGGCCGGCGCCGAGGCGTCCCTGAGCCTCGTGGACGTCCAGGTCCAGCTGCGCGTCGAGGAGGAGTGGGCCGACCGCCGGCTGTGGTCGGGCGGCATCGGCGCGCACGAGGGGCCCGCCGGGGGTCAGCAGGTCGCTCTGCGCGACAGCCTGGCGC
The DNA here is from genome assembly GCF_055562795.1 of Streptomyces sp. NPDC016851. Taxonomy (NCBI): domain Bacteria; kingdom Bacillati; phylum Actinomycetota; class Actinomycetes; order Kitasatosporales; family Streptomycetaceae; genus Streptomyces; species Streptomyces sp. NPDC016851. Next base: position 9,362 of record NZ_JBVHEP010000037.1, read on the forward strand.
ACCAGGTGAGCGTCTTCCTCCAGGACCAGGCGGAGGAAGGCACCGCCTGATCCGGTGTCAGCGCGTCCCGGGGTCAGTGCGGGATGCCGTCGATGATCTCGCGGGCACCCTGGCGCAGCAGTGCCACGGCCACCGACGTGCCGAGCGTGGCCGGGTCGAGCCGGCCCGCCCACTCGTGGGCGTTCAGCCGGGTCTTGCCGTCCGGGGTGAACACACAGGCCCGCAGGGACAGTTCACCGCTGCGGTCCACCTGCGCGAACCCGGCGATCGGGCTGTTGCAGTGCCCCTGGAGGACATGGAGGAACATGCGCTCGGCCGTGGTCTCCCGGTGGGTGTCCGGGTCGCCGAGACCGCTCACCGCGTCGATCAGATCGGCGTCGTCCTCCCGGCACTGGAGGGCCAGCACGCCCGCGCCGATGGGCGGCATCATCGTCTCGGTGGAGAGGATCTCGCTGATCACGTCCTGCCGGCCGATGCGTTCCAGGCCGGATACCGCGAGCAGCAGCGCGTCGGCCTCTCCGGCGGCCAGCTTCGCCAGGCGGCGGTTGGCGTTGCCCCGGAACGGCACGCACTCCAGATGCGGGTGGGTGGCGGCCAGTTGGGCGACGCGGCGCACCGAGGAGGTGCCGATCCGCGTCCCGGCCGGCAGCTCGTCCAGGGTGAGGCCGCCCGGGTGGATGAGGGCGTCCCGGACGTCGTCCCGCTTGAGGAACGCGGCGAACACCGTCCCCGCCGGCAGCGGCCGGTCGGCGGGCACGTCCTTCACGCAGTGCACGGCGAGATCGGCCTCACCGGCCAGCAGTGCCGCGTCGACCTCCTTGGTGAACGCACCCTTGCCCTCGACCTTGGACAGGTCACCCATCCACTTGTCGCCGGTGGTCTTCACCGGTACGACCTCGGTGCGCACTCCGGGATGGGCGGCGGACAGCTCGGCCCGGACTCGCTCCACCTGGGCGAGCGCCATGGGGGAGTCGCGGGAGACGATGCGGATCAGTTCGGGGACGGACATGCCGACACGATAGACCCTCCCGGGGGTACGTCCGTGCCGTACCTCCCCCGACCGCCCTTCGGCGTACGTCAGTTCGGGAGGAGGGGCTCGCTCAGTTCGACCGCGCGCAGGGCCGCGGCCAGGGCCCGCTCGTCGCCGACGTCGAGGGCGGTGTCGGTGAGCTTGATGACGTGTTCGTCACCGTGGGCGAGGGCCCGCTCCAGCACCTCCTGCGCGGTGCGGCCGGGTGCGGGGACGTGGGCTGCGGGCTCGGAGGGTGCGTACATCGCGGTGACCGCCGCGGACGCGGTCCACGCCGCGTGCAGGCTCGGTGCCCACAGCTCGCGGGGCAGGGAACCGAGGGTGCGCAGCACGGCGTTGGGGGCTGTCGCGGCATGCACGAGCATGGTCGCCTCCCCATGGCCATGGGTGGCGTACCGATGGGTCGCGGCCCGGACCAGCTCGGTCAGGCGTGTGCGTGCCGTGTCCGGGTCGGTCACGTCGCCCGCCCACAGCGGCAGCCGCCGTACGGCCTCCAGCCGGTCGGGAAATCCCCCTCGGGGATCGGCGATCGGCGGCACGGCGTCCAGGGACCGCGCCGCGCTCGGGGCGGCGGGCAGTTCGGTGATGCCGGAGACGGGGCGGTGCCGGGCGGCCCAGTAGCCCAGTCCGTGGGCGAGTTCGTCGAGCCGCGGGGCGCTCTCACCGGCTTCCAGAGCCCGCACGGCGTGGCCGACGCGGATGACGGGGTGCGTGGAGCCGCCGTACAGCCCGGGCAGCAGCCGCGGCCACCAGGTCGCGAGGACGTCCCGCCACGGCTGTCGCGCCAGGGCGTGGCCGAAATACCCGATCCAGTCGGCGGCCCGGCGCGGATCCCCCAGCGCCTCGCGCCAGTTGGCGTCGGTCACGGGAGCCACGGGCGTGGGGAAGTCCTCCAGCCTGGGCCGGTACAGATCCAGCCAGCGGTGCACGGCACCCGCCTGCCCGTGCGCGGCCAGCACCTCCACGACCATGGGGGCGTGGTTGGTGAGCCGGCCGAGCCGCTCCGGCCCCGAGGCGTGGAGCCGTTCGAGGGCTTCCTCGAGTGTCCCTGTCGTGTCGTGTGCGTCCATGAGGGGACGCTATGCGGCCGCCCCGCGCCAACGGATCGGACGCGGGGCGGAGACCGGACCCGGCCGGGGACCTAAGCCCCCGGCAGGAGCGAGCCCGGATCAGGCGTACGGATCGAAGGCGATGCCGGAGGGCTTGGCCGACGCGAGGTGGTTCGCGAAGTTGCCGTCCTTCAGGCCGAAGTTGGCGCTGCCGAAGTCGTACGACGTGAGCTTGTCGCGCACTCCGGCGGGGTAGCCGTTCCAGCCGACCAGCGGCGGGTACTGCCAGGTGCGCTTGTGGTTCTCCGGCGGCTCGTCGTTCGCGTTCGCGAGACGGAAGCAGTGCGTGCTCACGCCGTCCTTGTGGTAGACGATCTTCGGGTGCGTGCCGTCGAAGCGGACCTGCGACGCCGCGTGCACGTCGAACGAACCGTGGGCGGACGTCGACACGTACTTGACCTGGTTGTCCTGCACGAACACCGCGACGTGCTCGAAGTCGTGCCGGTGGCCGCCGATGCCGCTGCCGGCCACCGCCTGGTCCTTCTCGAAGTAGAGGGCGTACAGGACGGCGCACCAGCCGTTGTTGCACTTGGAGCGTGCGTAGCCGTTGGTGTTGTCCAGGTCCGAGGCGTCGCGGCAGTCGCCGTTGAGGGCTCCGGTCGGGTTGAGCCCGCCGTTGACGGTGCCGTCCGCGCCGATGGCGGGTGTCGAGTAGCAGCCGTCGGTGTCGTAGTCGTAGGCGGGCTGGAACGTCTTCTCCAGCGACTCGGCGTTGGCGGGCAGCGCACGCGGCGGGGCGGCGAAGGCCGTGGCGGGGAAGGCGAGGACGAGGGCGGCGGCGCCGGCCAGTCCGGTGAGCCATCTCCTGCGGGGTGCGAACGGGCGTGACGACACTGCGTCCTCCTCTTGGGCGCAGCCCAACGGCTGTGGGGGGAAAGGGAGGTTCAGCTTCCTGGCTGAACGCGTCCATGCCAAGAGGGAGGTGTGATCCCGTAGGTGAATCGCTGCCCAACAACCGGAATGCCGGTGCCGTTTCAGACCATGTCGTCCGGGATGTCGGCCGCCGCCTCCTCGGGCGCGAGATCCGGCCGGAGCCGCAGCCACGACGGCTGCCGCAGCAGGCCCTCCCGGGTGCGGGTGCTGTAGCGGACCTCGCCGACCAGCCGGGGGACGACCCAGTGGGCGCCCGGGGCGCGCGGCGCGGGGTCGAAGGGGCAGACGTCGGTCGCGGCGGCCCGCAGCAGGCCGGCCAGTTCCGTCCGTTCGGCCTCGCTCCAGCCGGTGCCCACGCTCCCGACGTAGCGCAGCCGCCCCGCGGCACGCTGCCCGACCAGCACCGCGCCGGGCAGGCCGGTGAGCCGTCCCTTGCCGGGCTGCCAGCCGCCGACCAGGACGTCCTCGGTGCGCATGTTGCGGATCTTGACCCAGGCCCGGGAGCGCACGCCCGGTTCGTACACCGAGTCCAGCCGCTTGCAGACCAGGCCCTCCATGCCGTGCTCGCGTGTGGCGGCCAGGGCCTCGGCACCGTGGCCGACGATCGCGGCCGGGGTCGACCAGGAGGGTCCGGCGAGGCCGAGGTCCTCCAGTGCCGCGCGGCGTCGTGCGTAGGGGAGCCGGATCAGTGACCGGCCCTCCAGATGCATCAGGTCGAACAGCACGAGATGGACCGGCACCTCCGCCGCCCGCCGGGCCGCCCTCGCGGGCGCGTGCGCCAGCCCCATGCGCGACTGGAGCAACTGGAAGCTCGCCCGGCCCTGTTCGTCCAGGGCCAGGATCTCCCCGTCCAGCACGGCCGGCACGGGGCCCAAGGCGGCGCCCAGCGGCCGCAGTTCGGGATACGCGGCCGTGATGTCCTCCCCGGAGCGGGCGCGCAGCAGCACAGTGTCGTCGCCGGGGAGGTAGGCCACCACCCGCTGGCCGTCCTGCTTGGTCTCATAGGCCCAGCGCGCGTCCTGCGCGGCGGGCGGCAGGGTGCCGGACGTGGCGAGCATGGGCGGGATCAGCGGCAGGTCCACGGGTGAGGTGTGGACGCCCACGCGCCCGGTCACGCGCGTTTGCCGGGTCTTTCCCCTGAACGGCGTCGAGGCGGGCGCCGGCCTCAGCGGACTCGGGGGCCGAGGTGCCGGCGCGGGTCGAAACGCACCGGTTCGACCTCGACGTCGTGAATTACTTGAGTTAGGCAACGAGATGGTAAAGTGGCCGGCATGGCCACACCACCGCTCCCCGACACCCCCTCCCCGGAAGTGATCGATATCGAGCGCGCGCTCACCCGTATCACGTACCTGAGCACCCGCGCCCGACAGCACGACCGGCTGATGGCCATCGCGGGCGTGCCGCTCGACCGTGCCGCCGTCGCGCTGCTGCGGCAGGTCGCCGACTCCGAGCCGCTGCGGCCGGGGGAGCTCGCCGCCCGGCTGGGAGTGGAGGCCTCGCACGTCACGCGCACGGTGCAGCAGTTGCAGAAGTCCGGCTACGTCACCCGCGTGCCCGACCCCGACGACCGCCGCGCCCAGCGCATCGAGCTCACCGACACCGGCCGGCAGGCCATCGCCAAGGTCCGCGAGGCCGGGGTCCGCGGCATGCAGATGGCCCTGTCCGACTGGTCCCCCGAGGAACTGCGGCAGCTCGCCACGCTCTTCCACCGCATGGTCGACGACTTCCTCGCCCACGCCGTCGACGAGGAGCCCGAGGACCGCTCCGCCCCGGTGAGCAGGGCCTGACCCCCGCGGGTCACCGTGCGGCCGGGCCGCGCGGATCCGCCCGCTCGGCGACCGCCGGTCCGGGCGGTGCGGGCTCGCGCAGCCGGCACAGCGGCAGCCGGCCCACCGCCGGCAGGGCGATCAGCGACAGCAGAGCCGTCCGCAGGGACGTCGCGTCGGCCGGCGCACTGGGCAGGGCGCGGCGAGGCCGCCGACGCTCACGTCTTCCGCCGCTCGTTCGGCTACCCCCCGGGTGTCCACCGACGGCGTCGGCAGGACCCGGCGGAGGGGTGCCTCTACCGTCCAGTAATATCGCGCGGCAGGCCATCAGAGGAGGAACCGTGTCCCGGTCCGAACGCTCGCCCCTGCTGCTCGCCGGCCTGCTGGCCACCGCGGGTATCGCCCACTTCGCCGTCCCACGCCCCTTCGACGCGACCATCCCGAGCGGACTGCCGGGCACGCCCAGGACCTGGACCTACGCCAGCGGAGCCGCCGAGCTCGCGCTGGCCGCGGGACTGGCGCTGCCGCGTACCCGCAAGACGGCCGCGCTGGCCGCGGCGGCGTTCTTCGTCGGGGTGTTCCCCGCCAACGTGAAGATGGCGGCCGACTGGCGCCACCGCCCCGCGCCGCAGAAGGCCGCGGCCTTCGGGCGCCTGCCGCTCCAGCTGCCCCTCGTGCTCTGGGCCCGCGGCGTCGCACGGAACACCGAGGGCCGGGCATGACCGCGCGCGTGGAGGCCGGGGACACGGTCGAGGGCTTCGCCCTGCCCGACGAGACCGGCACCGTCCGCAGCCTGTCCGGGCTGCTCGCCGAGGGGCCGGTCGTGCTCTTCTTCTACCCGGCCGCCCTGACCCCCGGCTGCACCGCACAGGCCTGCCACTTCCGCGATCTCGCCGCCGAGTTCGCCGCCGTCGGCGCACGCCCCGTCGGCATCAGCGGCGACACCGTCGAGCGCCAGCAGGAGTTCACCGGACAGCACGGCCTCGGCATGCCCCTGCTGTCCGACACCGACGGCACGGTCCGCGAGCGGTTCGGCGTGAAACGCGGCTTCTCCCTGGCCCCGACCAAGCGCACCACGTTCGTCATAGGGCAGGACCACACCGTCCTCGACGTCGTCCGCAGCGAACTGCGCATGAACGCCCACGCCGACCGGGCGCTGGCCGCCCTGCGCGCTCACCGGAGCTGACACTGTCACGAAAGCTCCGTCGCGGTTGATACAGGGCGGCAAAGGGAGAATCCTGGACGATATGGAGGACGCCTCCGCTGCTGCGATCATCGACGCCCGCGGCACCGTGACGGGGTGGAGCGAGGGCGCACGGCGACTGACCGGCTACCCCGCCGAGGAGGCCGTGGGCCGGCCCGTACGGGACCTGCTCGCCGAGGACGTGCCGGCCGAGGCGCTGTCCGCGCGCTCGGGCACCGTCATGGTGCGGCACCACGACGGCTATCTGGTCGGGCTGCGCGTCACAGCCTGCGCCGTGACGGGCGCGGACGGGGCACCGGACGGCTACGTGATCACCGCCGAACCCCCCGGCAGCGCCGAGACGTCCCTGGCCGGGAAGGCCTTCCAGCAGGCGTCCATGTCGATGTCCGTGTTCGACACCGACCAGCGTTATCTGCGGCTCAACGGTGCCGCCTGCCAGGTGATGGGCGTGTCCGAGGAGACCCTGCTGGGGCGGCACTTCCCGGAGACCGTCGAGGAGGCCGAGCACAGCCGGGGCTTCAACTGGCACCTCCGCCATGTCGTCGAGACCGGTCGCCCGCTCCGCTACGAGAGCTACACGGGCGCCCCGGCCCTGAACCGGGAGCACGCCTGGGTCACCGAGATGTGGCCGCTGCGCGACCATTCCGGCGAGCTCCTGGGCACCGCCCTCGCCGCGTTCGACAGCACCGAGCAGTACTGGGCGCGGCAGCGGCTGGCCCTGCTCAACGAGGCCGCGGCGGCCATCGGCACCACCCTGGACGTGGTGCGCACGGCCGAGGAGCTGATCGGGGTCGTGGTGCCCCGGTTCGCCGACTTCGCGAGCGTGGACCTGTTCGACTGGGTCCTGGGCGCGGAGGAGTCGCCGACCGTGCCGCAAAACGAGATCGTGCTGCGCCGCGTCGCCCACGGCTCCGTCACCGAGGGCACCCCGGAAGCCGCCGTCCACCTGGGAGAAGTGGACGCCTACCCCGGGTTCTCCCCCATCGCGCGGGCGATGCGGGAGGGCCGGGCGATCGTCAGCCAGGCGGGGGAGCCGTCCTTCATGCGCTGGGTCGCTGAGCGCAACACCCGCGCCCCGCAGGGCAGCCCCTACCGCCAGGGCGTCCACTCGATGATGGCGGTGCCGCTCCGGGCCCGCGGCATCACCCTCGGCGTCGCGGTGGCCGTGCGCATCCGGCAGGTGGACGACTACGCCCCCGACGACGCCGTGTTCGCCGAGGAACTCGCCAGCCGCGCCGCGGTCTGCGTCGACAACGCCCGCCGCTTCGCCCGCGAACGCACCACCGCGCTGGCCCTCCAGCACAGCCTGCTGCCGAAGGGACTGCCCGGCCAGGCAGCCGTCCAGGTCGCCCACCGCTATCTGCCCTCCGGCTCGGCGGCCGGCATCGGCGGCGACTGGTTCGACGTGATCCCGCTGTCCGGCAGCCGGGTCGCGCTCGTGGTCGGTGACGTCGTGGGCCACGGCATCCCCTCCACGGCGACCATGGGCCGGCTGGTCACGGCCGTCCGCACGCTCGCCGACGTGGACCTGCCGCCGGACGAACTCCTCACCCACCTCGACGACCTGGTCACCCATCTCGCGTCGGACGACGACGGCGACGAGGTCGCCGAGCTCGGCGCGACCTGCCTGTACGCCGTCTACGACCCTGTCACGCGCCGGCTGAACCTGGCCGCCGCCGGGCACCCCGCCCCCGCTCTGGTACTGCCCGACGGGTCCGCGCGGCTGATCCCCATGAGCGCGGGGCCCCCGCTGGGCGTCGGGGGGCTGCCGTTCGAGGCGACGGAGCTCCAGCTGCCCGAGGGCTCCGTCGTCGCCCTCTACACCGACGGGCTCATCGGGGACCGCGACCGCGACCTCGACCACACCACGGACGAGCTGTGCCGCGCCCTGACGGTGCCGGCCGACTCGCTCGACGCCCTGTGCGACACCGTGCTGAAGGCCGTACTGCCGGAAGAGCCCAGCGACGACGTGGCCCTGCTGCTGGCCCGCACCCGGGCGCTGGGCGCGGACCAGGTCGCCACCTGGGACGTGACGCCCGACCCCGCGCAGGTGGCCGCCACCCGCCAGGCCGCCACCGAGCAGCTCACCGCGTGGGGGCTGGACGAGACGGCGTTCGTCACCGAACTCGTCGTCAGCGAACTGGTCACCAACGCCATCCGCTACGGCGCCGCGCCCATCCAGCTCCGGCTGATCCGCGACCAGACCCTCATCTGTGAGGTGTCCGACGGCAGTTCGACCTCCCCGCACCTGCGCCGGGCCCACCAGGACGACGAGGGCGGCCGCGGACTGCTGCTGGTCGCCCAGCTCACCCAGCGCTGGGGCAGCCGGCAGACCACCCGGGGCAAGACCATCTGGTGCGAACAGCCGCTCACGCCGCTGTTCTGACCGGACCGCTCACGCTCACGCGGCAGCGCGCCCCGACGGACGTTCCCGCACCACGTCCCGCGGCTTCTTGTCGTCCCGCAACCCCAGGTACCGCGGATGGCGCAGCATGCCGTCACAGGTCCACTCGGCGAACGCGATCCGCGCCACCAGTTCCGGCCGAACCCAGCGCGCGCCCGCCTCCCGCACCGGCCCGTCGAACGGCGAGCCGGGCTCCCGCAGCACGTCGACCCGCTCGCGCAGGTCGAGCAGCGTGCGCCGGCCGAAACCGGTCACCCGCTCGCCCTCCCGGACCGCCGGCATGCGGACGTCGTCCAGCTTCATTTGCGCCCTGTTGAGGTGTCCACGGCACAGAAGTCAAGGACAGGCCGGCTCGGTGACGCGGCATCAGGGTCCAACCACGGCCAGCCTTGCCGGAGCGGTCATGTTCACCGTTCCGTCCGCCGTTACCGTGACGTCCAGCTGGTCTCCGCCGACTCGGAGCCCCGTCACCGTGAGCGGTGCGTACGCCGCGGCGAAGGCCGGCGCCACCGTGACCGTACCGCCCGGGACGTCCGCGCTCAGGCCGAGGGCCGCTTGGAGCACGAGGATCGCGGCGGTGGCCGCCCATGCCTGCGGCCGGCAGGACGCCGGGTAGGGGGCGGGAGTCGGGCTCTCCTGGCTGCCGTGGCCGGCGAAGAGCTCCGGGAGGCGGGCGTCGAAGGCCGTCGACGCGGTCAGCAGGCCGGCCGCCAGTGAGGCCGCAGTGTCGGGGAACCCGGCCTTGACCAGGCCGTGGACCGCGATCGCGGTGTCGTGCGGCCAGATGGACCCCACGTGGTAGCCGTAGGGGTTGTAGCCCGCCGCGTCACTGCTCAGCGTGCGCAGGCCGTGGCCCGCGTCCAGGTCCCCTCCGGCGATGCGGGCCGCGAGCAGCGCGCTCTCCTCGGCGTTGAGCAGGCCGGTGCCGAGGAGGTGGCCGAAGCCGGAGGTGACCGAGTCGACCGGCCTGCCGTCGCCGTCGAGGGCCACGGCCGGGTAGGGACCGTGTTCGTCGCTCACCCAGAAGCGGTCGCGGAAGCGGGCGGCGAGCCGCTCGGCCCATGCCTCCCACTCGTCGGCTCCCGGGCGGCCGAACGCCCGCAGCAGTGCGGCTCCGCAGCGCGCGGCCTCGTAGGCGTACGCCTGCACTTCGCACAGGGCGATGGGTGCGTGGGCGCGGCTGCCGTCGCGGTAGCGGATGGAGTCGTCGGAGTCCTTCCAGCCCTGGTTGGACAGGCCCTGGCCGGTCTGGTCGATGTACTTGAGGAAGCCGTCGGCGGCTGCCTGGTCGCGCATCCAGGCCAGGGCGGTCTCCGCGTGCGGCAGGAGCAGTTCGACCTCGGCCGGATCGAGTCCCCAGCGCCAGGCGTCGTGGAGGAGGGTGATCCACAGGGGGGTGGCGTCGACCGTGCCGTAGTACACCGAGGGCAGTGAGAGCCGGTCGCCGAGCTTGATGTTGTCGCGGCGGACTTCGTGCAGGATCTTGCCCGGCTGTTCCTCCGTCGCGGGGTCGGTGACGGCACCCTGCCGACGGGCGAGGGTGCGCAGCGTACCGGCCGCGAGGCCGGTGCCGAGGGGGAGCAGCATGCGGGCGGCCCACAGGGCGTCGCGCCCGAAGAGAGTCAGGAACCAGGGTGCGCCCGCCGCGAGGAACTGGTCCGGCCGGTCCTTCTGTGACCGCGGGTCGGTCAGGCGCAGGCGGTCCAGGTCGGCGAGGGACTGCTTCAGCCAGCGGTCCAGGCTGCGGTCCGCGCTGCGCAGCACGGGGATGCTCCACGGCATCTGATCCGCGGGCGGGGGCGGGAACTGATCGCCGTCCGCGTACGCGGCCGTACAGGACAGCGTCACCGGCCACGAGGCACCGGGGGCCAGTTCGACGTCGTACGACAGCCGCCCCGTCTGCACGTCGAGTTCGTCCGGCGCCGGTTCGCTGACCAGGCGGGTGGTGAAGCCGTCACACGCCCATGCCAGACCGATGGTGTCGCTGTCCGGAGCCTGGGGCGGCACGTCCTCGCGAGCGCGTCCCGACTTGACCTGGTCCATGGTGGCGAGGTCCGTCCCGGCGGTCACCGTCAGCCTGAGGTGGACGTGTCGGCTGCCGGCGTTGGTGATCTCCAGGTGCTCCTCGAGCCGGCCTGCCGTCGTGCTGCGGCGGCGCCGGAGGGCCACGGCCGGGTCGGGTGTGACCTCGCCGAGACCGCGCAGGACGGCCCGGAACTCCGCGCGGTCCGCGCCCCGCAGGCCCCCCGTGACCGGCTCCAGCGGGATACCTTCGGCGGCGACGGTGAGGCGGGACAGGGCCCGGCGGTCGCCGTGATAGAAGCCGTCCGCACCCCCGTTGAGCTGCCCGTCCGCATGCGAGATGACGAGGCTCGGCGCGTGCAGCGTGACGACCGCGTCATGCAGGAACGGCTGCGGGCCCGCGCTCGCGGACGGGGCTGTGGTGACCGAACCGCCTGTGTCCTGGGGCTTGACAGTGGTGTCCAAGGAAGTAGAACCTCTCTGCATTCGAACGTTCCAAAGACAGTAAGCACTCTTCGGAGCGATGACAACGTATTTGGAACGCTAAAACCGAGTACACAAGATCTTCTGCACGTCGGAGAGCCGCATGCCCCGCTCAAGTAGGAAACCCTCGCCCAACGGGGGACCGGTGACCCTCGCCATGGTCGCCGCCCGGGCCGGGGTCTCGATGCAGACCGTGTCCAACGCGATCAACTCGCCGGACATGCTGCGGCCCGAGACCCTGGAGCGGGTCCGCCGCGCGATCGATGAGATGGGCTACCGGCCCAGCCGGGCGGCGCAGACCCTGCGCAGCGGTTCGAGCAAGCTCATCGGCTACGGCATCCAGCCCACCCCGCCCGGCACCGCGGGCGCCGTCATGGACCGCTTCCTGCACGCCCTGTCGGATGCCGCCGACGAGGCGGGGTATCGGATCCTGCTGTTCGCCTCCCCGCCCGACGGCCCGAGCCTGGAGGGCTACGAGGAACTGCTGGCTCAGCACGAGGTCGACGGCTTTGTGCTCAGCGGCACCGAGCGCGGTGACCCACGCCAGTCGTGGCTGACCAAGCGGGACGTGCCGTTCATCGGGTTCGGCCGGATGTGGTCGGGACGGCCCCTCGGCGACTGGGTCGACGTCGACGGCGCCTCGGGCACGGACGCGGCGGTCGAGCACCTGGTAGCCCTCGGACATCGCAAGATCGCCTTCCTCGGCTGGGAACGCGGCACCTCCGGCGCGGGTGACGACCGTGCCCAGGGCTGGCAGCGGGCCATGCGGCGGCACGGACTTCCCACCCGCGGCCGGCGCGGGCAGAGCATCGTGAACGACATCGAGGCTGCGCGTGCCGCGGCGAAACCGCTGCTGGACGGCGGCGCGACCGCCATCGTCGCGGCAAGCGACGTGCTCGCCCTCGGCTGCTACCAGACGCTGCGCGAGCGTGGCCTCACCCCGGGCCGTGACGTCGCCGTGATCGGCTTCGACGACTCGCCGACCGCCGAGCTGCTCTCGCCCGGTCTGTCCTCCGTCGCCCAGCCGCTGGAGGAGGTCGGCCGGGAGTGCGTACGACTGCTGCTGGCCCGGATCGCGGCCCCTGACTCCCCGCCCGAGCGGCTCCTGCTGGAGCCGTCCCTGATCGTGCGCGACAGCGCCGGCGGGCCGCTGTCCGCCCAGGCGTAACCCCCTCGACGGGCCTGCCTTCCCTGCCCGCCAGGTCCCGCCCCATCCCGAAACGTTTCTTCTCCTCCACCCCCACACCCCTGGCCCACGCCCTCGTGTGCCCGGGAGGAGCCGCACGCACCACCCCGTAACCCTCGGAGGAAGCAATGCCCAACCGTACGGCCGTCGCGGCCCTCGTCACCTGCGCGGCACTCCTTGCCGCCACCGGCTGCTCGTCGAGTTTCGGCAGCGACAAGAAGACCGCGCAGGACTCCAGCTCCAAGCAGCACCTCACGGTGCTGATCGCCTCCTCCGGTAACGCGGAGACCAAGGCCGTCAAGGATGCGGCAGCCGCCTGGGCCAAGCAGTCCGGCAACACGGTGACCGTGGACCTGGCCAAGGACATCAACCAGCAGCTTGGTCAGTCCTTCGCCGGGAACAAGCCGCCGGACGCCTTCTACGTCGACTCCAGCCAGTTCGCCAACTACGCCAAGGGCGGCTCCCTCTACCCCTACGGCGACCAGATCAAGGACGCCGACGACTTCTCCGCCCAGCTGCGCACCTCCTTCACCTACGACGGGAAGCTGGTGTGCCTGCCCAAGGACACCTCCACCCTCGCCCTGGCGATCAACACCGACCTGTGGAAGAAGGCCGGGCTGACCGCCAAGGACTACCCGACCACCTGGGCCCAGCTGAGGACCGTCGCGGCCAAGCTGACCAAGGGCAAGGTCACCGGGCTGGTCACCAACGGCGAGTACGCGAGAGTCGGCGTCTTCATGAAGGAGGCCGGCGGCTGGATCACCGACAGCGACCAGACGAAGATGACCGCCGACAGCACACAGAACACCAAGGCACTCGACTACGTGCAGACGCTGCTGAAGTCCGGCTCCATGAAGTACGCCAGCCAGGTCGACACCGGCTGGGGTGGCGAAGCCTTCGGCAAGGGCAAGGCCGCCATGACCATCGAGGGCAACTGGCTCACCGGCGCCATGAAGGCGGACTTCCCGGACGTGAAGTACACGGTCGTCCCGCTGCCCGCCGGTCCGGCCGGCAAGGGCACCCTCGCCTTCAGCCAGTGCTGGGGTGTCGCCCAGGACAGCACGCACCGGGCTGCGGCCGTGGACCTGGTGAAGTATCTGACCTCCGCCACCCAGCAGCTCAAGAACGCCGACGCCTTCGGTGTGATGCCCTCCCGTACCAGCGCGCTCGCGGAGTACGCGAAGAAGTACCCGGCGGTCAAGGCGTGGGCGGACGGCACGGCCTACGCACAGGGCCCGGTGACCGTCGCCGGCTTCGACAAGGTGCTGACCCAGTTCAACACCGACCTCGCCGCGCTGGGCACCGGTGACGCGAAGAAGATCCTCTCCGACCTGCAGCGCAATGGCGAGCAGGCCCTGACGAAGGGCGACTGAGCCGCCATGCCCTCCAGTACGTCACAGACTCCCCGCCCGAACCCGCGTTCCCGCGCGGGCGGGGGTCCCCGTACGGCCGACTCGCCGGGCGTCCCTGACGCGCCCGGCGGGCCCGGCTCGGCCGCGGCGTCCCGCATCAAGCCCGCCCCGCGTGTGGGACGCCGCGGCGAAGGCCCCTGGGGCTGGCTGTTCGTCAGTCCCATGGTGATCGTCCTCGGCCTGTTCTTCGTCCTGCCGATCCTGATGGCGCTGTGGGTGAGCCTGCTGCACTGGGACGGCCAGTCCAACCCCTTCAGCGGCCAGGCGAAGTTCGTGGGCCTGGACAACTACCGGGCCCTGTTCGCCGAGGACGGCCTGGACCGCACACTGTTCGCGACCTCACTGCGCAACAACGCCTACTACGTGCTGCTGACCGTGCCGATCCAGACGATCCTCGCCCTGGTGCTGGCACTGATCGTCAACCAGCGGATACTGCGCGCCCGTAGCGCTGCGCGCACCGCGTTCTTCTTCCCCTCGGTCACCAGCTCGATCGCGGTCTCCACGATCTTCCTCTTCCTGTTCCAGGGCAGCGGCGCCGTCAACACGGCGCTGTCCTGGATCGGGGTGAAGGGCCCCAGCTGGTTCAACGATCCCCGCGGCGTGCTCTCCCTGCTGCTCGGTGCACTGGGCATCGTCGACCCGGACCACCCCTCGGGCTTCCTCGCCGACCACCACGTGATGGGCCTGTCCTGGTTCGACTGGCTGTCCGGGCCGTCCGTGGCCATGTGCGTGATCATCATGCTCGCGGTGTGGACGACCTCCGGCACCTTCATGCTGATCTTCCTCGCCGCCCTCCAGGGCATCCCGCGCGAGCTGGAAGAGGCCGCCGCCATCGAAGGCGTCAGCCGCCTCCAGATGCTGCGCCACGTGATCCTGCCCGCGCTGCGGCCCGTGATCTTCCTCGTGGTCACCCTCGGCCTCATCGCCACCTGGCAGGTCTTCGACCAGATCTACGTCATGAGCGGCGGCGCCCCCGGCAACACCACCCTGACCCCGGCCTACCTGTCCTACTCGAACGCCTTCGACGACGCCGACTTCGGCCAGGGCGCGGCCATCGCCTTCGTCCTGCTGATCATCATCCTCGCCCTCACCGCCGCACAACGCTTCCTGCTGCGCGAACGCACCCCCCGAACCCGGAGGAACCGATGAACGCCAAGGCCGCCGCCCGGGCACAGGGGCGCCCGGTACTGGAACGGTTCCCCCTGCCGCTGCGCATCCTCGGCTACACGACCGTCATCGCGCTCGGCCTGGTGTACCTGTTCCCGTTCATCCTGCAATTGGTCACCGGCTTCAAAACTGACCCGGACGCGGCCGCGCACCCCCTCGGGCTGATCCCCACCACCCCCACGACCGCCGCCTACCAGCAGCTCTTCGGCCTGAGCCAGTCCGGCGACGCGGTGCCCTTCTTCCGCTGGCTGGGCAACTCCGTCTTCCTGGCGGTCACCGTCACGGCCGGACGCGTGCTGTTCGACTCGATGGCCGGCTACGCGCTCGCCCGCCTGAACTTTCCCGGCCGCAGGCTGCTGTTCGCCTTCGTCATCACCATCCTGGCGGTGCCGCCCGTGGCCCTGCTGATCCCGAAGTTCCTGGTGCTCAACATCTTCGGGCTGTTCGACACCTACGCCGCCATGATCCTGCCGCTGCTGGTGGACGCCGTGGGCATCTTCATCATGAAGCAGTTCTTCGAGTCCATCCCCCGCGAGGTCGAGGAGGCCGCGAAGATGGACGGCGCCGGCGTCTTCCGCACCTTCTGGTCGATCGTCCTGCCCATGGCCCGCCCCGCCCTGATCACCCTGACCATCCTGTCCTTCCAGGGCTCCTGGAACGAGTTCACCAACCTCCTCGTCGCCACCCAGTCCAGCCAGTACGAAACCCTCACCACCGGCCTCGCCCGCTTCGTCTCCGGCAGCCTGGGCCAAGGCACCCAGTACCCCCTGAAACTGGCAGCGGCCCTGATGGCCACCATCCCCGTCGCCGCACTGTTCTTCTGCTTCCAGCGCTACTTCGTCCAAGGCGCCAACGCGGGCGCCGTCAAGGAATAGCCCCACCGCGACGGTGCCCTCCACCCGGGCACCGTCCCGCGCAGACCGCCCGCGGCCCCTGGCGCTCGAACACCCACTCCTCGTCCGCGTCCGAGAAGTCGCGCCGGTCGCTCAGCGTGGCGAGCATCGGGCGCGCCGCCAGTTCCGCCCCCGGACGGGCCGCCCCGAGCAGCCGCCGCTGCCCCTCGGGCAGGGTGTCCACGAGACCGGCCAGCGCCGTCACCCCCCGGCCGCGTCCGAGGCGACCTGGGCGAGAGTGCGCCCGGACATGGCCGAACGCGCCCGGCGCGGATCGGGAGCCCCGTGCGTACGGGCGCCCCCGGCCCGCTTCACCAGCAGCCAGGCCTCCTCCCCGTCACCACTGCCGTCGCCGCGGAACCGGGTCAGGGCGTACTCGCCGCGCAGTTTCGCCCCGCTCAGCCGGAACGTGGCGTGCCCGCGCTCCAAAGACTCCGCGAAGTCGACGGGCCGCCCCTTGCGGTCGTGGCTCAGCGGCTCGTACGTGCCGTGGTCCCAGACGATCACCGTGCCGCCGCCGTACTCGCCGCGGGGGATCACTCCCTCGAACTCCTCGTACTCCAGCGGATGGTCCTCCGTGGGCACGGCCAGCCGCTTGTCCTTCGGGTCGGCCGAGGGGCCCTTGGGGATCGACCAGGACTTCAGGACGTCGTCCACCTGCAACCGGAAGTCGAAGTGCATCGTGCTCGCGTCGTGGATCTGCACCACGAACCGGGGCCGGTCCCCGGCGGACTCCCCGCTGCCCCGGGGCTCCGCGGTCCGGCCGAAGTCGCGCTTGCCGCGGTAGTCCCGCAGCCGGTCCCGCTCAGCCACCTGCGGCTCCTTCCCGCCTCGCGGGCAGAACTCCTCGCGGGCCCCGGGTACCCGTCAGAACTCCTCGTGCACCTCGGGGTCCCCGCCGACCCGCCGCTGCGCCCGGTCGGCGACGGCGGTCATCTCGTCCTCGCTCAGCTCGAAGCCGAACACGTCGAGGTTCTCGCGCTGCCGCTCGGGGTTCGCCGACTTCGGGATCGGCACCGCGCCCAGCTGCGTGTGCCAGCGCAGCACCACCTGCCCGGGCGCCACCCCGTGCGCCTCGGCGATCCGTGCCACGGCGGGATCCTGGAGCAGGGACGTGCCCCGGCCCAGCGGGCTCCAGCTCTCGGTGAGGACCCCCTTGCCCGCCTGGAAGGCGCGCAGCTCCTCCTGCGGCAGGAACGGGTGCAGCTCGATCTGGTTGACGGAGGGCAGCACTCCGGTCTCCTTCTCCAGCCGCTCGATGTGCCCGGCCGTGAAGTTCGAGACGCCGATCGACCGGACGAGTCCCTCCTCGCGCAGCTTGATCATGGCCTTCCAGGAGTCGACGTACCGGTCCACGCGCGGCAGCGGCCAGTGGATCAGGTACAAGTCGACGTACTCCAGGCCCAGACGCGTCCGGGACTCCTCGAAGGAGGCCAGCGTCTCCTCGTAGCCGTGGTGCCGGCCCGGGAGCTTCGTCGTCACGACGACTTCCTCGCGCGGCACCACGCCGGAGGCCACGGCCCGGCCGACCCCCGTCTCGTTGCGGTAGTTCGTCGCCGTGTCGATCAGGCGGTAGCCCGCTTCCAGGGCCGAGAGCACCGCCTGCTGCGCCTCGTCGTCGCCGAGCGGCCAGGTGCCCAGGCCCAGGGCGGGGAGTGTCGTGCCGTCGTTGAGCGTGTGCGTCGGGATGCTGATCACCGTCGGACCTTCCCGTTGGCTGTGGGGTCTGCATGTGTCGTCAGGCTGTGTCGTCCCTCCAGCGTCACGGATAGGGTGAGCAATGATCAACCGGACGGGTGGGGGATGAGGACGGCGGACGGCATGGGCAGCGCCGAGGAGAAGCCGGCGGCACGACCGGGGCGTCCCACCTCGCGGGACGTCGCCCGGCTCGCAGGCGTGTCGCACACCGCGGTGTCCTTCGTGTTCAACGGCCGCGCCGAGGGCAACCTCTCGCCCGCCACGCAGGAGCGCATCCGGCAGGCCGCGATCCAGCTCGGCTACCGGCCCGACCCCGTCGCCCGCGGCCTGCGCCGCAGCCGTACGGCCGTGATCGGCCTGGTCACCGACGAGATCGCCTCCTCACCGTTCGCCGGGCGGCTGCTGCGCGGCGCCATGGACACCGCCTGGGCCGGCGAGCACCTGGTCCTCACCGTCGACTCCGGCGGCGACCCGGCCAAGGAGGACGCGGCGGTCGCCGAACTCCTCGACCGGCGCGTCGACGGCATCATCTACGCGGCCATGTCCCTGCGCCGCGTCCGCGTCCCCGAGGGCCTGCACCGCACCCACTCCGTGCTGGCCAACTGCCTGCCCGAGGACGGTTCGCTGCCCGCCGTCATCCCCGCCGAGCGCGCCGGCGGCCGTACGGCGGCCCGGCTGCTGCTGGAGCAGGGACACCGGCGGGTCGCGGTCGTCGGCGGGCACGACGACATCGCCTCGGCGGAGCGGCTGCGCGGTTTCCGCGACGCGCTGCGCGCCGAGGGCATCACCGTGCCCAAGGACTGGGTCGTACGGACCGGAGGCGAGATCTCCGGCGGCTACGAGGGCGCCGTCCGCCTCCTCGACGAAGCCCCGGCCGACCTCCGCCCCACCGGGGTCTTCACCTACAACGACCGGGTCGCGGCGGGCGTGCTGCACGCCGCGACCCGGCTCGGGATCTCCGTACCCGGCGACCTGTCGCTGGTGGGTTACGACGACCAGGAGCACATGGCGGCGTACCTCACGCCGCCCCTCACCACGGTCGCGCTGCCGCACCGGGAGATGGGCGAGGCCGCCGCCCGGCTCCTGCTGGACTCCATCGCCACCGGCCGGACGCCGCCCGCCACCGTGCGGCGCCTGGCCTGCCCGGTGATCAGCCGTGCGTCGGTGGGACCAGCTCCCATCCGGTGACGTTCGCGCCGGACGGCACCGTCAACTCCCTTGTGTCGTCGGGCCGGTGGTAGACGCGCTCGGTGACCATGGCCCGGTCTGCGACGAACAGCTCGTACAGCGAGCCGTCGACGAGAACGCGAACCGTGAGCTCCTCGTCGGGCGGCACATGGACGACGATCGGTGGTCCTGCCTCCGCACGGGGCCAGTCGCCACGGTCCAGGGTCACGGTGCCCTCGCCCGGGTCCAGCCGGACCGTCAGCTCGGCGCCCGAGGCCGAGCGCAGCAGACTCACCGTGGTGCGCTCGGGGGCGCTCACCGTCAGGTCGTAGGCCGTCGGCAGCGCGGCCCGGCCCGGGGCGGTGACGAACGGTTCGGCGGCGCGCAGCCGGTGCAGCTCCGGGGCCGGGGTCACCCGCAGCGCCCCGTCCGGATGGACGTCGACGACCCGGGGCGCGGTCAGGACCCCGGCCCAGCCGGTCTCGCCCTGCTCGCGGGCCTCCCACGACCAGCCCCACATCAGGGCCCGGTCCGGCTCCTGGAGCACGGCGGGCGCGTAGAAGTCGCGGCCGTGGTCGAGCAGGCCGCCCGCCCGGGCCGAGAAGCGCAGATCGTTGTTCAGCCGTCCCGTCAGGTAGCCGGTGGTCCACGGGTCGCCGTCCCACAGGGAGACGACCAGCACCCACTCGCCGCCCCGCGTCGCGAACAGCTGCGGGCACTCCCAGCCGGTCGCCCGGTCGCCGAACGCCGCCGCGGCGGCCGGGTCCCGGCCGTCCAGGAGCACACCCGCGAAGCGCCAGTCGGTCAGGTCGTCGCAGTCGTACAGCAGGACCGACGGCGTACCGTCGGCGTGCCCCGCGCCGACCAGTGCCCGGCGCCGGCCGTCGTGCCGGAAGACGAACGGGTCGCGGAACATCACCACGTCCAGGCCCTCGGGCGGGCCCTTCACCACCGGCGTGGGCAGGGGAGTCCAGTCGGTCAGAGCAGGGTCGTCCGGATCCGCCGCCCGGGCCAGGCAGATCGTGCCGAGCCCGCTGTGGTCACGGTCGACCCCGGTGTAGACGGCCGTCGGCACGCCCCCGTCGTCGACCACGCACCCGGACCAGCAGCCCGCCTCGTCCGGGCCGCCCGGGGTCGGGGTGAGGGCGATCGGGTGGTGCTCCCAGTGGGCGAGGTCGGGGCTGGAGGCGTGGCCCCAGTGGACGTTGGCGTGCACCGGGGCGTCCGGGTTGTGCTGGTAGAAGAGGTGGTAGCGGCCGCGCCAGCGGAACGGCCCGTTGGGGTCGTTCATCCAGTTGGCGGGCGGGCGGACCCGGAAGCGCGGGGCGTGCGGGTCCTGCGGGGGAGCGGCGAGGCTCAACGGTTGACTCCTGCGGACGTGATGCCCTCACGCAGAGGGCGCTGGCCGACGACGAACACGGCGACGGCGGGAATCATGGAGAGGACGACACCGGCGAGCACCACGGAGACGGAGCCGGTGCCGAGGTTGCCCTGGAGGGAGACCAGACCCAGCGGCAACGTGTAGTTCTGGCCGGACGTTTCGAGGATCAGCGGCCGGAAGAACTCGTTCCAGTGGTAGTTGAAGGCCAGGACGCCGACGATCGCGAGGCCGGGCGCGGCCAGCGGGGCGTACACCGACCGGAACGTCCGCCAGGGGCCGGCACCGTCCAGCATCGCCGCCTCGCCCAGATCCTTGGGCATGCCCAGGAAGTACTGCCGCATCAGGAACGTGCCGAACGCGGTCGGGAAGGCCGGGATGATCAGCCCGAGCAGGGTGTCGGTCAGGCTCATCGACTTCAGGACCAGGAACACCGGCACGATCGTGACCTGCAAGGGCACCATCATCGTCGCCAGGACCAGGGCGAACAGCGGCTTCTTGAAGCGGAACTCCAGGCGGGCGAAGGCGTATCCGGCCAGCCCCGCCGTGATCATCTGGCCGACCGCGATCAGCCCCGTGACCAGCGTGGAGTTGAGGGCGAGCAGCCACACGTCGATCTGGCCGAACACCCCCCGGTACGCCTCGGTCGACGGGTCGGACGGGATGAGCTGCGGCGGCAGGTCGAACGCCTCGGCGGGTGTGCGCAGCGAGGTGGACACCGTCCACACCACCGGGCCGAGCGTGAGCAGGGCGCACACCGTCAGCCCGGCGATCCGCGCCCACGGCGCCAGCCCGTGGCGCCCACGGCTGAAGGACAGGGTTGCTTGGCTCAAGGGACTCACCCGGCTCACTGGTAGTGGACGAAACGCCGGCTGAGCCGGAACTGGAGGGCCGTGACCGCCATGATCAGCACGAACAGCAGCACACCCACCGCGGACGCCTCACCGAAGCGGAGCTGCTCGAACGCGGTCTCGTAGATGACCATCACGACCGTGCGGGTCGAGTCGCCGGGACCGCCGTTGGTCAGGACGTACGGCTGCTCGAAGACCTGGAGCGCGTTGATGATGCCGACCACCGAGGCGACCAGCAGCGTCGGTGACAGCAGCGGCAGCGTGACGGAGAGGTGCTTGCGCAGGCCGGTCGCGCCGTCCAGGGCGGCGGCCTCGTGGATCTCCTTCGGGATGTTGTTCAGACCGCCGACGAACAGCAGGAGCGAGAAGCCGAACTGCTGCCAGACGTAGACCAGCACCACGGTGACCATGGCCGCGTTCTCCGAGGTCAGCCACGGCACCGGCGCGATCCCGATGAAGCCGAGCAGCCAGTTGATGACTCCGAAGTCCTGGTTGAACAGGTACTTCATCACCACCGAGATCGACGCGGCGGACAGCACCAGCGGGAAGAAGAACGCCGAGCGGAACACCGACCGCAGCCACACGGGCATCCGCCCGGTCAGCGTCAGGGCGAGCGCCAGCGCGACGAGCAGTTGCAGCGCCACCGCGAGCACCATGAAGACGAGGGTGTTGCGGAAGGACACCAGCACGGTCTCGTCGCCGAAGACCGCGCCGTAGTTGGAGCCGCCGGCGAAACGCGGCGAGTCGATCACGTTCCAGTGGAAGAGGCTCAGCACCACCGAGCCGACGATGGGGACGACCGTGAAGACGACGATGCCGACGATCGTCGGGGCCAGGAAGAGTGTGGCCAGCAGTCGGGTGCCGCGGTCGCGGGCCGAGCGACGCGGTGCGTTCCGGGCGGGCGGGGCCTCGGGCTGTTCGGCTCGGGCGGGCGGTATCCGGGTGTCCGTCATGCGTCACGCTCCATGGCCTTCTCCAGGTCGCCCTGCAACCGGCGCAGCGCGGGACGCACCGAGCGCGAGGAGGCCAGGGCCGTGCCGGTGTGCTTGAGCAGCAGCTGCTCGACCTCGGCGACCTGCGGCGGCGCCGGGATCGGTCCTGTGCTCGGGAACCGGTCGAGGGTGTCGTAGAAGACCTGCCAGTGCGCCGGGCCGGTCTCCGCGTAGCGGCCGGCGTTCAGCATCGAGCGGCGGGCCGGGGTGGTCTGGTTCGTCGTGAACAGCTGGGTCAGGGTGTCCTTGCGGGCCGCGTACTTGATGAACTCCCAAGCCTCGTCCTGCCTCTTGGAGGTGCGCAGCAGCGCGTAGCCCGCCGCGCCGTACTGCATGCGCTGGGTGCGCCAGCGCGGGAAGTACTGCACGTCGAACCCGTCCCGCTCCATCCCCGCCAGGTGCAGGCCGCCCGCCCAGAAGCCGCCCGCCGGGGTGATACCGACCCGGCCGGTGGAGAACACGCCGATGAGGTTCTGGCCGTTGCCGCCCTCGGGGCGGGTGCACAGGCCGTCCCGCACGAGCGAGGCGAGATAGTCGTAGACCTCCTCCACCCGGTCGTGCGTGGCCTGCGGCGTCGTCCACCGGAAGCCGCCGCCGCGGCCCGCGCGTTGGCCGGCCGGGTAGAAGGAGTCCCACAGCCACTCGCCACCGGGCGCCTTGGACTCCGCGAGCAGATTGGTGCCGTTCGCGAACAGCCAGGGCACCACACCGCCCCACAGCCGGTTGGTCCAGAAGTAGGGAGTGAAGCGGGAGCCGCTCGCCCGCTTCATGTCCCGCAGCAGCGTCGTGAAGTCGTCGCGGGTCCAGTCGGCCGGCGGGTACTGTGCCCCGGCCCTCCGCAGCACCTGGTGGTTGAGGTACATGTCGGCCGCGTTGAACTCCACCGGCAGCTGGTAGAGGCTGCCCTCGTACATCATCGACTCGACCAGCGACGGATGGACGTCGGCGAAGTACTCCTTCAGCTCGGCCGCGTCCCGCTTCACCCACTTGTCCAGGGCCACGCCGAGCCGCTGCGCGAACAACTGCACGCCCTCGGTGGCCACGTACACCAGGTCCGGTGCGGTGCCGGCGGCCACCTGCGTGAGGATCTTCGCGAAGAAGTCCGACCAGTCCACGGCCTGCACCGCGTTGATCTGGAGCTTGATGTCGGGGTGCAGCTCGCGGAAGCCCTCGCGGAGCGTGCGGATGGCCTCCGGCCCGTAGGCGGGGCCGAGTGTGGCGACGACGAGGGAACCGTCGTCACGTCCGGGGATGTCGGCTCCGGTGAGCCGCTCCCAGCTCGCGGCGGTGCCGCCCAGGGCGGCGGCACCCGCGCCGTAGGCGCCGTACCGCAACAGCCTGCGGCGGGTGAGGTGCGAGTCGGTCATCATGGGGCCTAACTCGTGTTAGTTGAGGACTGATGCCCCAGATGATGTGAGCGCCGCCGAGACGTGTCAAGACCGCGCGACCGCTTGACCTTTAACGAGTTAGGTCCCAAAGTCCTGAGGCACATGAGCCACCGTTTCCGACGAGAGGAACCAGGTGTGATGCGCGGGATCACGAGGAGAGCCCTGTTCGCCGGGTCGGCCCTTGGCACGGCCGGCGCGTTGCTGCCCGCCGCGGCGGGCACGGCCGAGGCCAGGCCGCGCAACGGCTGCGCGAGCTACCGCGCGGCCTACCACTTCACCGTCCCCGAGCAGTGGAAGAACGACCCGCAGCGCCCGGTCTGGATCGACGGCGCGTATCACTACTACTACCTGCACAACGCCGACTACCTGTCCGGCGCGATCGGCACCGCCTGGCGGCTGGCCACCAGCACCGACCTGGTCTCCTTCACCGACCGGGGGATCGCCGTGCCCAAGGACACGACCGCCAACGGCGATGTCTGGTCGGGCTCAGCGGTGGTCGACACGGAGAACACGGCGGGCTTCGGGGCGGGGGCGGTCGTCGTCCTGGCCACGATGTCGCCGCACGACGGTCCGAGCGACCAGGCGCAGTACCTGTACTACTCCACCGACGGCGGCCGGACGTTCACCCCGCACGGCACCGACCCGGTGCTGCCCAACCCGGGCGTGCGCGACTTCCGCGACCCGAAGGTGATCCGCGACGAGGAACGCGGCCGGTGGGTGATGACCCTCGCCGAGAACGACAAGGTCGGCTTCTACCACTCCGCCGACCTCAAGTCCTGGACGTACGTGGGCGGCTTCGTCAGGAGCGGAATCGGCGTGCTGGAGTGCCCGGACCTGTTCCGGATCCGCGCCGGGGACGGCACGGCCAAGTGGGTGCTCGGGGTGAGCGCCAACGGCAAGGGAGCCGGGCTGCCCAACACGTACGCGTACTGGACGGGCTCCTTCGACGGCACCGCCTTCACGGCCGACGCCGAAGAGCCGCAGTGGCTCGACCACGGCTGGGACTGGTACGGGGCCGTCACCTTCGAGAAGCGGACGGCGGACGGCGTTCCCGACGAGCGGACGCGCTACGCGATCGGCTGGCTGAACAACTGGGACTACGCCCACATCACGCCCACCATCGACAGCGACGGCTTCAACGGCACCGACTCGATCGTCCGCGAGATCACGCTGAAGCGCGCGGCCGACGGCACGTACCACCTGGCGTCCCGGCCGGTCGCCGCGCTCGACCGGTACGTCTCCCGCACGGTGCGGCTCGGCGACCTGGCGGTCGAGGGCACCCGCGTCCTCGACTACCGGGGCACCGCCTACGAACTGACCTGCGAGATCGCCTGGGACCAGCTCACGGGCGCGGGCGTGCAACTGCGGCGCTCCCCGGACGGCGTCCGGCACATCGACGCCGGCGTCCACCGCGACTACGCCTACCTCAACCGCCGCCCCTCCGTGTCACCCGACATGTCGGGCCGATGGCAGGAGAGCCGGAGCCCCTTCGACCCGGCCCGGCGCACGGTGAGTCTGCGCATCCTGGTCGACCGGACCTCCGTGGAGCTGTTCCTCGACGACGGCCGGTACGCGCACGCGTCGGCGGTCTTCCCGTACCTGGTCGACACCGGGCTCGCGCTGTTCACGGTCGACGGGAAGGCGGTGTTCCGGAACACGGTGATCCGGGAGTTCCAGGTGTGAGGGGCGCGGGCGCTGGTGCGGTGTCGCCCTGAGCGGGGATCGCTGTCACGATCTTCCGGTAGGCACGAATCTTCCGGAAGACACGACCTTCCGGTAGGCACGACCACGCCCACGACCAGCGGAGTGCGCATGACGACGGACAGCCCGATGACGGACGAGGCGGTGCGGGACGCCGGGGTGGAGGTGAGGCCGGTCGCCGGACACATCGGCGCCGAGATCGGCGGGGTCGACCTGGCCGCCGACCTCGACGACACCGTGATCGCCGCGATCAGGGCGGCGGTACTGCGGTGGAAGGTGGTGTTCTTCCGGGGGCAGCGGCTCGACCACGCCGGGCACGTGGCGTTCGCGCGCCGGTTCGGGGAACCGGTCGTGCTGCCGCGACGCGGCAAGGCCTCGCCCCCGGACTTCCCCGAGATCGAGACGACCGCCGACCGGCTGGAGCTCGGCGGGCGGTTCGGCATGGAGCACGACGAGTGGCTGCGGCGCCGCCGCCACACCCTGCTGCGCGGCTGGCACTGCGACCACGGCGCCCGCGTCGACCCGCCCGCCGCGACGATCCTGCGCGCCGAGACCGTGCCGCCCTACGGCGGCGACACCACCTGGTCGAACCTCGCGGCGGCCTACGCCGGGCTCTCCGCGCCGCTGCGGGAGTTCGTCGACGGCCTGCGGGCCGAGCACCGGCTCGGCGTCGGCTACCAGCCCCGGCCCGGCGACGACGCGTACGTCCGCCACCTGCTGGACCGCCAGGTCGCCTCGCTGCACCCCCTGGTGCGCGTCCACCCGGAGACGGGCGAGCGGATCCTCTACGTCAACGGCTACTACGTCGAGCAGATCGCCGGCCTCTCCCGGCCCGAGAGCGCCGCGATCCTGGACATGCTGCTGGAGCAGGCGGTCCGGCCCGAGTACACGGTCCGGTTCCGCTGGGAGCCGGGCAGCGTGGCGTTCTGGGACAACCGCGCCACGATGCACCTGGCTCCCGGCGACACCGCACACCTGGACCACCCGCGGATCATGCACCGGGTGATGCTCGCCGGGGACATGCCCGTCGGGGTGGACGGCAGGGCGTCGGAGCCGATCACCGGGACGGCCCCCGGCCGCTGGTGACGCGAACCGTTCCGTGAGTCGCGATGAGTTTCGCGGTGTCCCGCGGTCGTACTGTCGAACCCCTTGCTCAGGAGGACACCGATGCACAGCGTGACGTATTCGATGAACGTCTCACTGGACGGCTACATTGTCGGGCCGGACGGCGGCTTCGACTGGTCAGTGCCCGACCCGGAGGTCTTCCGTTTCTGGATCGACGAGATCAGGGACGTCGGCGTCCACCTGATGGGACGACGGCTGTACGAGACGATGCTGTACTGGGAGACCGCCGACCAGGATCCCTCGCTCGGTGACGCGGAGCTCGAGTGGACCGCGCTGTGGAATCCGCTCCCGAAGGTGGTGTTCTCCACCACGCTGTCGGAGGTGCAGGGCCACGCCCGTCTGGCCTCCGGCGGCGTGGCGGAGGAGATCGAGCGGCTGCGGGCCGAGCCGGGGGAGGGCGACATCGCGATCGGCGGCGCGACTCTCGCCGCCCAGGCGGCCGACCTGGGCCTGATCGACGAGTACCGGGCCGTGGTCTACCCGGTTCTGGTCGGCGGTGGCATTCCGTTCTTTCCCCGGCACGAGCGCCGGGTGGATCTCGAACTCGTCGAGACCCGCACCTTCAACTCGGGCGTCGTCTACCTCCGCCACCGCGTGGTCCGCTAGACGCCCGGTCGCCGGCCCAGTGCCGGGCCGAGCTTCGTCGCCGTGTCGGTGAGGATCTGGACGTAGTCCTCGTGCTCGCCGTACGGGGCATGCGCGCGGCGGCGTACTTCTCGTAGCGGGCGCGCTGCTCGGGCGAGGCGGAGTCCGTGGGGATGACGACGAGGCCCTGCGAAACCCGGGCGGCTTCGCCGTCGGGGCGCGTGTCAGCGCAGCGGGATCGTCACCTCGTCCTCGACCGGCGGGGCGAGCTCCTGGGCGCGGTTTCCGGTCGCCGCGAAGCAGCGCAGCCGGACCGACTCCGGGGAGACGTCCAGGCGCAGGAAGCACTTGAAGAAGGGCGGGCTGTACGTCGCCGAACTCGGCGAGAACAGCGACGTGTAGATCTTGCGCACGGGCAGCCGGAACCGCCTGGCCCGGTCGGGCCTGCGGCCGGTGCCGAGCAGCCCGGCGACCAGCCGGACGCGCCGGGTGACACGGGTGGCCGCGCCCGGGACACGCGTCGGCGGGATGCCCAGGCGCTCGGCGATCACCGCCGTCGCCTCCGCCTCGGTGAGGGTGAAGAAGCGGGGCATGCGCAGCCGGCGGCCGTAGAGCCGGCTGTAGAAGGCGAGGGAGTCGCCGCGCAGCGGGTAGCAGCGGAAGTCCCGCTCGGTCACGTTCGCGACGTTGACGCGGGGGATGGTGTGGGTGGCGTGCATGAACGCCCCGCCGCCGCCCGCGACCACGTACTGGAGGGTCCGTCCGTCGTCCAGCCGGACGGGGTAGCGCTGGTAGTTGTGGATGTCGCCGCCTATCGCCGCCACGTAGTGGTGCTCAGGGTCGCGCACGATGTCGTCGACGGTGCCGCCCCCTTCGATGGCGCACGGCTCGCGCCTGCCGTCCACGTACAGGGGTGACCCGGTGATCAGGATCTTCGGGCGCGGCCCTCGGGAGACCTCGCGCAGCCAGGCGCCCTGCTCGGCGTCGAGGGTGCCCAGCAGGCCGGTGTCGATGCCGATGATCCGCACCGGTCCGGCGTCGATCGCCCAGTAGGGACCCGGCTGGACGGCCTGCTGGGCGGGCGCCGAGCGCAACTTCCGGGCCTCGTCCAGGTGATGACCGTCGTCCGGCCGTGGCCGGTGCCACAGCAGGGACCGCAGCCAGGCCCGGGTCAGCGGGCGCGGCCGAGGCTCGGGCGGCAGCGGCGGGGCGTCGTCGCAGAAGACGCGCATGAAACCGCCGAGGTCCTCGTACCAGTCGTGGTTGCCGGGTATCGCGTAGATCGGCGCCTGGTAGTCCCGGTAGGGGCGGAAGAACTTGGTGCCGTAGTCGTCCGCGCTGCCCACCGGGTAGATCACGTCGCTGGCCAGCACGGCGAAGCGGGTGTCCTGACCGGTCTTCAGAAGACCCGGCACGACGGCGTACTGGGGGTCGTCGCCCTCACCGGTGTCGCCGATGACCAGGAACGAGAAGCGGTCCGGGTCGTCGCGCCGGATCACCTTGTCGGCCGGTGCGCCGACGGCCACGCGCCGGGCCACCCACCGGCCGCGGGTGCGGCCGGTCGGATCCCCGAGCCAGGAGGCCAGCACGCCGTTGCGGGCGGCCCACAGCATTCTCGGGTCCAGCCAGGAGATCTTCTCGACCTGCCGCGGCATCAACCGCCGGTACGCGCCGCGTTCGCCGGTGCCCCAGCCGGCGCCCTCGGCAGTGTGGCGTGAGGAGTCAGACACCGCTGCACCGTAACAATGATCCAAGAGCCGTCCGCAGGCGGGTCGTTCACCGGCCGCGGGCGTGCGAGTCCGTGTCGTGCCTGGACGTGCGCGGCGCGGGAATGGCCTGGGCCGAACGGGCCAGGGGCGGGGCGGGGTTCCGGTTCCCGGCCCGCTCGCCGTGGACCAGCAGCGGATCGAACATGATCACGACCCCGGCCAGCAGCAGGAAGACGACCGGCCCCAGCAGCATCGGCAGCAGCAGCGACAGGGGCGAGTCACCCTCCCACGTGCCGCCGGCCGTGTCGTGCACATGGACGCTGACGGCGGCCATGCCCGTGTAGTGCATCCCGGACACCGCCACGCCCATCACCAGGCTCGCCCCGAGGCTCGTCAGCAGGCCGCGGATCGTGACGGCCGACCACAGCGCGGCGGTCGCGGCGGCGATGGCGATCAGCACGGACAGCACGACGCCGACGGGGTCGTAGCCGATGTCGCCGTGCAGCCGCATGGCCGCCATGCCCAGGTAGTGCATGGCCGCCACCCCCAGTCCGGTGACGACACCCGCGACCGCCAGGGTGACACGGCCCGGGCCGCGGTAGCCGACGATGAACACGCCGATGCCCACCACGGCGACGGCCACGACGAGACTGAGCACCGTCGTGGCCGCGTCATAACGGACCCGGGTCTCCTCCACGTGGAAGCCGGTCATGGCGATGAAGTGCATCGTCCAGATCCCGCACCCGATGGAGGCGGCGCCTAACGCCAGCCAACCCGGCTTCCAGGACCGCACGTTCAGCAGCGAGCGCACGATGCACCGCAGCCCCAGCGCCCCTCCCAGACAGGCCATCAGATACGCCGCCACCGGGGTCACCGCACCGTAGCGGAACCCGTCGACCGTGCCCTCCATGAGCAAACTCCCCCCGAGTCATGCCTGATGTTCAGCAAGGTCTACGCGCAGGGATCGAGGGAAAGCAAGCCCTTACCGTCGGTAGGACGGCAACTCCTCGGCAACTCCTTTCGGCCAGGTGCCGATTGAGGTCAGAATGTGCGCTTCAGCAGGTCGAGGAGCGCTGCCCAGTGCCGCGCGTCGGCCTCCTCGTGGTACGACGCGGTGTCGGACTGCGTGAAACCGTGGGGCGCGCCCGTGTACACCTCGCACCGGTGGCGGACCCCCGCCGTCGTCAGAGCCTCCTCCAGACGCTCGATCTGCTCCCGGGGCAGCGAGGGATCCTGGTCGGCGTGGCCGAAGTACAGCTCGGCGGTGACCTTGCCGGCCACCAGGTGCGGGCTGTCCGGCGTGTCCGTCGCCAGCCGCCCGCCGTGGAAGCCGGCCGCGGCCGCGACCCGCTCCGGGTAGGTCCCGGCCGTGAGCAGCGACAGGCGCGCCCCCATGCAGTAACCGGTCACCGCGACCGGGCCGTTGGCCACCGCGGGCGACTCGGCCAGCCGGCGCAGATAGGCACCGGCGTCCCGCATCGCCAGCTCGGGCGTCAGGGCCCGCATGACCGGCATGATGCGCTCGAAGATCTCCGGCCGCGCACCCGGGTCGATGAACTCGGGCAGATCGAACAGCGGGGCGCGGCCGTGCCGGTAGAACACGTTGGGCACCAGCACCGTGTAGCCCTCGCCGGCCAGCCGGTCGGCCATCGACCGCAGTCGGGGACGCAGGCCGAAGGCGTCCATGTAGAGCAGGACCGCCGGGTGGGCGGCCCCGTCGGCGGGGTGGGTCAGATACGCGTCGGCGGTGCCGTCCTCGGTGGGGATGTCGACAACGGTTCCCTGTACGGCGGTCATGGCTGTGCTGCCTCTCTGCGGGGTCTCGGCCGGGAACCCGTCCGCGTGACCGGGCGGATCACGGGCATCGTGACACGCCGCTTCCCGGGGCATTTCGCCCACCCCCCGCACACGGCACAGCCGTGAACGCCCGTTGGCGTGCCCTTTACTCGAAGCGTGAGGTGTCGCCCGCGCCGTGCCGCACGATCTCGGCCTCCCCGCCGGAGAAGTCGATCACCGTCGTCGGCTCCGTGCCGCAGTCACCGGAGTCGACCACCCCGTCCAGCACGTGGTCGAGCAGGTCCTTGATCTCCCAGCCCTGCGTCATCGGCTCCTCCTCGCCGGGCAGCAGCAGGGTGCTGGACAGCAGCGGCTCACCGAGCTCGGCGAGCAGGGCCTGGGTGACGACGTGGTCGGGGATGCGCACGCCGACCGTCTTCTTCTTGGGGTGCTGCAGCATGCGCGGCACCTCCTTCGTCGCGGGCAGGATGAACGTGTAGCTGCCGGGTGTCGACGCCTTGATCGCACGGAACACGTCGTTGTCGATCCGCACGAACTGGCCGAGCTGCGCGAAGTCCTGGCACACGAGAGTGAAGTGGTGCCGGTCGTCCAGCTTGCGGATCGTACGGATCCGCTCGATGCCGTCACGGCTGCCCAGACGGCAGCCCAGTGCGTAACAGGAGTCCGTCGGGTAGGCGACAAGAGCGTCCGCACGGATGCTGTCGGCGATCTGGCCGATGGTGCGGGGCTGGGGGTTGTCGGGGTGCACGTCGTAGTACTTCGCCATCCGCCGAGCTTATGCCGCTCCGCGCGGGTGCGGCTGCGCAGGGCGGGGTGTCGGCCCGCGGGCTGCGTCGGGCGGGTCCGCCCGGGGATGCCCGGGACGAGAGCGCGGGACGTGTGGGGTAACGTCCCCGACCGGTGCGCCGGAGGCGGCGCGAGCGACGAGGGGAAGGCCGAGGTGGCTGGCCGAGAGGACGGGAACCGGCAGCAGCGGACAGCGGCCGGGCCGGGCCCGGCGTGGGCGGAGGAACTGCTCGGCCACCTGCGTCCGGCGGGGCGCGACGTCGGCCGGGTCGTGGGCTGGCTCGCCGGCGCCGTGGGCGGGGACGTGGCCCTTCAGGACGCCGCCGGGAACCTCCTGGCCGGGACCCGGCTCCCGCTGGACGAGGGCCTCGTCACGGACATCACCGCCGGCCGGATCGCCTCCGCCGCCTGGGAGAGCCGGGACCGCCACCAGCGCCTGGTCAGGGTGGAACACCCGTCCCACACCTGCGTTCTGGCCGTCTCCCGCGGGACCCCCTTCGACCGCCGGGCCGCCGACGTCGTCACGCACACCGCCCAGGTGATCGAGCTCCTGCTGACCGCGCGCGAGTCGACCGCGGCCGGGCACCGGCTCCGGCGGGCCACCTCCGACCTGCGCCTGGCCATCCTGCAACTGCTGATGGTCGAGGACACCATCGCCGCCCGCCGCGTCGCCGCCGGGCTCTGGCCCGGACTGCTCGACGCCGACACGGCGTGCGTGTACGTCCTCGAGTCCGACGCCGCCGTACGCGACCGGATGGCCGAGGAGTGCCTGGACCGCACCGGGGAGGACGCCCTGGTCGTGCGCTGCCCGGCCATGGACGGCCACGTGATCGTCGTCAGCCCCCGCGACACCACCGGCGAGGCCCTGCGGTCCCTGGTCGGCCGGCACCCGGACGTCTTCCTCGGCGGCAGCGTCCGGCAGAGCCTCGCCCGGACCGCCACCGCGTACGGACAGGCGGTCAGCGCCCTCGCCGTCGCCCACTTCCGCCCGGACAAGACGGCGGTCTACGCCGAGCGCACCCACCCCGAACGCCTCATGGACCCCGAGGTGCTGCGCGGCTGGACGGCCCGGGTGCTGCGCCCGCTCGACACCCTGCCGCACCACACACGCGCCGAACTCCTCGCCACCACACGCCTCGGTCTGGAGTTCACCGCCGTCAACGCGGCCAAGGTCCTCGGCGTCAGCCGCAACACCGTCCGCGCCCGCATGGAACGCGTGGAGGCCCTGCTCGGCACCGACTTCGCCGACCTCACGGTCCGGGCCGTCGTCCACCTGGCGCTCAACACCCAGATCGGCCTGCCCGACGCCCACGTCCCCGACGGCACACGGAACTCCGCGCTCCGGCTCTCCGACCTGCTGTCCGGACCCGCCCTACGCACCTGGGCCAAGGGCCTGCTGGGCCGGCTGGACGCGGACGCCAGGAACCCGCGCCGGACGCTGCGCGGCTGGATCACCGCCGGCGGCAACGCCGAACGGGCCGCGCAGACCCTGGGCATGCACCCGCAGACGGTGCGCGAGCACGTCCGCAGCGCCGAACCCGTCCTGGAACGCCAACTGCTCGCCGCGGGCACCGACCTGTACGAGGTCGTGCTGGCCCACCTGGCCGTCGGTGACCTCGATCTGCCGGATTTCCGCCGCCACGGCTGACCGGCCGGCGGTGCCGCACGGGCAACCGGTTGGCCAGGTCCCGGCGGGACGAAACAGGGCCATCCGGACTCAGCTGTGCACGGGTGAGCCCTGTTGAGCACGCAACGGGCATCGACGCGATTCACAAGGTCTCGGCCAGGGACGTAAGTTCAACGCACCGCGGGGGCTCGACCGGAACGGGGGACCGGTCGCGCTCCCGCGTGCTGCCGCCCTGCGAGGCAGTGGCCCTCCGGTCGCCTCAGCCGCGCAGCCGCACGGGTATCTCCTGCCAGCCGAAGGCGATGAACGACGGCACCTGCCGCAGGCCCTCGTCACCGGCGGCCAGGCTCAGGCCGGGGAACCGGTCGAACAACGCGGGCAGCGCGGTCAGCGCCTCCAGACGGGCCAGCGGCGCCCCGATACAGCGGTGCACCCCGATCCCGAACGCCAGATGGTCGTCGGCGGCGCGCGTGGCGTCGAAGAGGTCGGCGTCCGGCCCGTAGTGCTCGGGGTCGAGCCCCGCGGCGGCGTAGGTCGTGATGATGGCGTCACCGGCCGGGACCTTCACATCGCCGACCGTGAGATCGGTGACGGCGAACCGGAGCGGCAGCGACGCGATCGACGGGTGGGCGCGCAGCGTCTCGTCGACGACGGCGTCCCAGCCGATCTCCCCGGACCGGACGGCCGCCAGCTGCTCGGGGCGGCGCAGCAGGGCCACCACCGCGTTGCCGATGAGATTGACGGTGGTCTCGAAACCGGCCCCGATGACCAGCAGCAGCGTGTACAGCAACTCCTCGTCGCTGAGCCGGTCACCGTCCTCGTCCCGGACCCGGATCAGCTCGGTGGTCATGTCGTCACCGGGGTGCGCGGCCTTGTGCGCGATCAGCGCGGGCAGCACCGTGCCGATCTGCCGCTGGACGGACGCCGCGTGCTCCGGGCTCGGGTCGGTGGTGTCCATGATGGCCGCGATCATCCGGGCCGTGTCCTCGCGCAACGCGTCCGGGACGCCGAACAGTTCGCAGATGATCCGCATCGGCAGCGGATGGGCGAACCCCGCCTTGACGTCCACGACATCGCCGCCGGCCGCGTCGAGCGCGTCCAGCAGCTCCGCGGTGATCGCCTCCACCCGGGGCCGCATCGCCTCGGTGCGCCGGTGCGTGAAGCTCGGCGCCACCAGCTTGCGCAGCCGCGTGTGGTCCGCGCCGTAGGTGGAGAGCATGTTGACCACGCCCACCCAGCCCAGGATCCAGCCCCAGGACGGATGCTCGCCGATCTCGGGCCACAGCCGCCAGTGCAGCCGCGGATCCTTGCTGACCCGAGGGTCGAGGATGAGCTGCTTCAGCGTGTCGTAGCGCGTGGGCGCCCAGGCGGGTATCCCGCCGGGCAGCTCCACGGGCACGATCGGCCCAAGGGCGCGCAGCCGGGCGCTCTCACCGGGGATGTCGGCGCCGAACGGGTCCAGAGCGATGCGGTCGGTCACGGTCACGGTCGTCCTCCTGGCTGGTCGGGGGAGCGGGGAGTGAAACGGACGGGCAGCGCCGTCAGCGAGCGGTGGAAGGGGCCGGGCCGCCAGGTGAGGCGCTCGCGGGGCAGCACGGGTTCGAGGTCGGGCAGCCACTGCGTGAGCCGTTCGATCGCCTCGGTGGCGATGAGCAGCGTGGGCTGTTTGACCGGGCAGGCGTGCGGGCCCGCCGACCAGGACAGGTGTGAGGCGTCGCCCGGGTGCCGGTCCGCGCCGCGCTCCTGCTCGGTGGCCTGCGCCAGTGCCCCGTACGAGACCACCACCGGCACCGCGGCCCTGATCCACACGCCGTGGAAGGTGACGGGCGTACGGGCGTAGTGGATGCCGTAGTTGGCGAGCGGCGTCTCGTGGTGCAGCACCTCCAGCACCGCGTCCGTCACCGGCCGGGCGCCGCTGGTGAGCGTCGAGTAGTAGGCCGGGTTGCCGAGGATCCTGGACAGCGCGTTGGACACCAGGTTCGCCGTCGGCTCGTGTCCCGCGCCGAGCGTGAGGAACACCTGCCAGGTGACCTCCTCGGGGGTCAGCCCCGCCGGATGGTCCAGCAGCCAGCTCGGCAGGTCGTCGCCGCGCCGCTCGGTCTTGGCCGCGATCAGCTCCAGCACGTACCCGGCGTACTCCGCCTCACCCTGTGCCGCCTGGGCGCCGCCCTCGATCAGCTTGCCGAGCGCGGCGTCGAGCCGGTCGCCGGCGGTGTCCGGCAGGCCGAAGAGGCTGTTGAACACCAGCGCCATCAGCGGCCTGGTGAACTCGCCGACCAGGTCGGCCTCGCCCCGCGGCCCGATCCGGCTCACCAGCAGGTGCACCGCCCGGTGCACCCGGTCCCGCAGGTCGTGCGGCTCCACCAGGTCGAACGCGTCGATCAGCGTGGTGCGGTAGCGGAGGTGGGCGGCACCGTCGGCGAACAGGGTGTTGGGCCGCCAGCGCATCATCCCGAGGACGGGGGAGTCGTCGGGGACCGTCGCCTGCCAGGGCCGCGGATCGTGCGAGAACGTCTTCGTGTCGTGCAGCAGGTCCAGCGCCGCCCGCCGGTCCGTGACGACGTACGCCGGCACACCGGGCGCGAGTTCCGCCCAGCCGACCGGGCCCTGGGCGCGCAGTGCGGCGTAGTACGGGCGGGGGTCGCGGGCGAAGCCGTCCTCCCACAGGCGGACGGGCACCGCGCGGGAGAACGCCTGCTCGGCAAGGGACGGGTGGGTCACCGGTACTCCGCGGGTCGGTGGTCGATCAGGTGCTGGACCAGGGCGAGCAGGGCGTCGATCGAGGAGTTCGCCTCCCGCGCGTCGCAGGTCACCATCGGGGTCGTCGGTTCCAGGTCCAGGGCGGCGCGCAACTGCTCGGGCGTGTGGTGCCGGGGCGCGTCCGGGAAGGTGTTGAAGGCGACCGCGTACGGCAGTCCGGTCTCCTCCACCAGCCCGAGCACGTCGAACGAGGCGTCGATCCGGCGGGCGTCGACCAGCACGAGCGCGCCGAGCGCCCCGTGGGCGATGTCGTCCCACAGCGACCGGAACCGCTCCTGGCCGGGCGTGCCGAACAGATACAGCACGATCCCGCCCGGCAGGCTGATCCGGCCGAAGTCGATGGCGACCGTGGTGGTCGACTTGTCCCGGACCCCGGCGAGATCGTCGACCTGCGCGGAGGCCTCGGTGAGCTGTTCCTCCGTGTGCAGCGGGCGGATCTCCGAGACCGAGCCGATCAGGGTGGTCTTGCCCACCCCGAAAGGCCCCGTGACCAGGATCTTCACCAGGTCGCGGGCGGTGTCCGGGAGATGGACGCCGTCGCCGCCGCCGGGGGCGTCAACGGTGCTTGAGGTCGCGGAGGCCATCGGCCACTCTCTTCAGCAGGTCGGGGTCGAAGCGCCGGGCGGGCGGGATCGGCGGGCGGGCCAGCACCAGGTCACGGTCGATGAGGTCGGCGGCCAGCACCAGCACGGCGGAGACGGGCAGCCGCAGCAGGGCCGCGGCCTCCACCACCGTCAGCGACCCGTACTCCAGCTCCTCCAGCAGGGCCGCCTGCGCGGCGGGCAGATCGGCGGGAGCCGGCTCGCCGCTGCCGGTGAGGACCGACAGCCGCTCCAGATGGGCACGGCTGGGCCGGGCCACCCCACCGGTCGACAGATACGCGGGAACCAGGGGACGGCCGCCTCGGCGGCCCGTCATGCCGGCGTGTCGCCGTCGGCACCTCGGGGCCCCGCGGCCATCGCCTTCTCACCCAGCCGCGCGACCTGGGAGTGCACCCGGTGCGCGAGCAGGTCCAGGCGCACCTCGGGGTCGCCGTACGCGGCCACGCAGGTGCCGTGATCCGTCGGCACGATGAGCACATAGCCGTGGTCCGACTCGATCACGACCTGCCGGATGTCGGCCCGGTCGGTGTCGGCGAACGCCGCCGCCGCGGTACGGCAGGCGCCCTGCACGGTGCTGGTGATGGCGGCGACCCGCTCGGCCGACGGCCGCGACAGCGCGTCCGTGTAACCGGTCACGAGCCCGTCCCGGGTGAGCAGGACGGCGGCCACGACGTGCGGCACCTCCAGAACCGGTTCGAGCACCCAGGCCGTGTCCCCCGTTGCGCGGCTGGTCATCGAGCCGTTCCCCCTTCGTGGTCGTTCCGGTCTCGGCCGGTGTCGTCGGGCCCGTCGGCCGTGGTCGCGGCCGGGGCACCCTCAGGTACGGCTGGAGGGGCGCCGGTGTTCGGCCGGGCGGCGAAACGTGCGGCCGCCGTGCCGGACTGGAGGGCGCCGAGGGCGGCGGCGGACTCCTCGGGACGGCGCGGGCGGCGCTGCGGTGCCGGTGCGGGCGCGGCGGCCGGGATGCCCGGCGGGGGCGTGGCCCGGCTGCGGCGACGCCGCTGGGGGAGTCCGCCACTGTCACGGGGGCCGTGGTGGCCCGGGGCCGGGGCGGCGGGCTGGTCCTCCTGGTCCGTGCCGTAGCCGTGATCGTCGGAGGACGGGGCGGAGTCGGCGGCGGGGGTGGGGGCGGACGGCTGCTCGGGCTTCCCCGACGCGGGGGCCGGGGCCGGATCGGGTTCACGGCCCGGGGCGGGAGGGGCCGAAGGGGCGGCGGGCGCGGCAGGGGCGGCTGCGTCCGGCACGTCACTCTGGGACTTCGGCACGACACCGGGGGACGGCACGACACCGGGGGACGGCACCACACCGGGGGACGTGGCGGTACCGCCCGCCGTGTCCCGCTCCGCCCTGCGGGTCGACCGCGGGGCGCTGGCCGCCGGAGGCAGTTCGTCGGGGTCGATGCGGGTCAGCAGGTGGCTGTCGACCCGCAGCACCGCCCGCACGCCGCCGTACGGGGACGGGGAGGACAGGTCCACGCTCAGATCGAACTGCCGGGTCAGCTGGCCGATGGCGGCGAGTCCCATGCGCGGCGGGTCGCCGAGCTCGGTGAGCAGGATCGGTTCCGAGCCGGCCACCATCCGCTGGGCGCGGGCCCGTTCGTCCTGCGTCATGCCCAGTCCGGCGTCGTCGACGGTGACGCAGACACCGTGGTGGACGGCCTCCAGGTTGACCACGACCTCGGTGTCGGGCGCGGAGTGCCGCAGCGCGTTGTCGAGGAGCTCGGCGACGATGATGGCGACCGGTTCGACGGCGTGGGACACCAGGGCGGTCCCGGCCTGAAGGTGGTTGTGGATCCGGACGCGCTGGTAGCCCGCGAGCCGGGCCTGACCGCCCGTCACCGCGTCCACGAGATGGGACTCCTCCCGGGCCAGCCCCACCCAGGCCCCGCACACCACCGCGGCGATCTGCGCGCGCCGCAGCGACTGCTCGTTCTCGTGGTCCAGCTCGAACAGGGTCTGCGCCAACTCGGGGTCGTCATAGCGCTGTTGCAGACCGCGCAGGGCGTCCTGCAGCCGGTACAGCGCCGCCTGGATCTCCCGCGTGGCCCCGCGCATCCCGGCCTGCGCGGCGGCGTCGATACGGATGCGCTGCGCGGCGAGTTCGGCGTGCAGCCCCTTCAGTATCTGCTCCAGCGCGAGACCCAGGGGCGAACCCGCGAGCTGCGGACTGAGCGGGCCGGGCACCGCGACGTGCGGATGGGCCGCCTGCCGGGCGGCTGCGGGCACGCGCCGGGTCGCCAGGTGCTCGACCTCGGCCGTGAACGCCCGTGTGGTGCCGTCGAGTCGCGCCCGCAGGGCGGCCGTCTTCGCGCGCTGCGCGGCCAGTTGCCGCCGTGAGCGCAGCAACCCGCCGCCGAGGGCGAACGCGGACAGTGTGCCGACGGCGAGACCGCCGACGACCAGGTCCGGTAATTCGATCATCGAGTCGAGTCCAGGGGGAGTCGGGCAGGGCGGAGTCCGAGGCGCTCTGACGAGCCACCCGCAGCACAGTACACACCGTCATCGACCGGTCTCGCACGGTGGAACGGCACTTCGTTCTGAAACTGACCAGCGTCTGTTCGCTTCTGTGGCAACTGTCGGTATTGCCGTACGGGGGAGGGGAGTTGGTGGTCCGTACGGGTCTGACCGCCGGGTCGGCCGCCCGCTCGCCCGGGGGGTGACCGAATGAATACGCAACGTGATGGAGGAGGGCTGTGTGTCCGACCGGAGGACGGGTACCCGTCCGGCGCCTGAAGAGGTCCGCTCCGTGAGAAGGAGGTCCGAATGACCAGTGAGACGGAGACCGGCGGCGTGACCGGTACGCAGGACAAGGACTACAACCTGATCTGGTACGTCGAGGCGTGCCTGAACAACGCCCTGCGTCTGGAGAGCTACATCCAGGACGCGGAGCGCGCCAAGGACACCGAGGTCGCGGACCTGTTCCGCAAGGCCCAGGCGGACAGCCGCAAGGGTGCCGAACTGGGCAAGAACCTCCTGCGCGCACGCCTCAACGGCGGCTGAGGCCCCACCGGGTCACACGGCCCGGACACCGCCGGCGGGCGGGGTCCGGGCCCTTCGCGTGGCAAGAGGTCAGAGCCGGAAGAGCGCGCTCACCCGTTCGGCGAGTGCGTCCTCCGACATCGTGAGGTCGACCGTGACGGCGGGCAGTCGCAGGCGTGCGGTCTCCTCGCGGAGGCGTTCCGTGAACAGGTGGTCCCGCGCGGCGATGTTGCGGTTCGCCCGCTCCGGGTCACTGGTCCGCTCCGTGAAACCCGCTCCCGGCGTGGCCCGGCCCGTGAACGCGGCCTGCCGGAACCGCCGTGTGGGCAGGAGCCAGACCGCGTGTCCGGGCTCGGTGAGCAGGGGCTGTACGAGGTGCGGCAGCAGGCGGAAGCCCTCGACGACGACACACGTCTCCCGAGGCATGCGCAGCAGGTCCTCGACGATCAGCCCGAAGCCCTCGCCGCGAAACCAGTGGAATGTGCTGAGCATCGTCTCCGGAGACCGGTCCACCCAGCGCTCGTCCATGTCCATGGCCATGAACTCGTGCAGGAACGGGGCCTCGTCGGGCGTGGTCCGGCGGGCGTGGTCCCCCATCACGTCGTCGGTCGAGTAGAGACGCCAGCCCTGCCGATCGGCGAGTCTGCGGGCGATCGTGGACTTGCCCGCGCCGCTCCCGCCCCCGATCCAGTAGACGTGCCGCATGCTTCCGCTCTCCCGTGGTCGCGCTCTGATTGTCAGTGGTGGATGCCACGATGCCGACAGCTCACCATCCCATCCCCGGACGAGAAGGAGCTGATCGTGCGCAGGCCGGTCGAGGGAGAGGTTCATGTGCACTACGGCCAGATCTACGTCGAGACCGATCCGGACAGCTACGGGCCGGGCCTCGAGGAGGCGTTCGCCGGGCAGAGCGCGGGACTGTGCGGGGCGGCGACGCCGGGCGCCCTGTGGCTGAACACCGGACTGCACACCGGCTCGGTGGGCTTCACGGTCGAGGTGCACGAGCAGGAGCCGCCGCTGGATCCGGCCTGGGAGGACGTGGTGGAGGTGTCCTTCCGTCCGGTGTCGGCGGACAGCGCGCTCGTGGAATGGGGAGGGGGAGATTCCTGGCAGCTCGATCTGGAGGAGACCGACTACCGCGTGCGGTACTGCGCCCGGGGCATGGACCGGGCGAGCGAGCGGGACACCCGGATGGACGGCGAGCCCCGACTCGACTGCTACCTCCTGCAGTTCTGGCCCGCCCCACCCGAGCCGGACCGTGTTCTGAAGCAGACCTCGCAGGTCGCCGCCTACTGGAACCGCTACGCCCGCGAACTGCCGCCGCCTCCGACGCCCGCCGAACGCGCCGAAGCCGAGCGCCGGGCCCGCCTCGCCCAGGAGACGGCGGAACGGGAACGCCGGCTCGCCTTCGAGC
Organism: Streptomyces sp. NPDC016851; assembly: GCF_055562795.1. Classification (NCBI taxonomy): domain Bacteria; kingdom Bacillati; phylum Actinomycetota; class Actinomycetes; order Kitasatosporales; family Streptomycetaceae; genus Streptomyces; species Streptomyces sp. NPDC016851. The sequence continues at coordinate 49,469 of NZ_JBVHEP010000037.1, forward strand.
GATGGCAATGGGGCGGACAGCATCCGAGCCAGGCCCTGAGGGACGTCGGCGGCAACGTCCGCGGCCTGCTCGAGTTCGACCCCGCCCTGGTCCACGCCATCGACGCGTCCGGCCCCGCCACGCAGCGTGAGGTGGCCCTGTTCTCGGCCCGCCGGGCGTGTGAAGCGGCCGGTCTCACCGCCCTCGACTGGGTCGCCGAGGCGCTCACGGCCCTGGACGAAGGCCGTCCGCTGCCGCCGCCGTTCGACGACGACGCCCGCATGTGGGAGACCCTGGCCACCGACCCGCATGTCCCGGACCGGACCGTCGGCCGGGCCGTCCCGCCCGAGCGGCCTCCCTTCCGGCCGCCCACGTCCCCGGGCACCCCCGTGCCGCAAGCCCTGGAGGCCACACAGGCCGTGGTGGGCCCGGCGGCTGCCGTGGCGAGAATGCAGGCCTCCGGCTCCGGCCCGTACGCCTCGGCGATACGACAGCTTTCCGGCTCCGGCCCGTCCGCCGCGGCGAAACCGCAGGTCGCCGGCTCCGGGCTGCACACCATGGCGGTCACCTTCGGCCCACCGGACCCGTCCCTGCGGATGTCGCAACCGCACATGGCCCTCCCCGCGGTGACCGACGCCGCCGGACCCGACCCGCTCCGGGCGGCCCTCGACGCGGTGTTCGCGGCCGTCGTCACATACGGCGAGGACCACACGGCCCTGCTCGCGGAGGTCTGGTCCGTGGTGCGCGGGACCGGCAGGTGACTGAGCCCGCCCCTCCGGGTACCCGGGCGTTCCGCCATGACCGGCCGGGCGGCCGCTCGCGGCGCCGACCCGGTCGGCCGCCGGCCATGAGCCGAAGGAGCCCACGCATATGACGGACGTATCCGGTACCGGTCCCGCTCCGGGCGACGACCGCGAGGTCCTCACCAACCGCCAGGGCCATCCGGTCTACGACAACCAGAACCAGCGCACCATCGGCGCCCGCGGGCCCGCCACGCTGGAGAACTACCAGTTCCTGGAGAAGATCAGCCACTTCGACCGGGAACGCATCCCCGAGCGCGTCGTGCACGCCCGCGGCGTCACCGCCTACGGCCACTTCGAGGCCTACGGCACCTGGGGCGACGAGCCGATCAGCCGCTACACCCGGGCCAAACTCTTCCAGGACCGGGGCAAACGCACGGACGTGGCCGTCCGCTTCTCCACCGTCATCGGCGGACGCGACTCCTCCGAGGCCGCCCGCGACCCGCGTGGTTTCGCGGTGAAGTTCTACACGGAGGACGGCAACTGGGACCTGGTCGGCAACAACCTCGGCGTCTTCTTCATCCGCGACGCCATCAAGTTCCCGGACGTCATCCACGCCCTCAAGCCGGACCCGGTGACCTTCGAGCAGCAGCCCCGCCGCATCTTCGACTTCATGTCGCAGACGCCCGAGTCCATGCACATGCTGGTCAACCTGTTCAGCCCGCGCGGTATCCCCGCGGACTACCGCCACATGCAGGGCTTCGGCGTCAACACGTACAAGTGGGTCAACGCCGACGGCGACACCAAGCTGGTCAAGTACCACTGGATGCCCAAGCAGGGCGTGCGCAGCATGACCGAGGAGGACGCGGCCAACGTCCAGGCCGATTCCCTCGGCCACGCCACCAAGGACCTGTACGAGTCGGTGGCCCGCGGCGACCACCCGGAGTGGGAGCTGCTCGTCCAGATGATGGACGACCACGACCACCCCGAGCTCGACTTCGACCCGCTGGACGACACCAAGACCTGGCCCGAGCAGGACTTCCCGCCGAAGCCGGTCGGCCGGATGGTGCTCGACCGGATGCCGAAGGACTTCTTCGCCGAGAACGAGCAGATCTCCTTCGGCACCGGCGTCCTCGTCGACGGCCTGGACTTCTCCGACGACAAGATGCTCGTCGGCCGGACCTTCTCCTACAGCGACACCCAGCGCTACCGGGTCGGCCCGAACTACCTCCAGCTGCCCGTCAACCAGGCCAAGAACGCGGATGTGCGCACCAACCAGCGCGACGGCCAGATGGCGTACCACGTGGACGGCGGCGGAGAGAACCCGCAGGTCAACTACGAGCCGTCGATCACCGGCGGCCTGCGCGAGGCCCGCTACCCGACCCACGACGATCAGGGGCCCGTGATCGAGGGGCGGCTCACCCGCAAGCGCATCCCCCGCACCAACGACTACATGCAGGCGGGCCAGCGCTACCTGCTGCTGGAGGACTGGGAGCGGGACGACCTGGTGAAGAACTTCACCGACCTGCTGTCGCAGTGCGACCGGCCCGTCCAGGAGCGCATGGTCTGGCACTTCCTGCTGGTCGAGAACGACCTCGGCCTGCGGGTCGGGGAGGGGCTGGGCATCGGTCCCGAGGACGTGGCCGGTCTGGAGCCGCTGGCGAGCCAGGACCTCACGGACGAGGACCGCGAACGCCTGGCCAACCTGGGCAAGAACCCGCCGCGTGACGTCGAGGGCCTCACCATGACCCACTGCGTGCCGGACGAACGGCACGTCGTGACCCGGTGACCGGTCACCCCGCCAGGGCGCTCCGGGCCACCGCGAGGGCCTGTTCCGCGTAGCCCCGGCCGAACAGCACGGCGTGCACCAGCAGCGGGAACAGCTGGTGCACGCCGACGCGGTCCGCCCAGCCCTCCGCGAGCGGCGCCTCCTGCTGGTAGCCGTCCAGTACCTGCTCCAGGTGCGGGCAGCCGAACAGACGCAGCATCGCCAGATCGGTCTCGCGGTGCCCGCCGTGCGCGGCCGGGTCGATCAGCGAGACGTGCCCGTCGGCCGCCCACAGCACGTTGCCGTTCCACAGGTCGCCGTGCAGCCGAGCGGGCGGTTCGGCGGGCCCCGCCAGCTCCGGCAGCCGCTCGCACAGGCGTTCCACGTCGGTCGCCTCGCCGGGGCGGACGGTGCCCTCGTCGACCGCGCGCCGCAGATAGGGCAGCACGCGATGCTCGGCGTACCAGCCCGGCCAGTCGGCGCCGGGTTCGTTGCGCATCGGGGCGAGCCCGATGTACGCGTCCGCCGGCCCGTCCGGGGGCGGCGCGCCGAACGCGGGCGCCCCGGCGGCGTGCAGGGCGGCCAGGTCACGGCCGAAGCGGACCGCCGCCTCCCGGCTCGGCCGCCCCTGCGTGACCCGGTCGACGACCAGCCAGTTCCCGTCGTGGCCGTGCACGGCCGGTATCCGCACCGTGCCGGCGCCGGCCAGCCAGCGCAGTCCGGCCGCCTCCGCCCGCGCCGCCCCCGAATCGTCGGCGCGCTTGGCGATCACCACCCGCCCGTCGTCGAGCGTGACCTCGGCGAGCGCCCCGGACAGCGGCCGTTCCCCGGTGACCGCCCGCCCGGTGAGCCGGGCCACGACGTCCGCAGGGGTGGTCATACGTGTTCCTCCCTCGTGGGTCGAGCTTGATCGGCACCCAGACTACGACCGCGCCCGAAGGGGCGCGGGGAAGTGCGCGACCAGCCCGTACGGACCCGCAGACGGCACTCGTCCTCTCCGGGACATTCGCCACGCCCCGGTCACGCGGGACGGTGAAATCGCGCCGCCCGCCGACAGAACCGGCCACCGCCGGGGGACCAGTCGGGGTATGACGAGCTCACCGTTCCAGCGCACCATCGCCCTGCCCGCCCCCGTGTGTGAACAGGCCGCACAGCATCTGGAGCAGGCCGCGCACCGGTCCATCGACGGGGCCGCGATCCCCCTGAAGGCGTTCCGCGAGGCCGCCGACAACGACTTCATCCTCCCCGCGCCGGTCGTCGAGCAGGCGGCGGCCTGCCTGCTCGTCCTGGCCACCGAGACCGCCCAGACCGTGCGGCCCTCCGCGCTGCGCGCCACCATCAGCGTCGCGCTGCGGTTGCGGGACGCCGTGGAACTGTCGCATCAGCCGGCTCTCAGCAGCAGGTTCTGGTAAGCCGGGACCGACGACGAAACGGCCGACGACGAAACGGCCGACGACGAAACGGCCGACGACGAAACGGCCGACGACGAAACGGCCGACGACGAAACGGCCGACGACGGAACCCGCGCGTCAGGTTTCGCGGAAGGCGACCTGAACCTGCTTGCGGCGCAGTTCCTCCAGCGTGGCGCGCTGCCGCCGGGCCCGTTCGACGAGGTCGTCGAGGTGCCGCGAGTCCAGGCGCGCGTCCGTGGCGGCCAGATCGCGGAGCGTCTGCCAGCCGGCCATCTTTCCCTCCACCCCCAACCCCATCGCCTCCAGCTCCCACAGCGTGCTCAGCGGGGAGCGCCGTACCAGGGTGCCGTTGCTCTTCAACCGGCCTATCTGCTCGACCGCCCGGCCCGCGTAGACCTTGTAGCGCCGCACCGGGACGTCGAGCCGCCGCATGATGTGCAGCAGGCTCGCCCGGTCCTCGGCGATCTCGGCGGCGACCGGGGCCAGGGCGTCGGCGAGCGCCGTACCCCGACACGAGCGCACCAGATGGCGTATCCGCGCCGTCCCGGCGGTGGCGCCGGCGAGATGGTCGTTGAGGTAGACGCCCAGCAGCGACATGTCGGTGGCCGGAGCACGCCGGGCGCCCGGCGGATCCGTTCGCTGTTCCGTCATGGCAGTGCTCCTGTCCTGCTCCGGCCCGGCCCCGCCCGAAGGCGGCTGGACCAGGGGTTCTCCGGACTTTCCGGCTTGCGGAAGCTGATGCGGGGCGGGTGCCCGGGCCCCTCCCCGCGAAACGGGATCGACGCCCCTGCTCACGAGCCCCGCCTCGATGTGGCCGAGGCCACAACCTGGACGAGGCCCCGATCACGTCCGGGTGCGCGGGGCGGCGGCTACCGTCTACGGGCAGATCCCCGCTTCCCCACCCTTTCGGACGGCCCGGCAGTGCAAGCAGACCTCTCTCCTGTCATAGCGGCGACCGCCCAGTGGCTGACCCGCGCCTTCCCCGCCTCCGGCGGCGCGCTCGCCTCCGCGCTGTGCGAGATGCAGGCCCGCCAGGCCGTCACGGTCGCGGCGTGGCTCAGGTACCCGACGGAGATGGACGCCGCCCTGGTCGGTGTGGCGGGCCCCGGCGGCTCCGCGCGGCTGGACTGGCTCACCGGCGCCGACGCGTCCCTCGGTGACGACGTGGACGCGCACGCCTGGCGCACCTGGGTGGACGAGGTCGTGGCGAGCTGGGCGGCCAGTCTGCTCACCGACCCTGAGCTTGCCGCCCTGGCGGTGGCCGCGCTCGCCGAGGGCAGCCACAGCACCGGCACGACGGCCGAGTTCCGCCGCCTCGTCGCACCCGACGACAGCGACCAGCGCGCCGCCGCCCTCCTGCGCCACCCCGACCTGCTCGCCCCCGTGGCCGACCTCCACCACGCCCAGCTCCTCGCCCGCCTGCACCCGGGCCGCACGCTGATCGCCTGACACCGCCGGCCGTCCGTGCGCCTGCGGCGGCACCCCGGGTTTCGCCGGCCGGTCCGAGGCCTGCCCCGCACGCCGCGTCGCAGGCTGGACGAGCACCCACGTCCAAGCTCTCCAGCCCTGCCCCGACCTGCGCGAACAGTCGGTAACCCCAGCTTCTCACCCTCCGTGACTCACCGGTTTGCCGTACGCGGCCGTGCCGCCGTCGCACCGGCGGCGGACGCTGAGCGTGGGCTCGACGGCCTCCGGCCACCTTCGGCGGCGCGAGGCGTACACCGTCGTGCCGGGCCGTGACGCCGCTGACGGAGGAGAGACCGAGATGACCACCGCCCTCTCACGGAGCTGGGAACACGCCGTCGTCACGGGCGGCGCCGGATTCGTCGGCTCCCACCTGTGCGCCGCCCTGCTGGACGCGGGCGCGGCCGTCACCTGCGTGGACGACTTCTGCACCGGCAGGCCCGAGAACATATCCCCGCTGCTCGAACGGCCCGGCTTCACGCTCGTCCAGGCCAACGTCGCCGAGGGCCTGCGCATCAAGCGGGCGCCCGACCTGGTCCTGCACTTCGCCTCCCCGGCGTCCCCCGCCGACTACCTGCGACTGCCGCTGCACACCATGGAGACGGGCAGCCTCGGCACCCGCAACGCCCTGGAACTCGCACGGTCCTCCCGCGCCCGTTTCGTCCTCGCGTCCACCTCCGAGGTCTACGGCGACCCGCAGCAGAACCCTCAGGACGAGCGCTACTGGGGCAACGTCAACCCGGTCGGCCCGCGCAGCGTCTACGACGAGGCCAAACGCTTCGGGGAGGCGCTGACCACCGCCCACGCCGACACCCACGGCACCGACACCTGCATCGTGCGGCTGTTCAACACCTACGGCCCGCGGATGCGCGGCCACGACGGACGCGCGGTGCCGACCTTCGTACGGCAGGCCCTGGCCGGCGAGCCCCTCACCGTGACCGGCGACGGCCGCCAGACCCGGTCCCTGTGCTACGTCGACGACACCGTGCGCGGCATCCTCGCGGCGGCCGCCCACGGCATGCGCGGCCCCGTCAACATCGGCAACCCGACCGAGATCACCATGCTCGACCTGGCCCGGCTGGTCGTCGAACTCGCCGGTTCCCCGTCGGAGGTCCGCTTCATCGAACGCCCGGTGGACGACCCCGCCGTGCGCTGCCCCGACATCACGCTGGCCCGCGACAAGCTCGGCTGGGAACCGCAGGTGCGCGCCGAGGAAGGGCTGCGGCGCACCATCGCCTGGTTCCGCGAGGACGGAACGGACGACTGACCCGGGCCCGCCCCGGGCCCCGTGCCACGACGACGGACCCATTCCACCCGCCGAAAGGCCGCCCCCCCCATGCGCATCCTCGGAATCAACGCCCTCTTCCACGACCCCGCCGCCGCCCTGGTCATCGACGGGCGGACCGTCGCCGCCGCGGAGGAGGAGCGGTTCTCCCGGCGCAAGCACGGCAAGCGCCCCCTGCCGTTCTCCGCCTGGGAGCTGCCCGAGAAGGCCGCAGCCTGGTGCCTGAAGCGGGCCGGGCTGCGCCCGCAGGACCTCGACGCGGTCACCTACTCCTTCGACCCGGCGCTCGCCCGGCCCGCCGAGGACATGGGCCTGGACGACCCGTGGGACCACCTGCGGCTGATCTACGCCCGTGAGGCGCCCGGATTCCTGCGGACGGCCCTGCCTGGCCTCGCCCCCGGCATCGTCCGCTTCGTGCCCCACCACATGGCCCACGCCGCCTCGAGCGCCTTCGCCGCACCGGACGCCGGCGACTCCTCCGTCCTGGTCCTGGACGGCCGCGGCGAACGCGCCTCCCACCTGGCCGCGCGCCGCGTCGGCGACCGGCTGGAGGCGCTGCACGCCCAGGACCTGCCGCACTCGCTCGGCCTCGTCTACGAGGAACTCACCGAACACCTCGGCTTCCTGCGCTCCTCCGACGAGTTCAAGGTGATGGCCCTCGCCTCCCACGGCACTCCGCGCATGCTCACCGAACTGCGCCGCCACGTGTACCCGACCGGCGACGGCGGCTTCCACGCCACCGGCGTGCCGTGGCAGGAGCTGTGCGCGCCGCGCGGGCCCGACGAGCCGTGGACGCAGGACCACGCCGACGTCGCCGCCAGCGCCCAGGCCGTGCTGGAGGAGACCCTGCTCGACCTCGTGCGCTGGCTGCACGGCCGGACCCACGACCGGGTGCTCACCCTCGCCGGCGGCGTCGCCCTCAACTGCGTCGCCAACTCCCGTATCGCACGCGAGGGCCCCTTCTCCCGGGTGTGGGTGCAGCCCGCCGCCGGAGACGCCGGTACCGCCCTGGGCGGCGCCCTGCTGCTGTCCGCCGGCGAGGGCGACGAACCGGAGCCCATGACCGGCGCCGACCTCGGCCGGGACTGGTCCGACGCGGAGCTCGGAGCCTGGCTGAAGACGGCCGCCGTGCCCTTCGAACGGCCCCCGGACATCGCCGCCACCGTCGCCCGCGCCCTCGCCGACAACGCGATCGTCGCCTGGTTCCAGGGCCGCTCCGAATACGGCCCCCGGGCGCTCGGCCACCGCTCCCTGCTCGCCCACCCCGGGCACGCGGGCAACCTGGAACGGCTCAACGACGTCAAGGGCCGCGAGCAGTTCCGGCCCGTCGCCCCGATGGTCCTCGCCGACCGCGCCGCCGAGATCTTCGACGGCCCGCTGCCCAGCCCGTACATGCTGTTCGTGCACGACGTCGCGAAGGAGTGGCGGGACCGCATCCCGGCCGTCGTCCACGTCGACGGCACCGCCCGCATCCAGACCGTCGACCCGGCCCGCGAACCGCTCGTGGCCCGCATGCTCGGCGAGTTCGAGCGGCTCACCGGGCTGCCCGTGGTCGTCAACACCAGTCTCAACACCGCCGGGCGGCCCATGGTCGACGACCCGCGCGACGCCCTGGAGTGCTTCGGCTCCTCGCCCGTCGATCTGCTTGCCATCGGCCCGTACGCCATCCGCCGCGGTGACCTGTTCCGTACCGAGGACGCCGGAGGCCTGCGATGACCGAGCCCGAAGCCCGTGCAAGGGACGCCGAGTACGCCGTCGTGGTCCCGACCCTCGGACGGCCCAGCCTGCGCGTGTGCCTGCACGCCCTGGCCGAGGCGAGCGGACCGGGGCCGGTCCGGGTGGTCCTCGTCGACGACCGGCCCGGCGCGGCCGGCCCGCCCCTCACCGCCGACGTCCCGCCGTCCCTGCGCTCGCGCACCATCGTCGTACCCGGCGGGGCGCGCGGACCCGCCGCCGCACGCAACCTCGGTTGGCGGGCGGCCGGTGACGTGCCCTGGATCGTCTTCCTCGACGACGACGTCGTACCCGGGCCCACCTGGGGCGACGACCTGACGCTCGACCTGTCCGCGGCGACGGATCGGACCGCCGGGATCACCGCCCGGATCGAGGTGCCGCTGCCCGCCGACCGCCGCCCCACCGACTGGGAACGCAACACGGCCGGACTCGCCGGCGCCCGCTGGATCACCGCGGACATGGCGTACCGCCGGGCCGCGCTGGCCGCCGTCGGCGGATTCGACGAGCGCTTCCGGCGTGCCTTCCGGGAGGACGCCGACCTGGCCCTGCGCGTCCTCGACGCCGGCTGGACCCTCACCACGGGCCGGCGCACCACCACCCACCCCGTGCGGCCGGCCGGGCGCTGGACCTCCCTCCGTCTCCAGGCCGGCAACGCCGACGACGTGCTGATGACCCGGCTGCACGGCCGCCACTGGTGGCGCCGGGCGGAGACGCCCCGCGGCCGGCTGCCCCTGCACCTCGCCCTGACCGGGGCGGGAGTGACGGCGCTCGGCTGCGCCCTGCTCGGCCGGCACCGACCGGCCGGGGCCTGCGGCGCCGCATGGCTGGCCGGCACGGCCGAGTTCGCCCTGGCCCGGATCCTGCCCGGGCCGCGCACCCGCGACGAGGTGCTCACCATGGCCGTGACCAGCGCGCTCATCCCGCCGACCGCGACCTGGCACTGGCTGCGCGGGCGGCTCGCGCACCGCACGGCCCGGCCGCTCACCCCGCTCGGGACCGGCGAGCCGGCGCCCGCGCCCCGCCCGGTGGCCAGGGAACGGCTGCGGTCATGACCCGCCCCACCGGCCCATGGCTGCTCTCCGGAGCGAACGGGCCCACCGGCGTACGGCGGCCTCCGCACGAGCCCGGCGGCCCGCTCCCCGCGGCTGTCCTCTTCGACCGCGACGGCACGCTCGTCGCCGACGTCCCCTACAACGGGGACCCGGCGCGGGTCGCGCTCATGCCTGGCGCGCGGGAGGCCGTCGGCGCCGTGCGCGCCGCGGGGATCCCCGTCGGCGTCGTGACCAACCAGTCGGGCGTGGCCCGTGGGCTGCTGACCCCTCGCCAGGTCGAGGACGTACGCCTGCGCGTGGAGGAGCTGCTCGGACCGTTCGCCGTCTGGGCCGTGTGCCCGCACGGGCCGGGGGAGGGCTGCGGCTGCCGCAAGCCCGCCCCCGGACTGGTCCTGGCCGCGTGCCGCCGGCTCGGTGTGCCGCCCGAACGCGCCGTCGTCATCGGCGACATCGGGGCCGACATGGAGGCCGCGCGTGCCGCCGGGGCCCGCGGCATCCTGGTCCCCACGCCCGTCACCCGCCCCGAGGAGACCACGGCGGCCGACACCACGGCGGCCGACCTGCTCGCCGCGGTCCGTCTCGCCCTCGACCCGGCCCCGGTCGCCGCGCAGGCGGGACCGCCACGGCCGGATCCCGGCAGGGCGACGGGGGAGTGGCGGAGCAGCCCGGCCGGGCCGGCCGGCGAACCGCGCCGCCACCGGGCCGCGCCGGCGGCGGTACCGCGCGGTCACCCCGCTCTGCCGACGGGGGAGCCGCGATGACCCCCTTCCGTTCCCGCAGCCGCCTGCCCCGGACCCTCGTCGTCCGCCTCGACAGCGCCGGAGACGTGCTCCTGGCCGGGCCCGCCGTGCGGGCCGTCGCGGCCGGATCCTCGTACACGGCGCTGCTGTGCGGGCCGCAGGGTGCCGCGGCCGGGCGGATGCTGCCCGGCGCGGACGACGTGCTGACCTACGACGCCCCCTGGGTCGGGCTGGAGCCGCCGCCGGTCACCCGGACGGCCACCCGCCGGCTGATGGAGACGCTCACGGCGGGCCGCTTCGACCGGGCGCTCGTCCTCGTGTCGTACCACCAGAGCCCCCTGCCGATCGCCCTGCTGCTGAGACTCGCCGGGATCGGCTGGACCGCCGCCGACAGCGAGGACTACCCGGGCGCACTGCTCGACCTGCGGCACCGCAGAGCGCCGCGCCGCCACGAGGCCCTGGCCGCCCTCGACCTGGCCCGCGCCGCCGGCTACGCCCTGCCGCCCGGCGACGACGGCGGACTGCGCGTCACACCGCCGCCCCCCACCACCCACCTCACCGGCCCCGGGCCGTACGTCGTCGTCCACCCCGGCGCCGCCGTCCCCGCCCGCGCCTGGACCCCCGGCCGGGCGGCACGGGCCGTCGCCGCCCTGTCCGCCGAGGGATACCGGGTCGTCGTCACCGGGGGCCGCGCCGAGCGGGACCTGACCGCGCGCGTCGCCGGACGGCACGCCCTGGACCTCGGCGGCGCCACCGACCTGCCGCACCTGGCCGGAGTCCTCGCCGGGGCGCGGGCCGTGGTGGCCGGGAACACCGGCCCCGCCCATCTCGCCGCCGCCGTCGGCACACCCGTCGTCAGCCTCTTCGCACCGGTCGTGCCCGCCGAACGGTGGGCCCCCTACGGCGTACCCCACGTCCTGCTCGGCGACCGGCACGCCGCGTGTGCGCACACCCGGGCCCGGCACTGCCCCGTGCCGGGACACCCCTGCCTGGACGGCATCGCCGACGCCGAGGTGCTCGCCGCCGTGGCGGCCCTCACGGACGACCCGGCGGACCAGGGAGAACAGACGGAGCGAGGAGCGGCCGTATGAACATCCTGCTGTGGCACGTGCACGGCTCCTGGACGACCGCTTTCGTCCAGGGCCCGCACACCTACGTCGTCCCCGTCACCCCGGGCCGCGACCCGGACGGCCTCGGACGGGCCCGCACCTTCTCCTGGCCCGCCTCGGTCCGCGAAGCCACCCCTGAGGAACTCCGCGACACGCCCGTCGACCTGGTCGTCCTGCAACGCCCGCACGAACTCGAGCTGGCCGAGCGGTGGCTCGGCGGACGCCGCCCCGGCCGGGACGTGCCCGCGCTGTACCTGGAGCACAACGCGCCCGACGGCGCCGTACCGGACACCCGGCATCCGTGCGCCGACCGCGACGACCTGACGATCGTGCACGTCACCCACTTCAACCGGCTGTTCTGGGACTGCGGCACCACCCGCACCGAGGTCGTCGAACACGGCATCGTCGACCCCGGCCACCGCTACACCGGCCGGCTCGCCCGCGCCGCCGTCGTCGTCAACGAACCCGTGCGACGCGCCCGGTACACCGGCACGGACCTGCTGCCCGCCCTGGCCGAGGCCGTGCCGCTCGACGTGTTCGGCATGGGCACCGAGGGCCTGGCCGGCCGGCTCGGCCTGCCACCGGACCGGTGCCGCACCGCCGACCTGCCGCAGAGCGAACTGCACACGGCGCTGGCCGAACGCCGCATGTACCTGCACCCGGTGCGCTGGACCTCCCTCGGCCTGTCCCTGCTGGAGGCGATGCACCTCGGCCTGCCCGTCCTGGCCCTCGCCACCACCGGCGCCGTCGAGGCCGTCCCGCCCGGCGCGGGCACCCTCTCCACGCGCCCCGACGTCCTGGCCCGCGTCGCCCGCCGCTACCTCCACGAACCCGAGGCCGCGGCCGCGGACGGAGCCCGCGCCCGGCAGGCGGCCCTCGAACGCTACGGGCTCAAGCGCTTCCTGGCCGACTGGGAGCGCCTGATCACGGAGGTGTGCTCATGACCCCGTCCCTCAGCCCCTTCCCCACCGGGCCGCTCGGCGGCGACCCCCTCGACCCGGGTGTCCTCGCGATCGCGCTCGTCTCCGAGCACGCGAGTCCGCTCGCCGCGCTCGGCGGGGTCGACGCCGGCGGCCAGAACGTCCACGTCGCCTGCCTCGCCGGGGCGCTCGCCGACCGGGGCCACCGCGTCACCGTCTACACCCGCCGGGACGCGCCCGACCTGCCCTGCCGGGTGGAGCTGCGCGACGGCGTCGAGGTGCACCACGTCCCCGCCGGACCGGCCGAACCGCTCCCCAAGGACGAACTCCTGCCGCACATGGGAGAGTTCGGCCGCTACCTGGCACGCTGCTGGCGCACCCGGGCCCCCGACCTCGTGCACTCGCACTACTGGATGTCGGGCCTGGCCGCGCTCCGGGCGACCCGCGCGCACGGGCTGCCCCTGCTGCACACGTACCACGCCCTCGGCACCGTGAAGCGACGGCACCAGCGCCACGCCGACACCAGCCCGCCCGAGCGGATCCCCGGCGAGACCGAGATCGGGCTGGGCTGCGACCGCGTCGTCGCCACCTGCCGGGACGAGGCCGCCGAACTGACCCGCATGGGCATACCCTCGCACAAGATCGGCATCGTGCCGTGCGGCGTCGACCCCGACCGGTTCACCCCCAAGGGCCCGGCCGCGCCACGCGGACCGTACCCGCACCGGCTGCTCCAGCTGGGCCGGCTGGTGCCGCGCAAGGGCGCCGCGGTGGCCGTCGCGGCGCTGGCCCGGCTGCCCGGCACCGAGCTCGTCGTCGTCGGCGGACCGCCCGCGGACCGGCTCGACGACGACCCGGAGGTGCGCCGGCTGCGCGGCATCGCCCGCGACGCCGGAGTCGCCGACCGGGTCCGCTTCACCGGCGCCGTGCCCAGCGAGGAGGTGCCGCCGCTGCTGCGCTCCGCCGACGTCGTGGTGTGCCCCGCCGACTACGAGCCCTTCGGCATCGTCCCGCTGGAGGCCATGGCGTGCGGCGTGCCCGTCGTCGCCAGCGCGGTCGGCGGGCAGCTCGACACCGTCGCCGACCCGGGCACGGGACGGCTGGTGCCGCCCCGCGACCCCGAGGCCCTGGCCCGCGCCGTCGCCGGCCTGCTCGCCGACCCGGCGGCCCGCGAGGCCTGCGGGGCGGCCGGCCGCCGCCGGGTCCTGAGCCGCTACGGCTGGGGCCAGGTCGCCGCGGCCACCGAGACGGCCTACTGCGAGGTCCTCGACGCCGAGCCCGCCGCGACGGGCGCCGGCTGACCCGATCCGTCCCCGACCCGCCGGCCGCGGCCGACGCCCGAAGACCGAAGGAGGTGCGGGTCCGCCGCCGTCCACCGGGCGGCGGCACGCCCGAACAGCATGAGCGAACACCCTGCACACCCCGCGCTCGATGCCGCCCGCCTGCACTGCCGGTCACTGGAAGAGGCACTCGGCCGGTTCCGCTCGCACGGCCTCGAACAGATCGCGGACTGGGGCAGCCGGCTCGCCGACGTCCTCACCGGCGGCGGCCGCCTGCTCGCCGCGGGCAACGGCGGCAGCGCCGCCCAGGCCCAGCACCTCACCGCCGAACTGGTCGGCCGCTACCGCCAGGAACGCCGCGCCTACTCCGCGCTCGCCCTGCACGCCGAGACCTCCAGCATGACCGCCATCGGCAACGACTACGGCTTCGACCACGTCTACGCCCGCCAGGTCACCGCCCACGGCCGCCCCGGCGACATCCTGATGCTGCTGTCCACCTCCGGCCGCAGCGCCAACGTCATCGCGGCGGCCGTGACCGCCCGGCAGGCCGGACTGCGCGTGTGGGCGCTCACGGGCCGCGGCCCGAACCCCCTCGCGGAAGCCGCCCACGAAGCCCTCTGCGTCGACGCCGCCAGCACCGCGAACGTCCAGGAGACCCACCTCGTCGCCGTCCACCTGCTCTGCGAGTGCTTCGACACGGCCGTGTCCACACCGCTCGCACGGCGCACGGTCCTCACCCACGGGAGCACCTCATGACCGGACCGGAACCGCTCGCGGTCGTCGGGGACGTCCTCCTCGACGAGGACATCGAAGGCGTCTCCACCCGGCTCTCCCCGGACGCCCCCGCCCCCGTCGTCGACGTCACCGGCGACCGGCGGCACCCCGGAGGAGCCGGACTGGCCGCCGCCCTCGCCGCCCGCGGCGGCCGGGACGTGGTCCTGGTGACCGCGCTCGGCGACGACGACGCCAGCGAGGCCGTACGGCGTGACCTGCGCGGCCGGGTCCGGCTGCTGGAGCTCCCGCTCAAGGGCACCCTGCCGGTCAAGACGCGCGTCCTCGCGGGCGGCCGGCCCGTCGTCCGCATCGACCGGGGCGGTGGCACCCCCGGCGAACCCGACGGCGCGGTCCGCGAGGCCCTGGCGAACGCCCGCGCGATCCTGGTCGCCGACTACGGACGCCACACAGCCGGCGCCCTGCGGCCGTACCTGGAGGAGATCGCCCGCCGCACCCCCCTGGTGTGGGACCCGCACCCCCAGGGCGACCCGCCCGTGCCCGGAGCCCGGCTCGTCACCCCCAACGCGGCGGAGGCACGAGCCCTGTACCCGGGCTCCGGAGGGACGTCACTGGGCGCGTACGCCGAGCGCGGGACGCGGCTCGCGGAGCGCTGGCGCGCCGCCGGAGTCGCCGTCACCCTCGGTGACCGCGGGGTGCTGCTGGCCCGGCCCGGCTCCGGTACGCCGATGCTCGTGCCCGTGCCCTACCGGGCCGCGGGGGACCCGTGCGGCGCGGGCGACTGCTTCGCCGCGACGACGGCGGCGGCCCTCGCCGACGGCCTGCTCCCCGAGGAGGCGCTGCAACGGGCGGTCGCCGAGGCCGCCGCGTTCGTCGCGGCCGGCGGTGCGGGCAACCCCGACCTGTGGCGGACCGAGCCGCCGCCCGGTCCCGCGGACGACGCCGCGACCGACGCGTTCGCCCTCGCGGAGAGCGTCCGTGCCCGCGGCGGCACCGTGGTCGCCACCGGCGGCTGCTTCGACCTGGTGCACGCCGGTCACGTCGGCCTGCTGGAGAGCGCCCGGCGCATCGGCGACTGCCTCATCGTGTGCCTGAACTCCGACGCGTCCGTCACCCGCCGCAAGGGCCCGGGCCGCCCGCTCAACCCGGCGGCGGACCGCGCCCGCGTCCTCGCCGCGCTCGGCAGCGTCGACGCCGTCGTGGTCTTCGAGGAGGACACCCCCGAGGCGGTGCTGACCCGGCTGCGCCCGGACGTCTGGGTCAAGGGCGGCGACTACTCCGTCCAGGACCTGCCCGAGGCCGAGACGCTGCGCACCTGGGGCGGCCAGGCCGTGGTCCTGCCGTACCTCGACGGCCGCTCCACGACCCTGCTGACCCGCCGGGCGGCTAAGGCGGCGACGACGGCCCTGCGGCCGTCGGGCTCCTGAGGGGCCCGGTCAGGCCGCCGTGCTGAGCGCCGGCTGCCCGTGGACGTCGCCCTCCTCCGTCCGGATCACCACCGGCGTGGTGGCGCGGCGCTGCCGCAGCAGATAGCCCGCGCCGATCGAGCCGGCGATGAGCAGTCCGCCGGTGACGAGGGCGCCACGGGCGCCGGCCAGTTCCATCAGGAGGCCGAGCGCGGGCGGGCCGCCCAGGCTCCACACCGTGCCGATGCTGCCCCACACGCCCAGCACACGACCCCGCAGGTGGGCGGGCGGGTCGGTCTGGAGGACGGCCGTGCCGGCGGTGTCGGAGACGGACTCCACCACCGCCATCGGCAGCACGAGCAGGATCAGCACCGCGAGCGACGGCGACAGCCCCGCCACCACCTGGAGCAGCCCCCCGGCCGCCGCCAGCGCCCCCACGAGCCGCACGGACGGCCGGCGCATCCGGGCGCCGAGGAGAGCGCCGAGGATGCCACCGACGGCGAGCACGGTCGAGACGGTGCCGAACGAACCGGCGCCACCCGCGAGCGGCCCGGTGACGAGCACGGCCAGGGTGAGCCCGTAGTTGCGGCCGAACACCGCGCTGATCCCGGTCACCCCGGCGAGCGCCATCAGACGCGGCCGGCGCGCGAAGAAGGCCAGCCCCTCGCGCACGGACATGTCCGAGCCGGTGCGCTTCGGGCCCGCGGCGACCTCCCGCACCGCTCCGGGAGCCGGCCGCAGGAACGGAATGACCGAGGCCACGAACAGGAACGACACGCCGTTCGCGAAGTAGGCCGCGGACGTGCCGAGGAATCCCACGGCCACACCGGCCATGGCCGCTCCCACGAGCCTGCCGGACTGGTGCACCAGCGCCCCGACCCCGATGGCCGAGGGCACGTCCTCCGCCGGGACGAGATCGTTGCCCAGCAGCGCGCACGCCGGGTTGTCGACGGTCGCCACGACACCCGTGAGGGCGGCCAGCACCATCAGGGAGGTCATGTCGAGCTTGTCCAGCGCCACGAGAACGGCCGTCGTGAAGGCGATCGCGCCGAGCAGCGCCTGGCTCACGGCCGCCGTCAGCTTGCGGGGCCACCGGTCGACGGCCGCGCCGCCGAGGACGCTCATCAGCAGGGCAGGGGCCGCCTGCACGGACATGGACAGCCCCGTCGCGGCGGCGGACCCGGTGATCTGCAGGACCAGCAGGTTCTGCACCGTGAGCTGCATCCACGTACCGGCGTTCGACACGAAGTTCGCGACGGACCACCAGCGCATGCTGCGGTACCGCAGCGACCGCCAGGGCGAGCGCGAGACGGGCAGGGCAGGGGAGGGCGACGAAGACACAGTGCGGTACTCGCAAGACGAGTCCGAGGACTCAGGAGGAGGGGGACGAGGGAAACGAGAAGCACCGGCTGCGCTGCGCGGTGGCTCCCCTCGCCGGGTACGGCGCCGACCATCGTGGCAGAGGGAACCCCCGAGTCGGCTCCATCCACACCTCGTCCGCTTCCTTCACACTTCCCAACCGCCTCCGGGCCGGGGTCATTTGGGGTTGCGAGTGTGGTTGATCACAGTTGTCGATCAAGGACCTCGCCGTGGGGGGGCGGCGCTGGTGCGAGGCCCAACACACAACCAAGACTGCCCCGGCCGGCGGGGGCCGGGGCCTGAGGGCGGCGGGAGAGGCGCCGGGGACCCGCCGC
>NZ_JBVHEP010000038.1:0-64066 GCF_055562795.1 Streptomyces sp. NPDC016851
GGCCCCCCAGCCGGGGGTCCGCGGTTTTGGGGGGGGGCGGTTGTCTCAAAATCCCGGGGCGGGGGGGGCGCCCAAACCTTTTTTTTTCCCCCCCCCCCCGGCGCCGTTGTGAGGGCCTGGCAGCCCTCTATGGCAGGGGAACGCCGGAGGGCCCGCGGCAGTCACGCTGCTGCGGGCCCTCCGGCGTTCTGTCTGGCTTTCAGACCTCGTCGCGGCGGAGCGAGGGCTTGAGCTCCTTCAGCCGTCCGAGCAGGCCGTTCACGAACGAGGGCGACTCGTCCGTGGAGAACTCCTTCGCCAGCTGCACCATCTCGTCGAGGACGACGGCGTCCGGGGTCGCGTCGACCCAGATCAGCTCGTAGGCGCCGAGCCGCAGGATGTTGCGGTCGACGACCGGCATCCGGTCGAGCGTCCAGCCGACCGAGTACTGGGCGAGCAGCTCGTCGATGCGCTTCGCGTGCTGCGCGTAGCCCTCGACCAGCTCCATCGTGTACTCGCTCACCGGCGGCTGCCGGGTGTCGGCCCGGGAGTGCCGGACCCAGTCGGCGAGGACCGTGAGGACCTCGGCGCCGCGCTGGTCGCCCTCGAAGAGGATCTGGAAGGCGCGCTTGCGGGCCGTGTTGCGGGCAGCCACGGTTAGCTGTTCACCCGGCCGAGGTAGTCGCTCGTGCGGGTGTCGACCTTGATCTTCTCACCGGTGGTGATGAAGAGCGGGACCTGGATCTGGTGGCCGGTCTCCAGCGTGGCGGGCTTGGTGCCGCCCGTGGAGCGGTCGCCCTGGATGCCCGGCTCGGTCTCCTGGACGACCAGCTCGACGGCGGCCGGCAGCTCGACGAAGAGCACCTCGCCCTCGTGCTGCGCCACGGTGGCCGTGAAGCCCTCGATCAGGAAGTTGGCGGCGTCGCCGACGGCCTTGCGGTCGACCATGAGCTGGTCGTAGGTCTCCATGTCCATGAAGACGAAGTACTCGCCGTCCATGTAGGAGAACTGCATGTCGCGCTTGTCGACGGTGGCCGTTTCGACCTTGACGCCGGCGTTGAAGGTCTTGTCGACGACCTTGCCGGAGAGCACGTTCTTGAGCTTGGTGCGCACGAAGGCCGGGCCCTTGCCGGGCTTGACGTGCTGGAACTCGACGACGGACCAGAGCTGGCCGCCTTCGAGCTTGAGCACCATGCCGTTCTTGAGGTCGTTCGTGGAAGCCACGGTTGCGGAATCTCCTGGACTGACGTACGACCCCGGGGCACGCACCTGCCTACAGGGCGAGCAGCTCCTTGGTCGTGATGGTGAGTAGCTCGGGTCCGCCATCCGCCTCTGGGCGGACGACGAGCGTGTCATCGATCCGGACGCCGCCCCGGCCCGGGAGGTGGACCCCGGGTTCGACGGTGACCGGCACGCAAGCGTCCAGTTTACCCATGGCCGCGGGACTCAATTGAGGGTCCTCGTCGATTTCGAGCCCGACCCCGTGTCCGGTGAGCGCCGTGAGGCCCTCCGTGTACCCCGCGGAGTCCAGGACCTGGCGGGCGGCACGGTCGACGTCCCGGCAGGCGGCGCCGGGTACCAGGCTCTCACGTCCGGCACGCTGCGCTGCGAAGACCAGGTCGTACAGCTCGATCTGCCAGTCCGCGGGGGCGGTGCCGATGACGAAGGTACGGCCGATCTCGCAGCGGTAGCCGCGGTACGTCGCCCCGAGGCAGACGGAGAGGAAGTCGCCCTCCTCGACGCGCCGGTCGGTGGGCCGGTGCCCGGGCCGTCCGGCGTTCGGCCCCGTGCCGACGGAGGTGGAGAAGGCCGGGCCGTCGGCCCCGTGATCCACGAGGCGTCGTTCGAGCTCCAGGGCGAGATGGCGCTCGGTCCGCCCGACGAGGATGGACTCCAGGAGTTCACCGAGGGCCTGGTCGGCGATCTCGGCGCCGATGCGGAGGCAGGAGATCTCCTCCTCGTCCTTGACGACCCTGAGCTGCTCCACGGCACCGCCGAGGTTGGCCAGGCGCAGCCGGGGGGCGACCGAGCCGAGGGCGCGGTGCCGGGCCACGGTGAGGTGGTGCTCCTCCACGGCGAGGGAGTCGGCGCCCTGGCGCGCGGCGAGGCCGGCGGCCGCGACGGCAGGGTCGCCTCCCCCGGCGCCGGGCAGGGCCTGTACGCGCAGGGCCTCGTCGGGGCGCTCCTGCGTGGGGCGGTCGGCCGTCGGGCCGGCACACACCAGGAGGTCCTCGGTCTTGCCCAGCAGGAGAACGGCGCCGTGCGGGGCGGCGCCCGCGAGATAGCGCACATTGGCGGGGCGGGAGACCAGCGCCGCCGCGCTGCCGCCCGCGTTGCAGTATTCCCTCAGACGCGTCCGGCGGGCCGCGTACACCTCTGACATGACCCGAGCGTAAGAGCTCCGCCGGGTTGGCGCCGGTTGAGGGCGTCTGAGTGGGCGGTGCCTGATGTGTCCGGGTGGGCGGGGTGCCGTTCGGGAGAGGGAGCATCACACGAGGGCTGTGCGCCGTCTGCGGGTGCGTGGGGGCTTGTCGCGCCCACGCGGCGGAGCCGCACATCGATACGGCCCCGCGCCCCTAGGGCATGTCCGCAAAGTCCCGTCGTCCGCCCGGAGGGCGTGCCGGGCGTCGCGGGGCAGGCGGGACTTTGCGGACACGCCCTAGAGGACGGGGACTACCACTGGGGCGGGCTGGCGATGGAGCGGGACAGGACGTCGTTCAGGACCTGGGCCGTCTGCGGGACGTCGAGCTGTGAGTTGTCGATGATCGGCAGTCCCGAGCCGTACCAGCCGGCCATGCGGCCGTGGATGCGGGCGACCTCCTCGTCGGTGAGGCGGCGGTTGCCGGAGCGCTCGGCGTTGCGCTCCAGGACGATCTCCAGTCCGGGAAGGAGGACGACCGGCAGCAGGCCCGGCCCGACGTGCCGCTTCCAGCCGCCGAGGCCGACGACGGGCCGGTCGGGGAAGACGGCGTCGTCGAGGATGCAGGAGATGCCGTTGGCCAGGAAGTTCCGCGCGGCGAAACCGCACGTGCGGCGGGCGAGGCGGTACTGCGCCTCGGAGTTGTCGTTCCACCCGGACTGGGGGTCGGCGAAGCCCGA
This sequence comes from Streptomyces sp. NPDC016851, assembly GCF_055562795.1. Classification (NCBI taxonomy): domain Bacteria; kingdom Bacillati; phylum Actinomycetota; class Actinomycetes; order Kitasatosporales; family Streptomycetaceae; genus Streptomyces; species Streptomyces sp. NPDC016851. The sequence continues at coordinate 3,079 of NZ_JBVHEP010000038.1, forward strand.
GCGGACCCATTCGCGTACGTCGTCGAGGCTGATGTGCGCCGTGGGGACCCGGCGATGGTCCGCCCAGTACTTGGCGACACTCGTCTTCCCGGCACCGGCGGGCCCGATGAGCAGCACGGCGAGCGTCGTACCGGCCGGGTCGGGGACCGCCGTGGCGGGCGGCGCGCTGGGCATGGCGACCGGGCCGCCGGGCGGCAGCGGCACATGCCCGGTGGTGTCCGGCGGCGGAGGAACGGATGCCTGCGGCGGGGGCGCGCCCGGCCCGGGCGGGGGCACGGGATAGCCGGGCGCCGGGGGCGGCGGGGGCACGGGCACGGGGCCCTGGTGCGCGCCCGGGTGCTGCGGGCCCGGGTGGTGTGCGGCCGGCGACCAGCCGACGGCCGGTCCGTGCCCCGGCTGATGGGGCGGCGGCAGCGGAGAACCCACTGCGTGCTGCATCCGGTGCCACTCCGTCTCGTACAGGCGATGGGCGCTGAACAGCGGGGGCGGAACCCGCTGCTACCGAACGGTACCGCCCCCGGCCGGTGTTGTGTGAACGGCCGGGGGCGGTCCGAAGTGCCCGGTCCCGTAAGGCTGTTTCGGGCGGAAGGCGCGCCTGGGTACTTACTGTCCGACTTCGCCGTACGCGGCGAGCAGCACGGCCGGGTCGGGTCCTTCCAGAACGGTGGGCTTGGCCAGACCGTCGAGGACGATGAAGCGCAGCAGGTCGCCGCGGGACTTCTTGTCGACCTTCATGGTCTCCAGCAGCTTGGGCCACTGGTCGTGCCGGTAGTGCAGCGGCAGCCCGACGGCTTCCAGGACGGTGCGGTGGCGGTCGGCCGTGGCGTCGTCCAGCCGCCCGGCGAGGCGGCCCAGTTCGGCGGCGAAGTGCATGCCCACGGAGACCGCGGCGCCGTGCCGCCACTTGTAGCGCTCGTTCTTCTCGATGGCGTGGCCGAGCGTGTGGCCGTAGTTGAGGATCTCGCGCAGGCCCGACTCCTTCAGGTCGGACGACACCACGTCGGCCTTGACCCGGATGGAGCGCTCGATGAGCTCGGCGGTGTGCGGACCGGCCGGGGTGCGGGCCGCCTCGGGGTCGGACTCGATCAGGTCGAGGATCACCGGGTCGGCGATGAAGCCGGCCTTGATGACCTCCGCGAGTCCGGAGACGTAGTCGTTGACCGGGAGGGAGTCCAGCGCGGCGAGGTCGCAGAGCACACCGGCAGGCGGGTGGAAGGCACCGACCAGGTTCTTGCCCTCGGCGGTGTTGATGCCGGTCTTGCCGCCGACGGCCGCGTCGACCATGGCGAGCACGGTGGTAGGGATCGCGATCCAGCGCACCCCGCGCAGCCAGGTGGCGGCCACGAACCCGGCCAGGTCCGTCGTCGCGCCGCCGCCGACGCCCACGATGACGTCCGTCCGGGTGAACCCGGACTGCCCCAGCGCCCTCCAGCAGTAGGCGGCGACCTCGGCGGTCTTGGCCTCCTCGGCGTTGGGCACCTGGATGGCGACCGCCTCGTAGCCCTGCCCGGCCAGGTCGGCGCGCAGGGCGTCACCGGTCTCGGCCAGTGCCTCGGGGTGGACGATCGCGACCCGCTTGGCCCTGCCGCCGATCAACCCGGGCAGTTCGCCGAGGAGTTGCCGGCCCACCAGGACCTCGTAGGGCTCGGTGCCCGCCGTGCCGCCGACCTGGATCCGCGTCACTGCCTCAGTCATGCTTCCTTCAACTCCAGTGCGTCCAGGGCGGCTCGGGTGACCTCTTCGGGAGTGCGGCCGTCGGTGGCGACCACGGCCGTGGCGACCTCCTCGTAGAGGTGCCGGCGGGCCTCCATCAGCTCGCGCCACTGCTTGCGCGGGTTGATGGCGAGCAGCGGCCGGGCCGCGTTGAGGCCGGTGCGCTTGACCGCCTCTTCGACGTCCATCGACAGGTACACCACGCGCTGCCCGGCGAGCAGCGCGCGGGTGTCCGGGTCGAGGACGGCGCCGCCGCCCAGTGCCAGCACACCGTCGTGCCCGGCCAGTGCCTCGCGCACGGCCTGCTTCTCGATCGCGCGGAAGGCGGACTCGCCCTCCTCGACGAAGATCTCGGCGATGGTCCGGCCCTGCGCGGCGACGATGTCGTCGTCGGTGTCCCGGTAGCCGGTCCCGAGGCGCTCGGCCAGCAGCTGCCCGACGGTGGACTTGCCCACGCCCATCGGGCCGACCAGCACGATCAGCGGGCTCATCGGATGGCCAGGTTGTCGAGGTAGGACCGCACGTTGCGGCGGGTCTCGGCCACGTTGTCGCCGCCGAACTTCTCCGCGACCGCGTCCGCGAGGACGAGGGCGACCATCGCCTCGGCGACGATGCCGGCGGCCGGCACCGCGCACACGTCGGAACGCTGGTGGTGGGCGGCCGTGGCCTCGCCGGTGACGACGTCCACCGTCTTCAGCGCCCGCGGCACGGTCGCGATCGGCTTCATCGCCGCCCGGACGCGCAGCAGCTCACCGGTGGACAGCCCGCCCTCGGTGCCGCCGGAGCGGCCGGTGGTCCGCTTGATGCCCTCGTCGGTCGCGACGATCTCGTCGTGCGCCTTGGAGCCGGGGACGCGGGCCAGGTCGAAGCCGTCGCCGACCTCGACTCCCTTGATCGCCTGGATGCCCATCAGGGCGGCGGCCAGGCGGGCGTCCAGCCGGCGGTCCCAGTGCACGTGCGAACCGAGGCCGACCGGCACCTCGTACGCCAGCACCTCGACCACGCCGCCGAGGGTGTCGCCGTCCTTGTGGGCCTGGTCGATCTCGGCGACCATCGCCTTCGACGCGTCGGCGTCCAGGCAGCGCACCGGGTCGGCGTCCAGCTTCTCCACGTCCGCGGGCGTGGGGTACACGCCGTACGGCGCCTTCGCGGCCGCCAGCTCCACGACGTGGGAGACGATCTCGATGCCGGCCGTCTCCTTCAGGTACGACCGGGCCACCGCGCCCAGCGCCACTCGGGCCGCCGTCTCCCGCGCGGAGGCGCGCTCCAGGATCGGCCGGGCCTCGTCGAAGCCGTACTTCTGCATCCCCGCGAGGTCGGCGTGGCCGGGGCGCGGACGGGTCAGCGGGGCGTTGCGGGCGAGGCCGTCGAGGATCTCCGCGTCGACCGGGTCGGCCGCCATGACCTGTTCCCACTTCGGCCACTCGGTGTTGCCCACCATGATCGCGACCGGGGAGCCGAGGCTGAGGCCGTGCCGGACGCCGCCGAGGAAGGTGATCTCGTCCTGCTCGAACTTCATCCGGGCACCGCGCCCATAACCCAGGCGCCGCCTCGCGAGATGGTCCGCCACCATGTCCGTGGTGATCGGCACGCCGGCGGGAAGGCCCTCCAGCGTCGCGACGAGTGCGGGACCGTGGGATTCCCCCGCGGTCAGCCAGCGCAACCTGCTCAACGGTGCTCCTCAGTATTCGCGGCGTGCTTACTGCCCAGCGTACGCACCTCATCGCGTACGGCGACGGCCCGACCGGGTGCGCGGCCCCGGTCCGCCACCCACGATCCTGCCACGTCCGGAGCGTGGACCCGGCCGCCGGTCCATCAGGCGGACGAGGCCGGGCCGCCGGTCTGCCGCTCCGGCGCGTACGCGCCCAGGAAGTCCGCGCCGCTCGGCTGCTGCGCGGTCTGCGTCTGCTGCAGTGCGTAAGTGCCCAGATGGTCGGCTCCGCTGCCTTGCTGCTGCGCCTGCTGCGGTGCGTACTCCCCCAGGTAGTCCGCTCCGCGTCCCTGCCCGTACTGGGCCGCCGCGTGGACGGGCCCGCCGCTCCGCACGGCCCGCCGGTGGGCGATCTTGCGCTTGATCTTGACCGCCCAGGACGCGAGGACCGCGAGCACGATCAGGGCGAGCACCGTGATCTGCACCCAGTCGGGCAGGAATCCCAGCAGGGACTCGAATATCTGGGACTTCACGGACGCCTGAGGCATGCCGGTGGACATGGCTGGTTCTCCCCTCCCCTGTTCCGCCCCCTGCGGAACCGAGAGCGGATCTTATCGGGCCGCCAGTGCGCGCTCGCCCGCTTTTCGCATGGCGTCCAGCGGGGCCGGGGCCCGCCCCGTCATCTGCTCGACCTGCAGCACGGCTTGGTGGACCAGCAGATCGAGGCCGCTGACGACCGCGCCGCCGTACGCCGACCAGCGGGCGGCGAGGGCGGTCGGCCAGGGGTCGTAGAGCACGTCGAACAGGGCCGTCGGGCGCTCCGGGACGGATCGGGCGAGGGCGTCGGTGGCACCCGCCGGCGTGGTGCTGATCACCAGCGGGGCGTGCAGGGCCTGCTCGGCGTCCGCCCAGTCGGCGATGCGCACCGAGACCTCCAGCCGCTCGGCCCACTGCCGCATCTCGGCGGCCCGGGCCTCGCTGCGCACGTACACGGCGATCTCGCCCGGACAGACCCGGGACAGTGCGGCGAGCGCGGACGAGGCGGTGGCACCGGCGCCGAGGATGGCGACGGAGTCGACCTGCTCGATGCCGCGTTCGAGCAGCGCGGCGACGATGCCGGGGATATCGGTGTTGTCGCCCGCACGTCGCCCGTCCTCGGTGAACACGACGGTGTTCACCGCCTCCACCGAGGCAGCGGTCTCGGTGACCTCGTCCAGCAGCGGGATGACGGCCCGCTTCAGCGGCATGGTCAGCGACAGCCCGGCCCACTCGGGGCCGAGCTTCTCGATGAAGTCGGGCAGCTCCGCTTCGTCGACCTCGAAACGGTCGTAGGACCAGCCGCTCAGCCCCAGTTCCGCATACGCCGCGCGGTGCAGCACCGGGGAGAGGGAGTGGGCGATAGGACTGCCGAGCACCGCGGCTCGGCGGGCTTCAGTTGCCCCTGGTGGCATTGAACTTGTCCTTGAGCTTCTCGAACTCGGTCCGATTCTTGGCGAACTCGGTCTTGCTGACGCCATCGGTCGCCACGAAGTAGATCCAGCCGTCCTTCGTCGGGTTCAGTGCCGCCCGCAGCGCCACGTCCCCCGGATTGTCGATCGGACCGGGCGGCAGACCCTTGTTGGTGTACGTGTTGTACGGGTCCTTGTTGCTGTTGATCTCGGACTCGCTGATGTGGATGTTGCTCTCGTTCTTCAAGTAGTTGAAGCTCGAGTCGAACTGCAGCAGCTGGTTGGTCTCCGTGTTGGTGGGCTTGAGGCGGTTGTAGACCACCTCGGCCATCTTCCGGAAGTCGTCGTGCGTCTTGCCTTCGGCCTGGACGAGACTCGCGACGGTGATCAGTTGCCACGGATTCTCGAGTCCCAGGCTCTCGGCCTTCTTCTCGACACCGAGCTTCTCGTACGTCCTGGTGGCCCGCCCCACCATTTGCTTCAGTACGGCCTCAGGCTTCTGCCCCTTGCTGACGCCGTAGCTGGAGGGATACAGGAACCCTTCCAGCGGGTCCTTGACGTTCGGGTGGTTCATCGCCCAGGCAGGCAGACCGAGTTTCTTGTAGTCCTTCTCGGCGACCTCGGCGGTGGTGCCCTCCTTGACGCCCAGCCGCTTGTCGATGAGGCGGTAGACGTCGGCGTTGCGCCTGCCCTCGGCGACGATCAGGTTGTCGCGGCTCTTGGGGCTGAGCATCAGTTCGACCGCACTGTCGGCCGACATTTGCTTCTGCAGCGTGTACACGCCGTCCTGGATGGTCTTGCCCTGCGGATTGCTCTCCTGGGCAGCGACGAACGCGTCGACGCTCTTGACGACCCCTGCGTCCTTCAGCACCTGGCCGATCTTGTAGCCGAGCGCTCCCTCGGGGATCTCGACGGACACCTCCTGCCCGTTGCCGTCACCCGCGTAGTCCGGGGCGTCGCCGAAACGATCCTGGAAGAACTGGTAGCCGAAGTAGCTGACACCTGCCAGTCCGCCGCCGAGGACCAGGACGACCACCAGGCAGGCCATTCCACTGCGGCGCTTCTTGGGCTTGCCGCCGCGTCCCCGCTGGTCGTCGCGCCGACGGCGGTCGCCCGGCTCGTCGGCGTCGTCATCGTCGTCACCGCCCGCGAAGAAGGCGTGCTCACCCTGGTCGGGGCCGGGGTCCCAGTCGGTCTCCGGCTCCGGCTCGGCCCGCCGCCGCCCGGGCGGCTCCGGTGGTGGATACGCGTCGGGGGTGCCGTAGTAGTCGGACTGGCCCTGGCCGTATGCACCGGTTTGCTGACCGTACGGGTCGGCGGGATCGCCGGGATAGGAGACCTGCTGGTGCGGGCCGGTGGCCCAGCCGCCGTTGTCGTACTGCTGCTGGTGGTACCCCTGGTCCTGGTATCCCTGGTCCTGGTGGTGCCCCTCGTTCCCCTGCCCCGGGTACTGCTGGTGGCCGTGCGCCTGTGCCGCGTACTGCTGCTGGTCGTACTGGTACTGCTGCTGCGCCTGACCGTATCCGGCCTGCTCACCGGTGCCCCAGTCGCCGTACTGCGGCTGCTGCGGCTGCTCTGGATAGTGCTGTGGCTGGCCGCCGTAGGGAGGCTGCTGACCCTGGTGGGCCTGCTCTCCTCCCCATCCGCCGTCCCCGTACAACGGGTCCTCCGGATGCCACGGTTCGGAGCCTGGGCCCCGGCCATACTCAGTCATCGATCCCCTAGAGCCGCGAGGCGGCGGTCACGCGGCTTCCGGCTCGGCTCCCGTCCCGCCTCTTGCTGTGCGGTGGCTGTTCGAATGCCGCCGCATCGCGCGGAACGTTACCGTATCGCGATCAGATGACCACTTCGACGCCTTCCCCGGGTGCTTTACCTGACACCCGTTCGGATTCAAGCGCCTGTTGCAGGATGATCACCGCCGCCGCCTGATCGATGACGGAACGTCCCTTCTTGGACTTCACGCCCGAAGCGCGCAGCCCCTGACTGGCCGTCACCGTCGTCATGCGTTCGTCCACGAGTCTCACCGGAACCGGGGAGATCATGCGCGCCAGTTCCTGGGCAAATCCCCGGACCTTGACCGCGGCCGGGCCCTCACCGCCCTTGAGGGAGCGCGGGAGACCGACCACGACCTCGATGGGCTCGTACTCCTCGACGAGTTGCTTCAACCGCCGGTGAGCTGCGGGGATGTCACGACCCGGGACCGTCTCCACCGGGGTGGCGAGGATCCCGTCGGGGTCGCACGAGGCGACCCCGATACGGGCGTCCCCGACGTCGATCGCGAGTCGACGTCCTCTGCGCATCTTCCCGACCCGTTTCTTACTTGGCCGTCTCGGCGACCAGACGCTCCACGGCGTCCACGGCGTCGCCGATCGCGGCCGGGTTCTGGCCGCCGCCCTGGGCGACGTCGGGCTTGCCGCCACCGCCGCCGCCGAGGGTCTTGGCGGCCGTACGGACCAGGTCGCCGGCCTTCAGGCCGCGCTCGCGGGCGGCCTCGTTGGTGGCGATGACCGTCAGCGGCTTGCCGTTCGCCACCGTGAACAGGGCGACCACGGCGGCACGTCCGCCCTGGATACGTCCGCGCACGTCCAGCACCAGCTTGCGCAGGTCGTCGGCGGTCGTGCCGTCCGGGACCTGGCCGGTCACGACAGCAACGCCACGGACGTCCTTGGCGGACTCCACGAGACCGGCGGCGGCCTGGAGGACCTTCTCGGCGCGGAACTTCTCGATCTCCTTCTCGGCGTCCTTCAGCTTGCCGAGCATGGCGGAGACCTTCTCCGGGAGCTCCTCCGGGCGGCCCTTGATCAGCTCCTGGAGCTGGGCGACGACCGTGTGCTCCCGGGCGAGGAAGTTGTAGGCGTCGACACCGACCAGGGCCTCGATGCGGCGGACACCGGAGCCGATGGACGACTCGCCGAGCAGCTTCACCAGGCCCAGCTGGGCGGTGTTGTGCACGTGCGTGCCGCCGCACAGCTCCTTGGAGAAGTCGCCGATGGTCACGACGCGCACGCGCTCGCCGTACTTCTCGCCGAACTCGGCGATGGCGCCCTGCTTCTTGGCCTCGTCGATGCCCATGACGTCGGCGCGGACGTCCAGGTCGCGGGCGAGCACCTCGTTGATCTTCTGCTCGACGTCGGTCATCACGGCCGTCGGAACGGCGGACGGGGAGCCGAAGTCGAAGCGGAAGCGGCCGGGCTGGTTCTCGGAACCGGCCTGGGCGGCCGTCGGGCCGAGGGCGTCGCGCAGGGCCTGGTGGGTCAGGTGCGTGGCCGAGTGGGCACGGGCGATGGCCTTGCGGCGGCGGTCGTCGATGGAGGCATGGGCCTTGGCGCCGACGGTGACCTCGCCGACCTGGACGACGCCCTTGTGCACGTAGACACCGGGGACCGGCTTCTGGCAGTCGCGGACCTCGATGACGGCGCCGGTGTCGACCTTGATCTTGCCGGTGTCGCCGATCTGGCCGCCGCCCTCGGCGTAGAAGGGGGTGCGGTCGAGGACGATCTCGACCTCGTCGCCCTCGGTGGCGGCCGGGGAGGAGGCGCCGTCGACAAGGATGCCGACGATCGTGGACTCGCTCTCGGTGTCGGTGTAGCCGATGAAGTCGGTGGCACCAGCCTGGTCGGCGATCTCGCGGTAGGCGCCGGCGCCGGCGTGGCCGGTCTTCTTGGACTGGGCGTCGGCCTTGGCGCGTTCCCGCTGTTCCTTCATCAGGCGGCGGAAGCCGTCCTCGTCCACGGAGAGGCCCTGTTCGGCGGCCATTTCCAGGGTGAGGTCGATCGGGAAGCCCCAGGTGTCGTGGAGCAGGAAGGCCTTGTCGCCGGGCAGGACGGAGGAGCCGGCGGCCTTGGTGTCGCTGACGGCGGTGTCGAGGATGTTGGTGCCGGCCTTCAGCGTCTTGAGGAAGGCGTTCTCCTCGGCGAGGGCGACCTTCTCGATCCGCTCGCGGTCGGTGATGAGCTCGGGGTACTGCTGCCCCATCATGCCGATGACGACGTCGATCAGGTCCTTGACGACCGGGCCGGTGGCGCCGAGCAGGCGCATGTTGCGGATGGCGCGGCGCATGATGCGGCGCAGCACGTAACCGCGGCCCTCGTTGCCCGGGGTGACGCCGTCGCCGATGAGCATGGTGGCGGTGCGCATGTGGTCGGTGACCACGCGCAGGGACACGTCCGAGGAGTGGGCGTCGCCGTAGCGGACGCCGGTCAGCTCGGTGGCCTTGTCGATGACGGCCATCGAGGTGTCGATCTCGTACATGTTCTGCACGCCCTGCAGAATCATGGCGAGACGTTCGAGGCCGAGGCCGGTGTCGATGTTCTTGCTGGGCAGGTCGCCGAGGATCTCGAAGTTGTCCTTGCCGGTGCCCTCGCCCCGCTCGTACTGCATGAAGACGAGGTTCCAGATCTCCACGTACCGCTCGTCGTTGACGGCGGGGCCGCCCTCGGCGCCGAACTCGGGGCCGCGGTCGTAGTTGATCTCGGAGCAGGGGCCGCACGGGCCGGGGACGCCCATGGACCAGTAGTTGTCCTTCATGCCGAGGCGCTGGATGCGCTCCTTCGGCACGCCGACGACCTCGTGCCAGATGCGCTCGGCCTCGTCGTCGTCCTTGTAGACGGTGATCCACAGGCGCTCGGGGTCGAGACCGTAACCGCCCTTGTCCTGGGGGCTGGTGAGCAGCTCCCAGGCGAGCTTGATGGCGCCTTCCTTGAAGTAGTCGCCGAAGGAGAAGTTGCCGCACATCTGGAAGAACGTGCCGTGGCGCGTGGTCTTGCCGACCTCTTCGATGTCGGGCGTGCGCACGCACTTCTGCACGCTCGTGGCGCGGGCGAAGGGCGGCTTGACCTCACCCAGGAAGTAGGGCTTGAAGGGCACCATGCCGGCCGGGACGAGGAGCAGAGTCGGGTCGTCCGCGATGAGCGACGCCGAAGGGACGACGGTGTGACCGCGCTCCTCGAAGAAGCTCAACCAGCGGCGGCGAATCTCAGCCGACTCCATCAGTGGTCCTCATTCCGGTTGTACGAATTCTTCTTGTACGTGGACGACGTGCTGTCGATGACGTACGTCTTCGGCTCTGTGCGGTTCTCGATGGCGGCGTACCGCCGGGGCGCGGGGAGTTCGGGGTCGACGGGGGCGTTGAGCCCGAGCGCGTCGCCCAGTTCGGCCTCCCGCTGGGCCATGTTGTCGCGGACGTCGAGCGCGAAGTCGACCGCGCGGTCCTTGAGCCGGTGGCCGGCCTCGAGCGCCTTGTTGCCCGCGGCTTTGGCGAGGCTCTCGGGCGTCAGCTGCTTCAGCTTCCGGTTGACCTTGGTGGTGGCCCACACTCCGGCGGCGACGCCGGTGGTGAACCAGAACGTACGGCGGAACATCGCTGGCTCTCAGTCCCTCTTCCCTCGGGCGTTGCGCCGAGAGACCGTGCGGCCCACGATCACGGTACGCCTCGACGCCTTGCCGGGCACGTCCTCCTTGCGGCCGCCGAGGGCCCGGCGCACGCCGTAGCCGAAGGCGGCGACCTTGACCAGGGGGCCGCCGAAGGTGGAGGCGACGGTGGTCGACAGCGCGGAGGCGTTCGACGTGACTTCCTGGACGTCGGAGGCGATCGTGTCGACCCGGTCGATCTGGGTCTGCGCGGAGCGCACCGCCGCGGAGGCGTCGGCCAGCAGCGGGACGGCCTGATCGGTCACTTCCGCCACGAGCTTGGTGGTCGCCCTGAGCGTCTGGGCCAGCCTCGCCAGCGCGACGGCGAGGAAGGAGACCAGGATCGCCCAGAAGACGGCCACCAGGATTCCGGCCACCTCTCCACCGGACACTGTGTGCACCCGCTCCCTGAAAAACGTGCCTGAACATCGAAAAAGTCGTGCGACGAGCCTATCGCGCCGGGGATGCGGCTCCGTACCGGATTACCGCCGGGCGACGGCGGATTCGCGAAAGCCCGCCGCCTCGCCCGCCCGGAAGGGGCGGGGAGACGACGGGCTGGGGTACCGCGTGCCTGCCGTGGATCAGCGGGCGTAGTACTCGACGACGAGCTGCTCGTCGCAGATCACCGGGATCTCCTTGCGGTTCGGCTCGCGGTCCAGGCGGAACGCCAGGGACTTGAGGTTCACCTGGAGGTAGCGCGGGATCTCACCGTCGGGGGCGAAGCCACCCTCACGAGCGATCGTGAAGAGGGTCTTCTCCTTGGAGCGCTCGCGGACCTGCACGACGTCGTCCGGACGGACACGGAAGGAGGGCTTGTCGACCTTCTTGCCGTTGACCGCGATGTGGCCGTGGACGACCATCTGGCGGGCCTGGTAGATCGTGCGGGCGATGCCCGAACGCAGGACCAGGGCGTCGAGACGGCGCTCGAGCTCGATGATCAGGGCCTCACCGGTCTTGCCCTGGACCTTGGAGGCACGCTCGTAGGCGCGGACGAGCTGGCGCTCGGACACGTCGTACTGCGCGCGCAGGCGCTGCTTCTCGAGCAGACGGACCTTGTAGTCCGAGTTCTGCTTGCGGCCACGGCCGTGCTCACCGGGCGGGTACGGGCGGGCCTCGAAGTACTTGACGGCCTTCGGGGTGAGCGCGATGCCGAGGGCACGCGACTTCTTGACCTTGGGGCGGGACTGGTTCGCCACTGTTTCTCGTTTCCTAGTGTCGGCTTGTCAGGGTTGTGGGAGGTCGCATCCGCAGCCGGGGAAACCCGCCTCGGTCCTGGTGGACCTCGGTGGGCAGCCGCTCCCCTGGTCTGGGCACATACGTGCAGCACGCGAGTGGCCCACCGACCGGTCCCGTCCGCAGGACGAGGGGTGGTGGGCTGCCCGCGACACCTTCGACGGTGCGCGACGCTCCTGGAGCCGATCCCGGGGGACCGGGCTCCGGCCGACTGTCCCGTTCTGACTGCACGGGACGCGGCACTCCGACCGAGTTTACAGGGTGCTCAGGACCGCTTTCGACCGAGGTTCTTCCGGGTCCACTCGACCGCGTCCGCGTAGCGGGCCTCCGCGCCGTGCCGGGTCGGTTCGTAGTACTCGCGGTCCTTGAGTGCGTCCGGGGCGTACTGCTGGGCGGCGATGCCCTCGGGCAGGTCGTGCGGATAGACGTAGCCCTGGCCGTGGCCGAGCTTGGTGGCGCCCTTGTAGTGGCTGTCGCGCAGGTGCGCGGGCACGGGGCCGGCGAGTCCCTTGCGTACGTCCTCCAGGGCGGCGCCGATCGCGGTGGTCGCGGCGTTGGACTTGGGAGCCAGGGCGAGGGCGATGGTGGCGTGGCTGAGGGTGAGGGCGGCCTCCGGGAAGCCGATCATGGCGACGGCCTGGGCGGCGGCGACCGCCGTCTGCAGAGCGGTCGGGTCCGCCAGGCCGATGTCCTCGCTGGCGGAGATCATCAGGCGCCGGGCGATGAAGCGGGGGTCCTCGCCGGCCTCGATCATCCGGGCCAGGTAGTGCAGGGCGGCGTCGACGTCGGAGCCGCGGATGGACTTGATCAGGGCGCTGGCCACGTCGTAGTGCTGGTCGCCGTCGCGGTCGTACTTCACGGCCGCCCGGTCGACCGTCTCCTCCAGCGTCGTCAGGCCGATCTCCGCCTCGCCCTTGTCGAGGGCGGCTCCGGCGGCGGCCTCCAGGGCGGTCAGGGCCCGGCGGGCGTCGCCGCCGGCGATGCGCAGGAGGTGACTCTCGGTCTCCTCGGGGAGGGTGACGGCGCCCTTGAGGCCGCGCTCGTCGGTCAGAGCCCGCTGGACGAGGCCCTTGATGTCGTCGTCCGTGAGCGGCTCGAGGGTGAGCAGCAGGGAGCGGGACAGCAGGGGCGAGATCACCGAGAAGTACGGGTTCTCCGTCGTCGCCGCGATCAGTGTCACCCAGCGGTTCTCGACGGCCGGGAGGAGGGAGTCCTGCTGGGCCTTGCTGAAGCGGTGGATCTCGTCGAGGAAGAGGACGGTCTCCTTGCCGTATCCGCCGGAGGCGCGGCGGGCGCCGTCGATGACCGAGCGGACCTCCTTGACACCCGCGGTGATCGCCGACAGCTCGACGAAGCGGGCGTCGGTGGCCTTGGAGACGACGTACGCCAGGGTGGTCTTGCCGGTGCCGGGCGGGCCCCAGAGGATCACCGAGGAAGGACCGGCCGGGCCGGAGGCCTCGCCGACCAGTCTGCGCAGGGGCGAGCCCGGCTTCAGCAGATGCCGCTGGCCCACGACCTCGTCGAGGGTGCGCGGGCGCATCCGCACCGCCAGGGGGCTGCTGGACGGCTCCTTCTCCTGGCGTTCTTCTGCTGCGGCGGTGAACAGGTCGGGCTCCACGTCAGAAACCCTAAATCACGGCACTGACAATCCCTCCGGGCCCTGGTGTTCCCAGCTCAGCTCATCCAGAAGTCCCACCAGCGGGTCAGGATCAGCATGCCGATGATGCCGATGTGCAGCACGGGCATGACCCAGGTGAACTCGCCGAAGAAGCCCTTGAGCCAGGTGGGGGCGGGCAGGAAGCCCTTGCGGATGTTGAACGACGTCACGTACCAGAACATGAGGATCGTCGCGACCCAGGCCAGGCAGCACCACAGGCACAGCGCGTTGATCCGGTACAGGGACTGGAACATCAGCCAGGCGCAGAAGCCGACGCCGAACAGGCAGCCGGCGTTGAAGGTGAGCCAGTACCAGCGCGAGAAGCGGGCACCGGCGAGCAGGCTCACGCCGACGCCGATGACGATGCCGTAGGTCACGAGGCCGAGCATCGGGTTCGGGAAACCGAAGACGGCGGCCTGCTTGCTCTCCATGACGCTGCCGCAGGAGACGACGGGGTTGAAGCTGCACCCGGGGGTGAACGTCTTGCCCTCGACCTTGGCTTCGAGGATCTTGAACTTGTCGATCGTGATGATCCACGCGGCGAGCAGTCCGGCCGCGCCGGTGATCACCAGCAGCAGGGCGAGGGCCCGGCTGCCGCCCTCGGCGCGGGGCGCGAGCTCGGCGCGCTCCGCCTCGGGGTCCGTGGAGACGTCCTTGACTGTCGTCTTGCTCATCACGCCGATTCCGTCACTTGAGACCTGGACAACTTCGGGCAGGGCCATTCTGCCGCACAGGTAGGTCCGTCCACCGTTCAGTGGACATAAGGATGTCCGCCTGGTCGTCCCTGAGGGTGCCGTTCCGGCCGACGCTCGTCGCATGACAGCACACGGGTACGACCTCGCCGTCGAGGTGGGAGGGCTGCGCAAGCGGTACGGGGACGTGACCGCCGTCGACGGGATCGACCTGGGCATCCGCCCGGGCGAGGTGTTCGGCCTGCTCGGACCCAACGGCGCCGGCAAGAGCACCACCGTGGAGATCCTCCAGGGCAACCGGGACCGGGACGCGGGCGAGGTGTCCGTGCTCGGGTCGGACCCGGCGACCGGCACGCGCGCGTGGCGTTCACGTGTCGGAATCGTCTGGCAGGACGAATCGGCGCCCGCGGAGTTGACGGTCCGGGAGACGGTGCGGCACTTCGCCGGCTACTACCCCCGGCCGCGCGACCCGGAGGAGGTCATCGGCCTGGTCGGTCTGGAGGCGAAGGCGGACAGCCGGATCAAGGCGCTGTCGGGGGGCCAGCGCCGGCGTCTGGACGTGGCGCTCGGCGTGATCGGCGGCCCGGACCTGCTGCTGCTGGACGAGCCGACGACCGGCTTCGATCCGGCGGCCCGGCGGCAGTTCTGGTCGCTGATCCGCGCCCTGGCCGACGAGGGCACGACCATCCTGCTGACCACCCACTACCTGGAGGAGGCGGAGGCGCTCGCGCACCGGCTGGCCGTCGTCGCGCAGGGCCGGATCGTCGCCGAGGGCGAACCCGGGGCGCTGCGGGAGCGGTACGGAACCGAAGCCCTCGTCGAGTGGACCGAGCCGGACGGCACCCTGCGCAGGGAGCGCACTGGCACGCCGACCAGGACGATCGCCGGGCTCATGCACCGCTTCGACGGTGAGATCCCGGGGCTGGCGGTCAGCCGCCCCACGCTGGAGGACGTCTACCTCCGGCTGACCGGACAGCGGCAGGAGGACGCGCGATGACCACGACCGCCGTACGGGATCGCGGTGCGGTCGGCGCCGGGGGGCTGCCGGGCGTCTGGGGGCTGGGGCTGCGGCGGGGCGGCCTGGAGATCAGGCAGTTCTTCCGGCAGCGCGACCAGGTGGTGTTCACGTTCGCCTTCCCGGTCGTCTTCCTGTTCCTGTTCGCGTCGATCTTCCGGGACGACGTGGCGGGCGCGGGTATCACCGCCTCGCAGTTGTACGTCCCGGCGATGATGGCCGCCGGCATCATGTCGACGAGTTTCCAGGCGCTCGGCATCTCGATCGCCGTGGAACGGGAGGAGAAGGTGCTGCGCCGGCTGCGCGGCACGCCGATGCCGCCGACGGCGTACTTCCTCGGCAAGATCTGGCTGGTTCTGTTCACCGGTCTGCTGGAGACGGTGATCCTGCTCCTCGTCGGCACGACCGTGTACGACGTGGACCTGCCGTCCGACGCGGGCCGTTGGCTCGACCTGGCGTGGATCTTCGTGCTCGGGATCACGGCCTGCGCCCTGCTCGGCATCGCGATCAGCTCGGTGCCGAGGTCCGCGAACAGCGCGAGTTCCGTGGTCGTGCTGCCCTTCCTGGTGCTCCAGTTCATCTCCGGGGTGTACATCGCCATCGGCACCATCCCGGACTGGATGCTGACCATCGGTGCGCTGTTCCCGCTGAAGTGGATGTGCCAGGGGCTGCGCGGGGTGTTCCTGCCGGAGTCGGCGCAGGTGCTGGAACAGGCGGGGAGCTGGGAGATGGGACGCGTGGCCCTGGTGCTCGCCGCGTGGTGCGCCGGAGGATTGGTGCTGTGCCTGCTGACGTTCCGCTGGAAGGACCGGCGCGAGGGATGAGCGATGCCGCGAGCGCCTACCACTGGGAGCGCTCGTTCCGGCTCTGGGACACGTACTTCGCGCTCATCTGGGTGGCGACCTTGGTGTCCGTGCTCGCCGCCGATCACCCCGGCCGGCCGGTCCGCGCGGTCGCGGCGGTGCTGCTCGTCCCGCTGGTCCCGCTGTACGTGGTGGTCGGGCGCCGGCTGATCCAGGGCGACCCGCCCGACCAGCGGCGGACGATCGGCTATCTGACGGCGGCGCTGGCGCTGGTCCTGCCGTCGGCGGTCCTCGTGGGCGAGACGCGGCTGCTGGCCTTCGCCCTGATCCCGCAGTGCTTCATGACGCTGCGGTTGCGGTCGGCGCTGGTGGCCGTGGCCGTGGTGAACCTCGTGCCCGTGGCCGGCTGGGCGCTTCTGTGGCGGCCCGGCCCCCGGGACGTGGCCTTCAACGCCTTGTTCTCCCTGGTCAGTTTCGTGTTCTCGGTCGCCGTCGGCATCTGGATCATCCGGATCATCGAGCAGAGCCAGGAGCGGGCCGAGCTGATCGCGGAGCTGGACGCGAGCCGGCACGAGATCGGGCGGCTGTCCGAGGCCCACGGGGCGCTGGCCGAGCGGGAGCGGCTGGCCCGGGAGATCCACGACACGCTGGCTCAGGGGTTCACCAGTCTGGTGATGCTGATCCAGGCGGTCGAGGCGGAACTGGACCACGACCTGCCCGAGGCGCGGCGTCATCTGCGGCTGATGGACGAGACGGCCCGGCAGAACCTCGCCGAGGCCCGGGCGTTGGTCGCCGGGGGTGCGCCCGCCGACCTGGACGGTGCCTCCCTGCCGGACGCGCTGGGCCGGCTCGTCGCGCGCCATGACGCGGAGCTGGAGGTGACGGGCCCGGTCCGCATGCTGCCCGCGGGTCCGGAGGTGGTCGCCCTGCGGGCCTGCCAGGAGGCGCTGGCCAATGCCCGTAAGCATGCGGGGAGTTCGGTGGCGGTCGGGGTGTCGCTGGCGTACGCCGACGACATGCTGACCGTGTCCGTGCGGGACGACGGGCCCGGCTTCGACCCGGGCGCCGTCCGCGGTGGGTACGGTCTGGCGGGGCTGCGGGCCCGGGCCGTGGAAGTGGGCGGAACCGCGGAGGTGCGCAGCGCCCCGGGCGACGGCACGGTCGTGACCGTGCGCCTGCCGTTGGTGAGGAGGGAGACGCCGTGATCCGGATCGTCCTGGCCGACGACCATCCCGTCGTACGGGAGGGGCTGCGGGCGATGCTCAGTGCGGAGTCCGATCTGGAGGTCGTCGCGGACGCGTCCAGCGGGCCGCAGGCGGAGGCGCTGGCGGCTCAGTTGCGGCCCGACATCGTGCTGATGGATCTGCGGATGCCAGGCGGCGGGGGTGTGGACTCCATCGTGCGGATGACGCGGGCCGGGCTGCCGTGCCGGGTGGTCGTGCTGACGACGTACGAGACGGACCGCGACATTCTGCGGGCGGTGGAGGCCGGGGCGGCGGGTTATCTGCTGAAGGACTTGCCGCGTGCGGAACTCGCGGAGGCCGTGCGGGCGGCGGCGCGTGGCGAGACGGTTCTGGCCCCGTCCGTCGCGGCGCGGCTGGTGGACCAGTTGCGGACGAAGCCGGAGCGGCCGCGGTTGTCGGAGCGTGAGACGGCCGTGCTGCGGCTGGTCGCCGAGGGCTGCACGAACGCGGAGATCGGGCGGCGGTTGTTCATCGGGGAGTCGACGGTGAAGACGTATCTGCTGCGGGTCTTCGGCAAGTTGGGGGTGGACGACCGGACGGCGGCCGTGACGAGTGCGCTGCGGTACGGGTTGCTGGACTGAGGTTCTCGCCCCCGCCGCCCCTACCCGTCCCATCCCCAGGGGCTCCGCCCCTTCGACCCCGCCAGGGGGCTGCGCCCCCTGGACCCCCATCGGCCTGAACGGCCTCGTCCTCAAACGCCGGACGGGCTGAGAGGGCGAGACCGCCCGGGGGTGGGATGGCGGAGGGACCGCCACGGCAGGAGCGCGGCGCCGCCCAGTCGTGCCCGTCCTCGAACGCCGGACTGGCTGAGGGGGCGGCGCCGTCCAGGACGGAGGCGCGGCTCAGCCGAGACGTGCTTCCAGTTCCGCCACGATCTCGTTCACGCCGACCGCCGTCTGCTCGCCCGACTCCATGTCCTTGAGCTGGACGACGCCCTCGGCGAGGTCGCGTTCGCCGGCGACGATCGTGTAGCGGGCGCCGCTGCGGTTGGCGTTCTTCATCGCGCCCTTGAGGCCCTTGCCGCCGTAGGAGAAGTCGGCCGCGATGCCGTTCTTGCGCAGTTCCGTGACCTTGGCGAACAGGACCCGGCGGGCCTCCTCGCCGAGCGGGACGGCGAACACGCTGGTGGTGGCGGGGAGTTCGAGCTCGACGCCCTCCGCCTCCAGGGCGAGGACCGTGCGGTCGACGCCGAGGGCCCAGCCGACGGACGGCAGCGCGGGGCCGCCGATCATCTCGGACAGGCCATCGTAGCGTCCGCCGCCGCCGACGGCGGACTGGGAGCCGAGGCCGTCGTGGACGAACTCGAACGTCGTGCGGGTGTAGTAGTCCAGGCCGCGGACCAGCTTCGGGTCGTCCTCGAAGGCGACGCCGGCCGCCGTGATCAGCTCGCGGACCTCCTCGTGGTACGCCTTGCAGGCGTCGCAGAGGTAGTCACGCAGCAGCGGGGCGTCCCCCAGCTGCTTCTGGACCGACTCACGCTTGTCGTCCAGGACGCGCAGCGGGTTGATCTCCGCCCGGCGCAGGGTGTCCTCGTCCAGGTCCAGGCCGCGCAGGAAGTCCTGGAGTGCCGTCCGGTACACCGGGCGGCACTCCTTGTCGCCGAGGCTGTTGAGCAGGATCCGGAAGTTGCTCAGGCCCAGCGAGCGGTACGCCTGGTCGGCCAGGATGATCAGCTCGGCGTCCAGCGCCGGGTCCTCGGCACCGATCGCCTCGGCACCGACCTGGGAGAAGTGGCGGTAGCGGCCCTTCTGGGGGCGCTCGTAGCGGTAGTACGAGCCGGAGTACCAGAGCTTGACCGGGAGGTTGCCCGCCTTGTGCAGGTTGGCCTCCAGCGCGGCACGCAGGACGGAGGCCGTGCCTTCGGGACGCAGGGCCAGCCTGTCGCCGCCCTTCGTCTCGAAGGCGTACATCTCCTTCGTCACGATGTCCGTCGACTCCCCGACGCCGCGCGCGAAGAGTTCGACGCTCTCGAAGCCCGGTGTCTCGATGTAGCCGTAGCCGGAGTTGCGCAGCGGTGCGGCGATCGCCTCACGGACCGCCAGGAACGTCGCGGAGTCCGGCGGGATCAGGTCGTACGTGCCCTTGGGGGCCTTGAAGGTGCTCACGGAAGGTCTCGTCACATTCCTCGTCGGGGAGCCTCGGCAGCTCCCTGGCCGGCCGCCACCTGCCGCAGATACGGGTTGGTGGCGCGCTCCTGGCCGATGGTGGTCTGGGGGCCATGGCCGGACAGCACCACGGTCGAGTCGTCGAGCGGCAGGCACACGCGGGCCAGCGAGTCGAGCATCTCGGCCATGTCACCGCCGGGCAGGTCGGTGCGTCCGATGGAGCCGGCGAACAGCAGGTCGCCCGAGAACAGGATCGGCGGGATGTCCGCCGCCTCGGGCATGCCGAAGGTCACCGACCCCTTGGTATGGCCGGGCGCGTGCGCGACGGACAGCTCCAGGCCCGCCAGCTCCAGCTTCGCCCCGTCGGCCAGTTCCTTGACGTCGTCGGGCTCTCCCACGGTCAGCTCGCCCAGGAGCGGCATGCCGATGGAACGGCCTATCCCCTTCTCGGGGTCGCTCATCATGTACCGGTCGTCGGGGTGGATCCAGGCCGGCACGTCGTGCGCGCCGCACACGGGGACGACCGATGCCACGTGGTCGATGTGGCCGTGCGTGAGGACGACGGCGACGGGCTTGAGCCGATGCTTTCTGAGCGTTTCCGCGACGCCGTCGGCGGCCTGATGGCCGGGGTCGATGATCACGCACTCCTCACCGGCGGCGGGGGCGACGAGGTAGCAGTTCGTCCCCCAGGCCCCGGCGGGGAACCCGGCAATGAGCACGATCGTCCTTCGTTGTGTCGATACGGGCGGCTGCGGCTGCTGTCAGAGCCTACCGGCGCTGCCGATTCCTCAGCGAACCCATATACGGTACGGGGCACACGCAGACGGTCGGCGCACAGGCCCCACGCGTACCGGTCGACGTTTCAGACGCATGAGGAGAGAACCCGGTGTCCAGCCAGGAACAGCGGCGGCGTCAGCTCGCCCGTGAGAAGTACTTGCGGCAGCAGCAGCGACGCACTGAGGCGCGACGCAAGGCCCGTATCCGCAACTCCGTGATCGCCTCGGTCCTCGGCGTGGTCGTGGTGCTCTCCGTCTCGGTCTACCTGACCAAGCCGTTCGAGGACGACGGCAAGAAGGAGAACGCGGGCGCGGAGGTCACCCCGAGCGCCTCGCCCAGCAAGGCCCCGGACCCGTGTGAGAAGCCCGCGCCGGGCAAGGTCAAGTCGCAGACCTGGAAGAAGGAACCGGCGATGACGATCGACGAGTCGGCGAAGTACACGATGAAGCTGGACACGACCTGCGGCGAGATAGACATCGCGCTGAAGGCGTCGGCGGCACCGCACACCGTGAACTCGTTCAACTTCCTTCTCGGCAAGGGCTACTTGGACCACACCAAGTGCCACCGCCTGGTCCCCCAAAACATCTACGTCCTGCAGTGCGGCGACCCGCAGGGCACCGGCATGGGCGGCCCCGGCTACACGATCCCGGACGAGAATCTGAAGGACAAGAGCCTCAAGGGCGGGGTGTACCCGGCGGGCACGGTCGCGATGGCGAACCAGTACAACGCCCAGACGAAGCAGGGCCGCAACAGCGGTGGCAGCCAGTTCTTCCTCGTCTACAAGGACAGTCAGCTGCCGCCCGACTACACACCGTTCGGGACGGTGTCCGAGGCGGGCATGAAGGTCCTGAAGAAAATCGCCGACGCCGGAGCCCAGGCTCCCGACCCTCAGACGGGCAATACGGCGCCCAACGCGACGGTCGTGATCAACAAGGCCACGGTCACCGAATCCTGACCCTCAACTGCGTAATTTCGGTCGCGCGGGATGCGGACACGCCCCCCGCCGGTCGCCTATGTTGGCCGTGACGAAACTGTGGACGATGCCCGGGGGTGCTGAGGCCCCTCGCAGGCATCATGTGGAGGAGGCGCTGTGAGCAGCGACCCGTGGGGCCGCGTCGACGAGACGGGGACCGTGTACGTGCGTACGGCCGACGGCGAGCAGGTCGTCGGTTCCTGGCAGGCAGGCTCCCCTGAGGAGGCGCTGGCCTATTTCGAGCGCAAGTACGAGGGCCTGGTTGTCGAGATCGGCCTCCTCGAGAAGCGAGTGAAGACCACCGACCTGTCGGCGAAGGACGCCCAGGCGGCCATCGACCACATCAGGGAGCAGGTCGACGCGCACCACGCGGTGGGCGACCTGGACGCCCTGCGGGTCCGGCTGGACAAGCTCACCGAGCTGGTGGAGGCGCGCCGCGAGGAGCGCAAGGCGCAGCGGGCGAAGCAGTCCGACGAGGCGCGCAAGGCCAAGGAGGCGCTGGTCGTCGAGGCGGAGGAGCTGTCTCAGTCCGACCAGTGGCGGGCGGCCGGTGAGCGGCTGCGGGCCCTGGTGGACACCTGGAAGGGCCTGCCGCGGCTGGACCGCAAGTCCGACGACGAGCTGTGGCACCGGTTCTCGCACGCGCGGTCGGCGTTCTCCAAGCGGCGCAAGCAGCACTTCGCGCAGCTGGACGCCCAGCGCGAGGAGGCGAGGCGGACCAAGGAGCGGCTGGTCGCCGAGGCCGAGGCGCTGTCGAACTCGACGGACTGGGGTGCGACGGCCGCGCGCTACCGCGAGCTGATGGCCGAGTGGAAGGCCGCCGGCCGGGCCCAGCGCGAGCACGAGGACGATCTGTGGAACCGCTTCCGCGGCGCCCAGGACGTCTTCTTCGCCGCGCGCAGCTCGGTGTTCGCCGAGCGGGACGCCGAGCAGGCGGAGAACCTGAAGCTCAAGGAGGAGCTGGCAGGGGAGGCCGAGAAGCTCCTGCCGATCACGGATCTGAAGGCGTCCCGGGCCGCGTTCCGCACGATCAACGAGCGCTGGGAGGCCATCGGTCATGTGCCGCGCGACGCCCGGCCCAAGGTCGAGGGCCGGATGCACGCCGTCGAGCGGGCGCTCCAGGAGGCCGAGGAGACCGAGTGGCGCCGGACGAACCCGGAGGCACGCGCACGTGCCGAGGGCCTGACCGGTCAGCTCCAGGCCGCCGTGGACAAGCTGAGGGGCCAGATCGAGCAGGCCCGGGCGCAGGGCAACAACGCCAAGGCCGACAAGCTCGAGCGTGAGCTCGAGGGCCGCCAGGCGCTGCTGGACCAGGCGCTGAAGGGCCTGCAGGAGTTCGGCGGCTGATCCAGCCGACAGCGAAGGGGGCCCCGTACGCGCCGTACGGGGCCCCCTTTCGCGTGGCTGTTACGCCCTGCTGCGCGCCGACGTCACCCGGTACACGTCGTAGACGCCCTCCACGCCCCGGACCGCCTTCAGTACATGGCCGAGATGCTTCGGGTCGCCCATCTCGAAGGTGAAGCGGGAGGTGGCGACGCGGTCGCGGGAGGTCTGCACGGCCGCCGAGAGGATGTTGACGTGCTGGTCGGACAGGACGCGGGTGACGTCCGAGAGGAGCCGGGAGCGGTCCAGGGCCTCGACCTGGATGGCGACCAGGAAGACCGAGGACTGGGTGGGCGCCCACTCGACCTCGAGGATCCGCTCGGGCTCACGGGACAGCGAGTCGACGTTGACGCAGTCGGTGCGGTGAACCGATACGCCGCTGCCGCGCGTCACGAAGCCCATGATGGGGTCGCCGGGGACGGGCGTACAGCAGCGGGCCAGCTTGACCCACACGTCCTCGACGCCCTTGACGACGACGCCCGGGTCGGCGCTGGAGCGGCGCTTGCGGCTGCGGCCGCGGGCCGGCGGGATCGACTCGTCGATCTCCTCGGTGGCGGCCTCCTCGCCGCCGAGCGCCTGGACGAGTTTCTGCACGATGTTCTGCGCGGAGACATGGCCCTCGCCGATCGCCGCGTACAGCGCGGAGATGTCCGCGTAGCGCATCTCGTGCGCGAGGGTCACCAGGGAGTCGCCGGTCAGGATGCGCTGGATCGGCAGGTTCTGCTTGCGCATGGCGCGGACGATGGAGTCCTTGCCCTGCTCGATCGCCTCGTCGCGGCGTTCCTTGGAGAACCAGGCGCGGATCTTGTTGCGGGCGCGCGGTGACTTGACGAAGCCGAGCCAGTCGCGGGAGGGGCCGGCGCCGGGTGCCTTGGAGGTGAAGACCTCGACCAGGTCGCCGTTGTCGAGGGTGGATTCCAGCGGGACCAGGCGGCCGTTGACGCGGGCGCCTATGGTGCGGTGGCCGACCTCGGTGTGGACGGCGTAGGCGAAGTCCACCGGGGTGGCACCCGCGGGGAGCGCTATGACGTCGCCCTTGGGGGTGAAGACGAAGACCTCGTTGCGGGAGAGGTCGAAGCGCAGCGACTCCAGGAACTCGCCGGGGTCCTCGGTCTCCTTCTGCCAGTCGAGGAGCTGCCGCAGCCACGCCATGTCGTTGATGGCGTCCTTGTCCTTGCCGGACGACTTCGGCGCGTCCGTGCGCACCTTGGAGGCGCCGGCGACGGCTTCCTGCTTGTACTTCCAGTGCGCGGCGATGCCGTACTCGGCGCGGCGGTGCATGTCGAACGTGCGGATCTGCAGCTCGACCGGCTTGCCGCCGGGGCCGATGACCGTCGTGTGCAGCGACTGGTACATGTTGAACTTGGGCATCGCGATGTAGTCCTTGAACCGGCCGGGGACCGGGTTCCATCGCGCGTGCACCGTGCCGAGGGCCGCGTAGCAGTCGCGGACGGTGTCCACGAGGACGCGGATGCCCACCAGGTCGTAGATCTCCGCGAAGTCCCGGCCGCGGACGATCATCTTCTGGTAGACGCTGTAGTAGTGCTTCGGGCGGCCGGTGACGGTCGCCTTGATGCGGGCCGCCCGAAGGTCCTGCTGGACCTCGTCGGTGACGATGGCGAGGTACTCGTCGCGCTTCGGGGCGCGCTCGGCGACCAGGCGGACGATCTCGTCGTACATCTTGGGGTAGAGGATCGCGAAGGCGAGGTCCTCCAGCTCCCACTTGATGGTGTTCATGCCCAGGCGGTGGGCGAGCGGCGCGTAGATCTCCAGGGTCTCGCGCGCCTTCTTCTCCTGCTTCTCGCGCTTGAGGTAGCGCATGGTGCGCATGTTGTGCAGGCGGTCGGCGAGCTTGATGACCAGGACGCGGGGGTCCTTGGCCATGGCGACGACCATCTTGCGCACGGTCTCCGCCTGCGCGGCCTCGCCGAACTTGACCTTGTCGAGCTTGGTGACGCCGTCGACGAGCAGGGTGACGACGTCGCCGAAGTCTCGGCGCAGGTCGTCCAGGCCGTACTCGGTGTCCTCGACCGTGTCGTGCAGCAGGCCCGCCATCAGGGTCGCCGGGTCCATGCCCAGCTCGGCGAGGATGGTCGTCACCGCGAGGGGGTGCGTGATGTACGGGTCGCCGCTCTTGCGCTTCTGGCCGCGGTGCCAGCGCTCGGCGACCTGGTAGGCGCGCTCGATCTGGCGGAGCGTCGACGTCTCGATCTTCGGGTCGTTGCTGCGCACTATCCGCAGCAACGGCTCCAGCACCGGGTTGTACGGGTTCGCGCGCTGTACGCCGAGGCGGGCCAGGCGGGCGCGGACGCGGTTGGAGGAGCCGGTACGGGCGGGCTGGCCGCCGGCCTGGCGCACGGGCGGGGCGGGCTTGGGACGCGCCTGTTCGGCGGGCTTGTCGACCGGCGCCGACTGGGCGTGCTCGACCGGCCCGCGGGTGTCGTTCTTCGCGTGGGGCGCGTTCGGCGCGGGCTTGGCCGCGGCTGCCGAGGCGGACTCGGGCTTGGCGGCGGTCAGGTGCTGGGCCTCGTCTGGCAAGAGGGCTCCTCGTGCGCGATCCGGGTCCCCCGGTCAGGCTCCGGAAACCCCATGGTAGCCATCCTGGGCCCCAGGATCGCCTTCAGGCCAATGTGAGGACCGTCTACCCGAGAAACGCGAGAGGCGGGCGCCGGATTTCTCCGGGCCCGCCTCCGCGGTGTCGAGCCGGTGGCATGACGGTGTCCACCGGGCTGCCGGGGGCCTTCTAGACCGTGAGCAAGGCCTCCAGCGGTGCGCCGTTCAGAGCCGGTTCCAGGCGGCCGCGGCCGCTGAGGAAGGCGAGCTCCATGAGGACGGCGAGGCCCGCGACCTCGGCGCCGGCCCGGCGGATGAGCTGGACCGAGGCCTCGGCGGTGCCGCCGGTGGCGAGGACGTCGTCGACGATCAGGACGCGGTCGTCGGCGGTCAGGTCCTCGGCGTGCACCTCGATCTCCGCCGAGCCGTACTCCAGCTCGTAGGCCTGGCCGAGGGTGGCTCCGGGGAGCTTGCCCGCCTTGCGTACGGGGATGAAGCCGAGGCCGGCGCGGACGGCGACGGGGGCGCCGAGGATGAAGCCCCGGGCCTCCAGGCCGACGACCTTGGTGGCACCGGTGCGCTCGGCGATCTCGGCGAGGGCGTCGGTGAGCGCGGTGAACGCCGCCGGGTCCGCCAGGAGCGGGGTGATGTCCTTGAACATCACGCCCGGCTCCGGGTAGTCCGCCACGTCCCTGATGCGGCTGAGCAGCAGCTCCCTGATGTCGGTCATCGGCGCTTCCCCGACGGACGGCCACGGCCGCGGGTGCGGGACGCGGGCTGGTTGCGGGGTCCGACGACCGCGGGTGCGGCGTCCTCGGGCTCGCCGTCGTACGACTCGTCGCCCTCGTGGGACTCGGTCTCGCCCTGGGTGCCGGACTGGGCCCGCTTGGCGAGGACGCGCTTCCTGAGGGCCTTCATCTGCGGCTCGCGCTCCTTGAGGTCGGCGACGAGCGGCGTGGCGATGAAGATCGAGGAGTACGCACCGGCGGCCAGACCGACGAACAGCGACAGCGAGATGTCGTTCAGCATGCCGGCGCCGAGGACACCGCCACCGATGAACAGCAGGCCCGCCACCGGCAGCAGCGCGACCACCGTGGTGTTGACGGAGCGGACCAGGGTGCTGTTGATCGAGCGGTTGGCGATGTCGCTGTACGTCCAGCGGGTCTGTTTGGTGATGTCCTTCGTCTGCTCCTTGAGGCTGTCGAAGACCACGACCGTGTCGTAGAGCGAGTAGCCGAGGATGGTCAGCAGACCGATCACCGTGCCCGGTGTGACCTCGAAGCCGACGAGGGCGTAGATGCCGACCGTGATGGTGATGTCGTGGATCAGTGCGACGAACGCGGCGAGCGCCATACGCCACTCGAAGGCGATCGCCAGGTAGATCACCACGAGGACCAGGAAGATGCCGAGGCCCTGCCAGGCCTTGTTCGCGATCTGCTCGCCCCAGCTGGGGCCGACCAGTTCGGCGTTGATCTGCTCCGAGTCGATCTTGAGGTCGTCGGCGAGGCTGTTCTTGATCTTGTTCGCCGCGTCGGTGTCGATGCCGGCGACCTGGATGCGCAGGCTGCCGTCACCCAGCTTCTGGACGATCGCGTCGTGGCCGGAGGCCTCTTCGGCGTACTCCTCCGCCTGGGACACCGAAGCGCTGGTGTTCTTCGGCGTGTTGAAGACGGCGCCGCCCTCGAACTCGATGCCCATGTTCAGGCCGCGGACCGCCAGGCCGACGATGGCCGTGATGGTGATCAGGATGGACAGGCCGTACCAGATCTTGCGGTTCTTGACGAAGTCGTAGCCGACCTCGCCACGGTGCAGCCGGGCGCCGAGGTTGCCGAGTTTCGACATCTCAGGCCTCCTTGGGGTCGACGGGGGCGGCGGGACGGCGGGTGCGGCGCAGCGGTGGCTGCGCCCCCAGGCTCTTCGGGTCGAGGCCGGACCACTTGTGGCCGTTCGCGAAGAACGGGCGGCGGGCCATCAGCGTCAGCAGCGGCTTCGTGAAGAGGAACACGACGACCACGTCGAGCAGGGTGGTCAGGCCGAGCGTGAACGCGAAGCCCTGGACCTTGCCGACGGTGACGATGAAGAGCACCGCGGCGGCGAGGAACGACACGAAGTCGGAGACCAGGATGGTGCGCCGGGCACGCGGCCAGGCCCGCTCGACGGCGGGGCGCAGTGAGCGGCCCTCCCGGATCTCGTCGCGGACGCGTTCGAAGTACACGATGAACGAGTCCGCGGTGATGCCGATCGCGACGATGGCACCGCACACGGCCGGCAGGTTCAGGGCGAAGCCGATGGCCGGGCCGAGCAGGGCCATGAGCGTGTAGGTGAGCGCGGCGGACACCAGCAGCGAGAGGATCGCGATGAACGACAGGCCGCGGTAGTAGGCCAGCAGATAGATGACGACCAGCGCGAGACCGATCGCGCCTGCGATCAGGCCGGCGTTCAGCTGGTCACCGCCCAGCGCGGCGGTCACCGTCGTCATGCTGTCCACCTTGAAGGTCAACGGCAGCGCACCGTACGACAGCATGTTGGCGAGTTCCTGGGCGGACTGCTGGGTGAAGTTGCCGGAGATCTCGGCGTTGCCGCCGGTCAGGGCCTGCCTCACGAACGGGTCGGATACCACGTCGCCGTCGAGGACGATCGCGAACTGGTTCTGCGGCGGCTGGTTCTGCGCCAGCTTGCCGGTGATGTCCGCGAACTTCTTGGCGCCGCCGTCCGTGAAGTCCATCGTGACCGTCCAGCCCGCCCCGGTCTGGGTGTTCAGGACGGCCTGGGCCTTGTCGACGTCGGTGCCGTCGACCTCGGCGGGGCCGAGGATGTACTTCTGCCACTGACCCTGCGAGTTCTTGCCGCAGGCCAGGGTGAGCTGGGAGGCCTTGACGCCGTCGCCCACGGTGGAGCGGGTCTTCTCGTTGGTGCAGTCGAGCTTGGCGTACTGCTCCTGGAGCTTGCTCGCGTCGGCGGCAGCACCGTCGGACGGGGAGGGGCTGGCCTTCGCCTTGTCCGAGGCGCCCGCGGACGGCGTCGCGTCGGCCTTCAGAGCGTCCGTGACCGCGCGGCCCTGCGTGGTGGGCGAGGCGGACGGGGAGGCGGAGCCCTTGTCGGTGGCCTCGGGCTTGTCGGTGGCCTTGCCGGACGGCTTGTCCGAGGGACTTCCCGTGGGGCTCGGCGAGGGGCTCGTCGCGCCGGCGCCGCCGGAGACCTCGGTGGCGACGACCGGGCGGAAGTAGAGCTTGGCGGTGGTGCCGACCTGCTTGCGAGCCTGCTCGGAGTTCGTGCCCTTGGGGATGTTGACGATGATGTTGTCCCGGCCCTGCGTCTGGACCTCGGACTCCTGGACGCCCAGACCGTTGACACGTCGCTCCATGATGGAGACGGCGGTGTCCATGTTGGTCTTGTTGATCGCCGCTTCGTTGCCGGCCTCGGGGACCGCGCGGAGCGTGATGCTGGTGCCGCCGGCCAGGTCGATGCCGAGACGCGGGGTGGTGTGCCCCGAGGCGAACATCCCACCGGTGAGCGCCGCGATGGCGATCAGGATCAGGGCCAGCGAGCGCCCCGGCTTGCTCTGGGCGCTCGCGCTCCGGCCCTTTTTAGGTGTGGCCACCTTCTCGTACTCCCTCTCGGGCCGCCTCGCTCCGGATCGGCGGACGGGCGGCCATCACATGGTGTCGGGACTCCGTGCGAGCCGGTCGTGTCCCGGGATGCGCGGGCCGGGCCCGTGCACCCCGGGACGCGACTACTTCGCCTCGGAGCCGCCGTCGGACTTCTTCGGCTCTTCGTCCGTCTTCGCCTCGCCGGCCGGGGCGTCGTCGGCCGGCTCCTCGGCCGCGTCCTTCTTGCCGAGGTCGACGGCCTTGTCGTCAGCGGAGGCGTCGGCGGCGGAGTCACCGGTCTCGGTGAGGGAGGAGGCGTCGTCCGGGACGAGGTCGGCGTCGGACTTCAGGTCGTGCTCGACGCCGTGGACGATGCGGTTGTACTCGTCGTCGGTGAGGACGGCGCCGATGGAGTTCTTGGCGAAGAGGAGCTCGACGCCCGGGCCGGCGTCGACGAGGACGGTGTCCTCGTTGACCTCCTTGACCGTGGCGTACATGCCCCCGATGGTGCGGACACCGCTGCCGGGCTGCATTTGGTTCCGCATCTCCACGGCCTGCTGCTGCTTCTTCTTGGCCGACCGGGTCATCAGGAACATGGCCCCGATGAGCACGATGAACGGGAGGAGGGTCAGGAGACTCACGGGTCGGTACTTCCTTCACACGACCGCGCTGTGAGCGGCCAGATGGTTGGGGGTGTGTACGCCGCCGACAAAGGCGGCATCGGCGGAGTCTAAGCGAGTCCGCGCGCATGGAACAACGCTCAGCATGGCACCGGGGTTCCTGCTCCGGCCACTGGCCTCGCCGTACCGGAGCCGTGACTGCGCCGTCACGCCCCGAACAGGTTCTGTTGTCCGTTTCCGGCGGTCTGGGAGCGGGGTGGTGTCAGGCCGAGATGCGCCCATGCGGCGGGGGTGGCGACCCGGCCGCGCGGGGTGCGGGCCAGCAGGCCCTCCCGTACCAGGAAGGGCTCGGCGACTTCCTCCACGGTCTCACGCTCCTCCCCCACCGCGACCGCCAGCGTGGACAGGCCGACGGGGCCGCCGCCGAACAGCTTGAGCAGGGCTTCCAGTACACCGCGGTCGAGGCGGTCGAGGCCGCGGGCGTCCACCTCGTACACGGCGAGGGCGGCCGCCGCGATGTCCCTGGTGATCAGGCCGTCGGCCTTGACCTGCGCGTAGTCCCGGACGCGGCGCAGCAGGCGGTTGGCGATGCGGGGCGTGCCGCGGGAGCGTCCGGCGATCTCGGCGGCGCCGTCCGGCTCGATCTCGACTTCGAGGAGATCCGCGGAGCGGTGGATGACCCGCTCCAGTTCGGCCGGTTCGTAGAACTCCATGTGGGCGGTGAAGCCGAAGCGGTCGCGCAGCGGGGGCGGCAGCAGGCCCGCGCGGGTGGTGGCGCCGACCAGGGTGAAGGGGGGCAGCTCCAGCGGGATGGCGGTGGCGCCCGGGCCCTTGCCGACGATGACGTCGACGCGGAAGTCCTCCATCGCCATGTACAGCATCTCCTCGGCGGGCCGGGACATGCGGTGGATCTCGTCGAGGAAGAGGACCTCGCCCTCCTGGAGGGAGGAGAGGATCGCGGCAAGGTCTCCGGCGTGCTGGATGGCGGGGCCCGACGTGATGCGGATGGGGGCGCCCATCTCGGCCGCGATGATCATCGACAGGGTGGTCTTGCCGAGGCCGGGGGCGCCGGAGAGCAGCACGTGGTCGGCGGTGGCGCCCCGCGCGCGTGCGGCGCGCAGCACCAGGTCGAGCTGTTCGCGGACCTTCTCCTGCCCGATGAACTCGCCCAGGTCCTTGGGGCGCAGGGCGGCCTCGACGGCCTGGTCCTCACGGTCGGCAGACGCACCGACGAGCCGCTCGGCGGCATCGGCGTCGGTCGTGTCGTCCCAGTTCATGGAGTGTGCCTCGGAATCTCGGTGCGGATCATCGGGCGCGGTTCAGGGTCTGCAGGGCCGCCTTCAGCAGCTGTCCCACCTGGGGCGTGCCCTCGGCGGCCTCGGCCTGCGGCGCGACGGCGGTCACGGCCTCGTCGGCCTCCCGGGTCGCGTAGCCGAGTCCGATCAGGGCGGCGTGCAGCTGGTCGCGCCAGCCCGCGCTGACGGCCGTACCGACGGCGGGGGCGCCGACCGGCTCGCCGAGGCGGTCCTTCAGCTCCAACAGCAGCTTCTGGGCGCCCTTCTTGCCGATGCCGGGGACGGCCGTGAGCGCCTTCTCGTCGCCGGTGGCGACGGCCCGGCGCAGGGCGTCCGGGGTGTGCACGGCGAGCATGGCCTGGGCGAGCCGGGGGCCGACACCGCTGGCCGTCTGGAGCAGCTCGAAGGTCTGCCGCTCGTCGTCGTCCGCGAAGCCGTACAGGGTGAGTGAGTCCTCCCGTACGACGAGGGACGTGTGCAGTTTGGCGGGCTGGCCCATGCGCAGCGTGGACAGCGTGTTCGGCGTGCACTGGACGGCCATGCCGACGCCGCCGACCTCGACGACCGCGGCGTCGGGGGCGAGCGCGGCGACCGTGCCGCTGACGAAGGCGATCATGCCGTACGGCCTTTCGATGTGTGCAGGGCGACGGCCTGCTGGAGTCGGTTCTGCGCGGGGGCGCGCCAGATGTGGCAGATGGCGAGGGCGAGGGCGTCGGCCGCGTCGGCGGGCTTGGGCGGTGCGCTCAGCCGGAGCAGGCGGGTCACCATGGCGCCCACCTGGGCCTTGTCGGCCCGGCCGCTGCCGGTGACGGCGGCCTTGACCTCGCTCGGCGTGTGCAGCGCCACGGGGATGCCGCGACGGGATGCGCACAGCAGGGCGACGGCGCTGGCCTGGGCCGTGCCCATCACCGTACGGACGTTGTGCTGGCTGAAGACGCGCTCGACGGCGACGAGCTCCGGCCGGTGCTCGTCCAGCCACTGTTCGATGCCCTGCTCGATGGCGACGAGGCGGTGGCCGAGGTCCGCGTCCGAGGGCGTGCGGACGACGCCGACGCCGATCATGGTGAGCGGCCGCCCGGCGACGCCCTCGACCACGCCGACACCGCACCGGGTCAGGCCCGGGTCCACCCCCAGAACGCGCACGCGCCCTCCCTCTCGATCGCCTGTTCCTGCAGGCTATCGGGTGCCACCGACAACGCGACGGGCCGACGGGGTGTGTCCCGTCGGCCCGTTGGGTCCCGCGGAGTCCGCGACGGCGTTACGCGCCGACCTTCTCCATGACTTCGTCGCTGACGTCGAAGTTGGCGAAGACGTTCTGCACGTCGTCGCTGTCCTCCAGCGCGTCGATCAGCTTGAAGATCTTCTTGGCGCCCTCCTCGTCCAGCTCGACCTGCATGGTCGGGACGAAGTTGGCGTCGGCGGAGTCGTAGTCGATGCCGGCGTCCTGGAGGGCGGTGCGGACCGCGACCAGGTCGGTGGCCTCGCTGAGGACCTCGAAGGTCTCGCCGAGGTCGTTGACCTCTTCGGCGCCCGCGTCCAGCACGGCGGTCAGGACGTCGTCCTCGGTCAGCTCGCCCTTGGGGACGATCACGACGCCCTTGCGGTTGAACAGGTACGACACCGAGCCCGGGTCGGCCATGGAGCCGCCGTTGCGGGTCATGGCCACACGGACCTCGGAGGCGGCACGGTTGCGGTTGTCGGTGAGGCACTCGATGAGCACGGCGACACCGTTCGGGCCGTAGCCCTCGTACATGATCGTCTCGTAGTCGGCGCCGCCGGCCTCCAGGCCCGCGCCGCGCTTGACCGCGGAGTCGATGTTCTTGTTGGGGACCGACGACTTCTTCGCCTTCTGGATGGCGTCGTAGAGCGTCGGGTTGCCTTCGGGGTCGGCGCCGCCCATCCGGGCCGCCACCTCGATGTTCTTGATCAGCTTCGCGAAGAGCTTGCCGCGCTTGGCATCGATGACGGCCTTCTTGTGCTTCGTCGTGGCCCATTTAGAGTGGCCGGACATCTGCCTGTCTCCTTCGCGTAACCCATCTCAGCAACGAACGCAGGAATCCTACAAGGACTCGGCCGTCCGGTTCGCGCGCACCATGTCGACGAACAGGGCGTGCACACGGTGGTCGCCGGTCAGTTCCGGGTGGAACGACGTGGCCAGAGCGTTGCCCTGCCGGACCGCGACGATGTGGCCGTCGTGCTCGGCGAGGACCTCGGCCCGGGCGCCGACGGACTCGACCCAGGGGGCGCGGATGAAGACGCCCTCCACCGGGTCGCCCTCGACGCCCTTGACGTCGACGGCCGCCTCGAAGGACTCGTTCTGCCGGCCGAAGGCGTTGCGGCGCACGATCATGTCGATGCCGCCGACGGTCTCCTGGCCCGAGCGCGGGTCGAGGATCTTGTCGGCGAGCATGATCATGCCGGCGCAGGTGCCGTAGACGGGCATGCCGTCCCGCACGCGTGCGCGGAGCGGCTCCATCAGGCCGAACAGCACCGCCAGCTTGGAAATGGTGGTGGACTCGCCGCCGGGGATGACGAGGCCGTCCGCCTCGGCGAGTTCTTCGGGGCGCCGCACCGGCCTGGCCACGGCATCGGCCGCGGCCAGGGCGACGAGGTGCTCCCGTACGTCGCCCTGGAGGGCCAGGACGCCTATGACAGGAGTGCTCATGGGGGTTACCAGCCGCGGTTGGCGTAGCGCTCGGTCTCGGGGAGGGTGTCGCAGTTGATGCCGACCATGGCCTCGCCGAGGTTGCGGGACGCGTCGGCGATGATCTTCGGGTCGTCGTAGAAGGTGGTGGCCTTCACGATGGCGGCGGCGCGCTTGGCCGGGTCGCCGGACTTGAAGATGCCGGAGCCGACGAAGACGCCCTCGGCGCCGAGCTGGCGCATCAGGGCCGCGTCGGCCGGGGTGGCGACACCGCCGGCGGAGAACAGCACGACGGGGAGCTTGCCGAGTTCGGCGACCTCGCGCACGAGCTCGTACGGGGCGCGCAGCTCCTTGGCGGCGGCGTACAGCTCGTTGTTGTCGAAGCCGCGCAGCTTGGCGATCTCGTTCTTGATCTGGCGCAGGTGGCGGACGGCCTCGACGACGTTGCCGGTGCCGGCCTCGCCCTTGGAGCGGATCATCGCGGCGCCCTCGGCGATGCGGCGCAGGGCCTCGCCCAGGTTGGTGGCACCACAGACGAACGGCGTGGTGAAGGCCCACTTGTCGGAGTGGTTGACCTCGTCGGCCGGGGTGAGGACCTCGGACTCGTCGATGTAGTCGACGCCGAGGGACTGCAGGACCTGGGCCTCGACGAAGTGGCCGATGCGGGACTTGGCCATCACCGGGATCGAGACGGCCTCGATGATGCCCTCGATCATGTCCGGGTCGGACATGCGGGCCACGCCGCCGTCCTTGCGGATGTCGGCCGGGACCCGCTCCAGGGCCATGACGGCGACGGCGCCCGCGTCCTCGGCGATCTTCGCCTGCTCCGGCGTGACGACGTCCATGATGACGCCGCCCTTGAGCTGCTCGGCCATACCGCGCTTCACACGGGCGGTGCCGGTCTCGGGGGCCTGGGAGTTGGGAGACGTGGTGGACACGGAAGACCTCGCTACGGAAGGGGGATTCTGCAGCACCGAGGAAACGCGAGGGGACCAGGCCACAGCAAGGGCCAATGGGAACGCTGTGGATCCTTTTCCGGCGGACCGGCCCGGGAACGGGGCGTGGACGGGGCTCAGGCGGCCCGGTCCGCCAGGGCCGCCGGAGGCTCGTCGTCCATTTCGAAGGCCAGGGGGAACGGGGCGTGGCCCGCCAGCCGGAACCAGCGCACCTTGCGGTGCCGGCGCAGGGCACGGGCGGCCCGCACGGCGTCGTTGTGGAAGCGGCGGGCCATCGGGACGCGCCGCACCGCCTGCGCGAGCTCCTCGGCGGCCTCCTCGCCGCCGGGCGCCTCCCGCACCGCCTCCACCTGCTGCACCTCCCCGAAAACGGCCCGCAACGCCTGGCTCAGCTCGCTCTCGGCGACCTCGCGCTGCTCCTCCTCCGCCTGCCGGGCGGCGTGCGCGGCCTCGTAGAGCACGATCGAGGCGGCCGGGTCGAGCACCCCGGAGGTGGCCAGTTCCTGGGCGACGGAGGCGCGGCGCAGCAGCTGTGCGTCGAGTGCGGCGCGGGCCGCGTCGATGCGCGCGTGCAGCCGGTCCAGCCGCCCGGCCGTCCAGCTCAGGTACAGGCCGATCACCACGAGGGCGACGAGGATCCAGATGAGGGTTGCGGTCACGGCCCAGAGGCTACCGGTGCCGGCCCAGGCGGCCGGGTGCCCGGTCAAGTGACTGCTCACACGGCCGGGTGCCCGTCAGTCCCGGGCCAGGCCGAGCCTCCCCCACAGCCCGCTGGTCCGCTCGTCCTCGGCCACCGCCGCCGCGCCCGCCGTCACCGTCTCGTAGACGGACAGGATGTCCGCGCCGACGGTGGACCAGTCGAAGCGGCGCACGTGGGCGCTGCCCCGCTCGCGCAGTTCCGCGCGCCGGTCCGGGTCGTCCAGCAGGCGTACGGCCGCGCCGGCCAGGGCGTCGGCGTCCTCGTTGGGGAACAGCTCCCCGGCCTCTCCCCGGTCCAGGACCTGGGCGAAGGCGTCCAGGTCGGAGGCGAGGACGGGGGCCCCGGCGGACATGGCCTCGACCAGGATGATCCCGAAGCTCTCGCCGCCGGTGTTGGGCGCGACGTACAGGTCGACGCTGCGCAGGAAGCGGGCCTTGTCCTCGTCGCTGACCATGCCGAGGAACTCGACACGGGAGCGCAGCTCGGCCGGCAGCGATTCCACCGCCTCCTCCTCGTCACCGCGCCCGGCGACCAGCAGCCGGGTCCGCGGACGGGCGGCGAGGATCTTCGGCAGGGCCTTCATCAGCACCGGCAGGCCCTTGCGGGGCTCGTCGATGCGCCCTATGAAGCCGATCGTGTCCCCCTGCCACTCGGCCTTGGGCTCGGCCTCGGCGAAGAAGTCGACGTCGACGCCGTTCGGGATCACCACCGCGTCACCGCCGAGGTGCTCCACCAGCGTGCGGCGGGCGTACTCGCTCACCGCGATCCGCGCGCTGATCTTCTCCAGGGCGGCCTGGAGGATCGCGTACGCGGCGATCATCGCGCGGGAGCGCGGGTTGGACGTGTGGAATGTGGCGACGATCGGTCCCTGGGCGGCCCAGCAGGTCAGCAGGCCGAGCGAGGGAGAGGTCGGCTCGTGGATGTGGATGACGTCGAACGCGCCCTCGTGCAGCCAGCGGCGCACCCGGGCGGCGCTCAGGAAGCCGAAGTTCAACCGGGCCACCGAGCCGTTGTACGGCACCGGCACCGCACGGCCGGCCGAGACGACGTACGGCGGCAGGGGGGTGTCGTCGTCGGCCGGGGCGAGGACGGACACCTCGTGGCCGAGGCGGAGGAAGTACTCGGCCAGGTCCCGGATGTGGAACTGGACGCCGCCCGGTACGTCCCAGGAGTACGGGCAGACGATGCCGATCCTCACGATGGCCCCTTCGAAGGGTCGAGGTCCGCCAGCCACAGGCGCTGCAGCATGTGCCAGTCCTCCGGGTGGTCGGCGATCCCGGAGGCGAAGGCGTCGGCCAGCGCCTGTGTCATGACGGACGTCTTCTCGGCGCGCGTGCCCGACTCGGGCACTTCGACGGGCGGGTGGACACGGCCGCGCATCTGGGGCGAGTCGTCGTACCAGAGGGTGACGGGGAGCAGCAGGGCTCCCGTCTGCTGGGCGAGCAGGGCCGGGCCGGCCGGCATCCGGGCCGTGTCGCCGAAGAAGCCGACCTCGACACCGGAGGCGGACAGGTCGCGGTCGGCGACCAGGCAGACCAGGCCGCCGTCGCGCAGCCGCCGGGCCAGGGTGCCGAAGGCCGTGCCGCCGCTGTGCGGCAGGACCTCCATGCCGAGGCCCTCGCGGTAGGCGACGAACCGGTCGTACAGCGTCTCCGGCTTCAGGCGCTCGGCGACGGTCGTGAACGGGATGCCGAGCTTCGTGGTGACCCAGGCGCCGGCGAGGTCCCAGTTGGCCAGGTGGGGCAGGGCGAGTATGACGCCCTTGCCGGCGGCCAGGCCCTCGGTCAGGTAGTGCAGGTCCTTGGCGACGAAGCCGCCCTCGATGCGCTCCTTGCTCCAGGCGGGGAGGCGGAACGACTCCATCCAGTAGCGCAGGTACGACCGCATGCCCGCGCGCGAGAGCTCGGCGAGGTGCTCGGGGCTCGCGCCGGGCACCACGCGCGCGTAGTTGCTCTCCAGCCGCTGCACGCCCTTGCCGCGCTGTTTCCAGGCTAGATCGGCGATGGTGTTCCCGAGCCGTACGGCGACCGGCTCGGGGAGCTTCTTGACGGTGCTCCAGCCGAGGCCGTACAGGGCGTCCGTCAGCCGGTCCTGTGCGCTCACGTGGATGCCTCGCTCCCGTGAGAGGCGTTCTCCTGCTCGCCCTCATTGTCGTCCCGCTCGGGGGCGGCGGTCGCCGCCTCGGCCTCCGCGGATTCGCGGCGGACCGTGACGACCCGCTGGATCAGCGTGACGAGGCTGCCCACGGCGACGATCCACAGGGCGACCGGCAGCAGGTACTGGATGCCCGGGACACCGAACGCGTGCAGACCCGCGAGACCGGCCGCGACCAGGGAGATCACCAGTCGCTCGGCCCGTTCGACCAGCCCGTTGACCGCGACCGGCAGGCCGATCGACTCGCCGCGGGCCTTGGTGTACGACACCACCTGGCCGCTCGCCAGGCAGAAGATCGAGACGGCGCACAGGACGAGGTCGTCTCCCCCGCCAGCGTACCAGAGGATGAAGCCGCCGAAGATCGCCCCGTCGGCGACCCGGTCCAGCGTGGAGTCCAGGAAGGCGCCCCAGCGGCTGGA
Source organism: Streptomyces sp. NPDC016851 (assembly GCF_055562795.1). Taxonomy (NCBI): domain Bacteria; kingdom Bacillati; phylum Actinomycetota; class Actinomycetes; order Kitasatosporales; family Streptomycetaceae; genus Streptomyces; species Streptomyces sp. NPDC016851. The sequence continues at coordinate 40,113 of NZ_JBVHEP010000038.1, forward strand.
GCGGCCGAGCTGGCGGGCCATGTTGCCGTCGACCAGGTCGGAGAAGACGAACAGCGTGATCACGACCGTGCCCCAGAAGAACTCGCCCATGGGGTAGAAGACCAGCGCGCCCGCGACCACACCGGCGGTGCCGATGAGCGTGACGGTGTCGGGGCTGACGCCCCTCCGGATCAGAAACGCGGCGAACGGTGTGAGAACACGCGTGAAGAATGCACGCGCGTACTTGTTCAGCATGGCCTTCCCGAGGGTCGGTGTCGCCGTCTGGCCCCTGCTGGCCACCGGCTGGCCCATCGTAGCCACGCGTGCGTGCGGGCGACGGGCGGGACCCGAGGCCCGTGTCACGGCGCACCGGTGCGCGGGGCGGGGCGCGATCACGTCCTTCGTATGGACGCACCGTGACGGGAGTGGGAAGGTCGAATAACCGCGGGCGTCGCCGGAGCCGCACCGCACGCGGATCCCGCGTGTCCGCGCCCACAGTGACCTCACCGTGCACGGGAGGCAGGATCATGGGCGACAAGGCACAGACACACCCTGGGGCCGCCGGCAGGGCACAGGCGGCCGACCACCCCCAGTCCGTACGGAATGTGGTGCTGGTCGGCCACTCCGGATCGGGCAAGACCACGTTGGTGGAGGCCCTCGCGCTCACGGCGGGGGCAGTGAACCGGGCGGGCCGCGTGGAGGACGGCGGCACCGTCTCCGACTACGACGAGATCGAGCACCGGCAACAGCGCTCGGTGCAGCTCTCCCTGGTACCCGTCGAGTGGGACGGCATCAAGGTCAATGTCCTCGACACCCCCGGATACGCCGACTTCGTCGGTGAACTCAGGGCCGGTCTGCGAGCGGCGGACGCGGCCCTCTTCGTCGTCTCGGCCTCGGACGGCGTGGACGGCTCGACCCGCATGGTGTGGGAGGAGTGCGCGGCCGTGGGCATGCCCCGGGCCATCGTCGTCACGCACCTGGAGGCGGCGCGCGCCGACTTCGAGGAGATGACCCGGATCTGCGCGGAGGCCTTCGGCGCGGACGACCCCGACGCGGTCCTGCCGCTCTACCTGCCGCTGCACGGGCCGCAGGCGCCGGACGGGCACGCTCCCGTGACCGGCCTGATCGGGCTGCTGTCGCAGAAGCTGTTCGACTACTCGACCGGCGAGCGCAAGGAGTCCGAGCCGGGCGAGGACCAGCTGCCGCTGATCGAGGAGGCCCGCAACCGGCTGATCGAGGGGATCATCTCGGAGAGCGAGGACGAGACCCTCATGGACCGCTACCTCGGCGGGGAACCGGTCGACGTCAAGACCCTGATCGAGGACCTGGAGCGGGCCGTCGCACGCGGGGTCTTCTTCCCCGTCCTGGCCGCCGCCCCCGCGACCGAGGGCTCCCGGCAGGGGCTCGGCACGGTCGAGCTGCTGGAGCTGATCACCCGTGGCTTCCCCACGCCCCTGGAGCACGAGACGCTGCGGGTGACGACGGTCGACGGCAAGCCGCGCGAGCTCAAGCCGTGCGACCCGGACGCGCCGCTGGTCGCGGAGGTCGTGAAGACCTCCTCGGACCCGTACGTCGGCCGGCTGTCGCTGATCCGGGTCTTCTCCGGCACCCTGCGGGCCGACCAGACGGTCCACGTCTCCGGGCACGGCCTGGCCGACCGCGGGCACGAGGACCACGACGTCGACGAGCGGATCGGCGCCCTGTCCACCCCGTTCGGCAAGCAGCAGCGCCCGGTGTCGCACGTGATCGCCGGTGACCTGGCGTGCGTGGCCAAGCTCAGCCGTGCCGAGACCGGCGACACCCTGTCCGCCAAGGACGACCCGCTGCTCATGGAGCCGTGGCAGATGCCCGACCCGCTGCTGCCGCTGGCCATCCAGGCGCACAGCAAACCGGACGAGGACAAGCTCTCCCAGGGCCTGGCCCGGCTGGTGGCCGAGGACCCGACGATGCGGCTCGAACAGAACCAGGACACCCACCAGGTGGTCCTGTGGTGCCTGGGCGAGGCGCACGCGGACGTCGCCCTGGAGCGGCTGCGCAGCCGCTACGGCGTCCAGGTCGACGTCGTACCGCACAGGGTGTCCCTGCGCGAGACGTTCGCGACCAAGGCCGCCGGGCGTGGCCGGCACGTCAAACAGTCCGGCGGGCACGGGCAGTTCGCCATCTGCGAGATCGAGGTGGAGCCGCTGCCGGGCGGCTCGGGCATCGAGTTCGTGGACAAGGTCGTCGGCGGCGCGGTGCCCCGGCAGTTCATCCCGTCGGTGGAGAAGGGCGTACGCGCCCAGGCCGCCAAGGGAGTCGCCGCCGGATATCCGCTCATCGACGTACGCGTGACCCTCCTGGACGGCAAGGCGCACTCGGTGGACTCCTCCGACGCCGCGTTCCAGACGGCCGGGGCGCTCGCGCTGCGGGAGGCGGCGTCCGACGCGAAGATCCATTTGCTGGAGCCGGTGGCAGAGGTGTCGGTCCTGGTCGGCGACGACTTCGTGGGCGCCGTGATGAGCGACCTGTCGGGGCGGCGCGGCAGGGTGCTCGGCACCGAGCAGACACCCGGCGGGCGCACCGTGATCCGGGCCGAGGTGCCCGAGATCGAGATCGGCCGGTACGCGATCGACCTGCGGTCGATGACGCACGGCACGGCCCGCTTCAGCCGCCGGTACGCACGGCACGAGCCGATGCCGCAGCAGGTGGCGGACCGGATCCGTGAAGAGGAGCGCAAGGCCTCCTAGTTGGGGCCCGAGAGGGCCAAGTGGCCCTCGTGAGGGCTCCCTCCGCACAGGCGGGCGGTTCCAGGGACCGTCCGCCTACGGATGCCGGTGCCTGCGGATACGCTGATGACCTGATCAACAGGTGTGCGGAGCGCGGAACTCGGGAAGGCCGCTTGATGCGGAAGCGGCAGCGATGGGGGCGGCAGTGACGGACGGATTCGACTTCAGCCCAGGGGCCCAGGTGCCCCTGGCGGGTGCGAGCGGCCAGACCGCGGCGACCTACGGCCTGGCCGCGGCGGCGTACCGGGACGACGAGGTCACCAAGATCCTGAACGCCGACAACGAGTGGCACCAGTCGAAGGTGACCCCTCCGCGCTCCTGGGCGAAGATCTTCCGCCCCAACTTCGGCGAGGCCTTCTCCCGCGCCGTCATCGACCGCATGCTGGGCGCCGGGCGCAAGCCGGTCATCCAGTCCTTCGGCATCGAGCCCCAGGTCGTCGTGGAGCACTGTCTGGCGGCCCACCGCATCCGCCGCGACCGCGACAACTGGCTGTCGGCGGTCACGGTGATCTGCGGGGTGCTCTTCCTGCCCGGCTTCCTCGTGTGGCTGCTGGTGTTCACGCTGCGCACCACGATGGCCAAGCGCGAGGACAAGCGGGCCGGCGCCCTCGCCACGACCCTGCTGGTCGCGGTGGGCGCGCTCGCCGTGCTGTTCCTGATCCGCATGCCGTTCGAAGGCTTCTGGGCGCTGTACGGGCGCGCGGCCGTCGTCATGCCGGTCGTCGGCTGGTTCTGGGCCAAGCAGATCTGTGAGCGGACGGCCCGGGACCTGCGGGAGCGCTGGTCGAGCCTGCTGTCGGGCGGCGGTGTGGGCGCCAAGATCCCCGAGGCGGTGCCGGGCAACCCCGGTGACGCGGCCGAGCAGGTCCGCAAGGAGCTGGCCCGTCTGGCCGCCGAGCAGCGGTCCAACTCGGTCTTCTACGCCGGGCCCAAGGGCATACTCGGCATGGGCACGCGGTGGGGCAGCTGGCAGCTGGCCGAGGAGCTGGTGTCCGCCGAGCCGGGCAAGGACTTCCACCCCTTCCGCAGCTGGGACGTCATCGTGGCGATCCAGGGCGGCCTGGGCATGCTGGAGCGCACGTCCATCAACACCGGCGGCTTCACCAAGCCGTCCATCACGCACTGGATCGTCACGCCGATCGGCGAGAAGGCGACGGAGGTGTCCCGGCCGAGCGGCGCGGACGTCGACGCGTACACGGTCCGGACGCACGCCATACAGGACATCTGCAACAAGCAGCAGTTCGGCAGCGGCGACCGGCACTACCTCGGCGTGCAGTGGACCCTCTGGGACGGTCACCTGGTCATCACGATGCTGATCACGGTGACGGTGCTGCACGAAACGCTGCGCATCGAGGTCACCGGGCATGCGCTGGGGCCGGTCAACTCCCTGTTCAACGAGAAGCCGGCGGCCAAGGAGAAGACGGTCCAGAAGGCCCTCCGCTTCTGGGAGACCCGCACCGTGAAGATGCCCCTGATCGACGCCGACGAGGTGGTGCGGCTGGCCTCGCGCGCCCCGCTGACCTGGTATCCGCCGCTGCTGAAATGGCTGGGCGGCAGCCTGACGCTTCCGGAGCCGTTCGGTCTGCGGCACTCGTGGGCGGACCAGCCGTGGCGGCACCGGTTCATGGCGGACGACGCGCTGCGGGCTGCGACGCCTGTGCTGCGGGTGGTGCACGCGGCGGCGCTGAAGGTGCTGCGGGAGAACGGGGTGGACGTGGAGAAGTTCGGCTCCAGGTCGGCGGCGCTCAGTGGGGCGGTGCAGGAGGCTTCGCCGAAGAAGGCGGATGTGTACGACGCCTAGGTGTCCTGCTCGGAGTCGTTGGCCGGGGCGGACCGCTCGACGTCCTCGTCGGCCGCGGCCCAACTGGCCAGCAGGTTCAGGCCGTCCTGTGAGGGCGAGGTGGGCTCGGCGGTGTAGGTGAGGAGGAACTGGCCGGAGCCGTCCCCGAGCGGGAAGGTCTCGAAGGGCAGGTCGAGGTCGCCGACGACCGGGTGGTGGAGGAGCTTCACTCCGGTGGTGTGGATGCGGACGTTGTGCGCGGCCCAGCGGTGGCGGAACTCCTCGCTGCGGGTGGACAGTTCGCCTATCAGGTCCATCAACCGACGGTCGTAGGGCTCGCGGCCGGCCTCGGCGCGCAGCATGGCGACGGTGTCACCCGCGACCTTGTCCCATTCCCGGAAGAACTCGGTGGCGCGCGGGTCGAGGAAGACGAACCGGGCGTTGTTGGGCGGCCGCGCCGGGTCGGCGTAGACGGGAGAGAACAGGGCGCGCCCGAGGTGGTTGTCGGCCAGGATGTCCCCGCGTCCGCTGAGGACGAACGCGGGTGTGCCGGTCATCGAGTCGAGGACTCGCTGCACCGCTGGCCGCACGCGCTGCTGGACGGGGCGGCGGCGTGGCGGGCGGGTCGTGCCGGCGCCGCGCAGGAGGCGAAGCAGGTGGATTCGTTCGGCCTCGTCGAGCTGAAGCGCTTGTGCGATGCCTTCGATCACGCTCTCCGAGACGCCGGTGGCGTTGCCGCGCTCCAGCCGGGTGTAGTACTCGCTGGAGATGCCCGCGAGAAGGGCGACCTCCTCGCGGCGCAGCCCTGTGACGCGTCGACGCTCGCCCCCGTAGGTGGGCAGTCCCACCTGCTCGGGAGTCACCTTGGCCCGTCGCGTACCGAGGAATTCCCGGATCTCCGCGCGAAAATCGTCACGGATGTCACGGTTGGTGCCGTACGGGTCGTTTCTGCCTGCCATGCGCTCCACTCTACGAGCGCCCGCGCCCGGCAGGGGGTCCCTCTCAGTGACCCCCTCCTCAGGGACTCCCACGCTCCCGTGACAGCCGGTTTCGTTGGTGGTGCACCGCCCCCGGTGGTGTGAACGGCCGGAGAGAGCGGCGCTTGTGCCCCCCGTCTCCAGCCTTCTCCGCGGCGCCGTCGGCGCCGCACCCGTCACTCCCGCACACACCGGGTGCCGGACCACGGCACCCGAAAGGAACCCTCATGAGCAAGGTCATTCTCGTCACCGGTGCCGGACGCGGTCTGGGCACGGACATCGCCCGCGAGGCCCTCACCGCCGGCCACCAGGTCGTCGCGACCGGCCGCCGCCCCGACGAGGTCGAGAAGACCCTGGGCGGGCCGCAGGACAACCTGCTGGTCGCCAAGCTCGACGTCACCAGTCCCGAGGACGCCGAGTCCGCGGCGCAGGCCGCCGTCGACCGCTTCGGCCGCATCGACGTCCTGGTCAACAACGCCGGGAACCTCTTCACCGGCTACTTCGAGGAGATCTCGCCCGCGCAGATGCGCCGGCAGTTCGAGACCAACCTCTTTGGCCCGATGAACGTGACCCGCGCGGTCCTGCCGATCATGCGCCGACAGCGCGCCGGCCACGTCATCACCATCACCTCGACCGCAGGCCTGGTCGGCATGGAGTTCACCTCCGCCTACGCCGCCTCCAAGTTCGCGGAAGAGGGCTGGATGGAGTCCCTGCGCCACGACGTCGAGCCGTACAACATCCACACCACCACCGTGGAGCCCGGCTACTTCCGGACCGAACTCCTCGTGGACGGCTCCACCACCTGGCCCGAGCTCTCCATCGACGACTACGCCCTGCGGACCGCCCCGAGGATCGAGGGCATGAAGAGCATGAACGGCCGGCAGCCCGGCGACCCCGCCAAGCTCGCCCGTGCCCTGCTCACCATCGCCCGGCAGGACAAGCCCCCGCACCGCTTCGTCGCCGGAGCGGACGCCATCGACGCCGTCGAGGCCAAGGCGAAGGAACTCCTCGCCCAGGCCGAGGCCTCCCGCGAGCTGGGCGGCAGCCTCGCCTACGACGACACCCACGCCTGAGAGGGACGACATGCCGCTCAAAGGCGAGTACGAGCCGAGCAAGGCACAGTTCGTGCGTGACCAGGTGGAGCTGTACGAGAGTTCCGGCGGCACCGAAGGAACGACGCTGAGCGTCCTCGTCGCACGCGAGGAAGACGAGAGGGTACGGGACCTGCCCGTCGTCATCCTGACCACCCTGGGCGCGAAGACCGGCAAGATCCGCAAGACCCCGGTCATGCGGGTGGAGCACGACGGCTCGTATGCCGTGGTCGCCTCCATGGCGGGAGCCCCCAGCCACCCCGTCTGGTACCACAACGCGGTGGCCGACCCTCGAGTCGAGCTTCAGGACGGCCCGGTACGCCAGGACATGCTGGCCCGCGAGGTGACCGGGGACGAGAAGGCCCTCTGGTGGGCCCGAGCCGTCGAGGCGTTCCCGGACTACGCCGAGTACCAGAGGAAGACGGACCGCGAGATCCCGGTCCTCGTTCTGGAGCCCGCCGCTCACGACCACTGACACGGCCGGCACCAAGGCCTGACGGCCGTCACGACAAGGAGTACCTCATGAAGCACGTATCACTGGGCGGGCTCGATGTCTCGCGCATCGGTCTGGGAGCCATGACCATGGCAGGCGTCTACACCACGGGCGGAGGACTCGATGACGCCGAGTCCATCCGCACCGTCCACCGGGCCCTGGACCTCGGGGTCACCCACATCGACACCGCCGAGATCTACGGCCCCTTCCACAGCGAGGAACTCGTCGGCAGGGCCATCAAGGGCCGGCGCGACCAGGTCGTCGTGGCGACGAAGTTCGGTCTCGTCTCCCACGCCGGCGACGGCCCCGGCATCATCGACAGCAGTCCCGCCAACGTGAAGACAGCGGTCGAAGGCTCGCTCAAGCGGCTCGGCACCGACCACATCGACCTGTACTACCAGCACCGCGTCGACCCGAACACGCCCATCGAGGAGACCGTCGGCGCGCTGGCCGATCTGGTCGCCGAGGGCAAGGTCCGCCACATCGGACTGTCGGAGGCCGGGCCCGAGACGATCCGCCGGGCCCACGCCGTGCATCCGGTGGCCGCGCTGCAGACCGAGTACTCGCTGTGGACCCGTGACGTCGAGGCCGAGATCCTCCCGCTGCTGCGCGAGCTCGGTATCGGGTTCGTTCCCTACTCGCCGCTCGGCCACGGCCTGCTGACCGGGCAGATCCGCACCGTCGACGACTTCACCGACGACGACTGGCGCAAGACCAACCCGCGGTTCACCGGCGAGAACTTCCAGCGCAACCTGCACATCGTCGACGAGGTGCGGGCCATCGGAGCCGAGATCGGAGCCACCCCGGCCCAGACCGCGCTGGCATGGCTGCTGACCCGCGGCGACGACATCGCCCCCATCCCCGGAACCCGGCGGGTCTCGCGCGTCGAAGAGAACACCGCCGCCGACGGCGTCGAACTCAGCGCCGCTCAGCTCGACCGCCTGAACAACCTCACGCCGGCCGCGGGCGAGCGCCACGACGAGGCGAACATGGCCACCATCGACCGCTGACCCTCGACCACTGACCGCGGCGCATCGGCAGGAGCGCGCCGCGGTCACCGCGGTCCTGCCGGCCGACGTCTTTCGACGAGGGCCCACCGTGCCCCTCATCGCCCTAGCGGCACGACCGCCCGCAGGCTCAGCGCCCCAGCAGCCGGGAACTCAGACCGGCCAGGCCTCCGCCAGCATCTTCCTCGTGTCCGCCAGCAGCTGCGGCAGTACCCGCGTATGCCCCACCACCGGCATGAAGTTCGTGTCGCCGCCCCACCTCGGCACGATGTGCTGGTGCAGGTGCGCCGCGATGCCCGCGCCGGCGACCGAGCCCTGGTTCATGCCGATGTTGAAGCCGTGGGCGCCGGAGGCCGTGCGCAGGGCCGTCATCGCCTGCTTCGTGAGCTCGCCGAGTTCGGCGGTCTCCCCCGCCGTCAGGTCGGTGTAGTCGGCGACGTGCCGGTAGGGCACGGTCATCAGGTGCCCGCCGTTGTACGGGTACAGATTGAGCACCGCGTAGACCTGCTCGCCGCGCCTGACGACCAGCCCGTCCTCGTCGGACTTGGCCGGGATCGAGCAGAAGGGGCAGCCGTCGCCGGCGCCCGGGCCGCTCGGCTTGTTCTCACCCTGGATGTAGGCCATCCGGTGGGGCGTCCACAGACGCTGGAACGCGTCCTGCGTCCCCACTCCCAGCTGCTGCTCCGGCTCACTCGTCATGCAGTGCAGCATATGGCGTGGAGCTGGGGGTACGGCAAAGGCCCCCGGGATCTCCCGGGGGCCCGTACGCGGTTCGGCCAGGGCGTGGTCGCGCCCTGCGGTCAGACCTGGGCGCGCTCCTCGACGACCTTGAGGATCTTCGCGATGGCCTCGTCGAACGGGATGCCGTTCTCCTGGGAGCCGTCGCGGTAGCGGAAGGACACGGACCCGTGGGACATGTCCTCGTCGCCCGCGATGACCATGAAGGGCACCTTCTGCTTCTGGGCGTTGCGGATCTTCTTCTGCATCCGGTCCGAGGAGGAGTCGACCTCGACGCGCAGGCCCTGCTTCCTGGCCGCCGCCGCGAACTTCTCCAGGTACTCGACGTGCGCGTCGCCGATCGGGATGCCGACCGCCTGGACCGGGGCCAGCCACGCCGGGAAGGCGCCCGCGTAGTGCTCCAGGAGCACCGCGAAGAAGCGCTCGATCGAGCCGAACAGCGCGCGGTGGATCATGACCGGGCGGGTCTTGGAGCCGTCCGCGGCCGTGTACTCCAGGTCGAAGCGCTCGGGCAAGTTGAAGTCGAGCTGGATGGTCGACATCTGCCAGGTGCGGCCGATGGCGTCCTTGGTCTGCACGGAGATCTTCGGGCCGTAGAAGGCGGCGCCGCCCGGGTCGGGCACGAGGGGCAGCCCCTGCTTCTCCGCCACCTGGCGCAGGGTCTCCGTGGCCTCTTCCCAGGCCTCGTCCGAGCCGACGAACTTCTCCGGGTCCTTGGTGGACAGCTCCAGGTAGAAGTCGGTCAGGCCGTAGTCGCGCAGCAGCTCCAGCACGAAGGTGAGCAGCTTGTCGAGCTCCTCCGACATCTGCTCGCGCGTGCAGTAGATGTGCGCGTCGTCCTGGGTGAAGCCGCGGGCCCGGGTCAGGCCGTGCACGACGCCCGACTTCTCGTACCGGTACACCGTCCCGAACTCGAACATGCGCAGGGGCAGTTCACGGTAGGAACGCCCGCGCGCGTCGAAGATCAGGTTGTGCATCGGGCAGTTCATGGGCTTGAGGTAGTAGTCCACGCCCTCGTCGAGCTGCATGGGCGGGTACATGCCGTCGGCGTACCAGTCCAGGTGGCCCGAGGTCTCGAAGAGCTTCCCCTTCGTCGCGTGCGGGGTGTAGACGAACTCGTAGCCCGCCTCCTCGTGCCGCTTGCGCGAGTAGTCCTCCATGACCCGGCGGATGATGCCGCCCTTGGGGTGGAAGACGGCGAGGCCGGAGCCGATCTGCTCCGGGACGGAGAACAGGTCGAGCTCGCTGCCGAGCTTGCGGTGGTCGCGCTTCTCGGCCTCGGCGAGGAACTCCAGGTGCGCCTTCAGCTCGTCCTTGGTCGGCCAGGCGGTGCCGTAGATGCGCTGGAGCATGGGGTTCTTCTCGCTGCCGCGCCAGTAGGCGGCCGCGTTGCGCATCAGCTTGAACGCCGGGATCGCGCGGGTCGACGGCAGGTGGGGACCGCGGCAGAGGTCCTTCCAGCACAGCTCGCCGGTCTTGGCGTCCAGGTTGTCGTAGATCGTCAGCTCGCCGGCGCCGACCTCGACGTCCGCGCCGTCGTCGCTGGAGGCGGAGCCCTTGAGGCCGATCAGCTCCAGCTTGTAGGGCTCACCGGCCAGCTCCTCGCGGGCGGCCTCGTCGGTGACCACGCGGCGGGCGAACTTCTGCCCCCGCTTCTGGATCTCCTGCATCTTCTTCTCGATGGCCTTGAGATCCTCGGGCGTGAACGGCTTCTCGACGTCGAAGTCGTAGTAGAAGCCGTCCTTGACGGGCGGGCCGATGCCGAGCTTGGCCTCGGGGAAGAGCTCCTGCACGGCCTGCGCCATGACGTGCGCGGTGGAGTGGCGCAGGATGTTCAGGCCGTCCTCGGAGGAGATCTCGACGCCCTCGACCTCGTCGCCCTCGGACAGGGCGTACGACAGGTCCCTGAGCTCGCCGCCGACGCGTGCGGCGACGATCGAGCGCTCGCCGGCGAAGAGCTCGGCGGCCGTAGTGCCCGTCGTCACCACGCGTTCTTCCCGCTCGGAATCGCGCTGGATGATCACACGGACGTCTGACACCGGTCTCTCCTGACTGAAGGTGGGGTCGCGGCGCCATACCGGAGCGCGCGCACGAGTATGGATCGTACCGACCCCGGGCCTCCGACCGCGAAATCAGTCCCCGCAGTCCCCTCCGCAGGCCTCCTCGAAGAAGGCCGCCATCCCGGCGTTCTCCTGCAGCGCCTTCATCAGGCGGTCCCGCTCGGCGTCGTCGACCTGCACCGGTACGACGCCGTGGGCGCCGGTCAGGCGCCGGAAGCCGCCCCGGCTCTCCAGCCGGCCCTGGACCCGCACCGGCAGCCCGACCAGGTGGGCGTGCCCGGCGATGCGGTACCCCTCCTCGTCGAGGGTGACGCGGACGTTCGGTACGTCGGCCCCGGCCAGCACCCGCAGCCGTACGGTGCCCTCGCCGCGCGGCCCCGACCTGCGCATCCGTGTCACGGCTCCGGTGATCCGCACCGGTACGGCGGGTTCCTCGCGCAGGTAGCGGGCGCCCGCCTCGCGCAGCACGGGCAGGTCGCCGGGTGAGAACTCGACGGGCTCGGCGGAGGGCGCGCAGCCCTCGGGCACGCCGGCGGCCGGGGCCCACTCGACGGCGATCCGGGCGCCCTCCGTGCCCCGGACCAGGGCGATGAGGGCCTCGGTGAGTTCGTGGCTCACCCCTGCCTCGACCGCGGCGTCGAAGGCGTCCATGCCGCCGGTGGCGCGCTGGTAGTCGATGGCCTCACGGGCGGCGTACAGGGCCTGGTGGAGGCGGACGGTGAGAGGGCGGCCGCCCGCGACGGGCACGAAGGCGGTGAGCCGGCCGTGCGTCGCGGAGCCGACGAGGACGTGGTCCAGCAAGGTCTCGGCGGAGCGCCGGTGCCGGGCGCCGTGGTAGCCGGCCCGGGCGCGGGTGGCGAGCGCCGCCGCGAGCAGCATCCGGCGGGCGGCGGTGCGCAGCCGGTCCTCGACGGTCCAGGGCGCCGCTCCGGCGGGCCCGGCGGGCACGTCGTGCCACCAGCGGATCTCGTCGCTGGGGACGGCGAGGGAGACGAGGACCTCGCGGGCGGAGGGCGAGGCGCTGCGGGACAGGGCGAGCAAGGCCTCGGCGAGCAGGTCGTCGCTGTCGGGGAAGGCGCGGCTCTCGGGTACGAGGAGGCTGGTGCCGTTGCCGCCGGGGCCGGGCGGGGTCCAGCGGCCGTAGCGGCCCGGGGCGCCGCCGCGCCGCCGCCAGCCGTGCCGGCGGAGCAGGGCGCCGAGCACGGCCGGGTCGACGTCCGCGGGCTCGGGCGGAGCGCCGCCGAAGGCGCTGTCGACGGGGTGGGGCCGCACGGGCCTGAGTGGCTCCTCGGTCGGGCGGTGCGTCACGGTTTCCCTCCCGTCCCGACCCGCGTCATGATCTCGCACAGCGCCCGGTCGTCGAAGATGCGTGAAGTCGGTATCCGCACGGTGGTGCGGCGGCGGCCGGTGATCGGCTGGCCGGCGAGGTTGGTCCAGTAGCAGCAGTGCCTGAGGTCGAGCCGGTCGTGGCCGGCGCGCAGCCAGTCGTCCTGGGAGCGCGGCACCAGCATCACCACCAGGATCTTGTGCACCGACACGGGTGTGCGGGCGAGCTTCGCCAGGTGGTCGTTGTCGAGCGTGAAGGCGAAGGTGCGGCCCGGCGGGTCGGGCGGCACCTGGTACGTGGCCTTGAGCTGCACCTTGATGGTCACCTCGTCGTCGACGGTGTGCCCGGGGGCGCTGTGGCTGACGTGCCAGTCGATGCCGTTGTCGGGGAACGGCTGGGAGAGCGAGCAGCCGGCGGCCGCCGCGACGGCGTGCAGATAGCCGACCTGGAGTGTCTCCATGCAGGCGGTGGTGGCGAGAGTGCCGCGTGAGGGGGCCGTGCGCTCGGGCAGCAGCCCGCCCCGTTCGGGCTGCGCTATGGCCATGGCCAACAGCCTTCCAGAACAAGTGAGTCCCCGCTGCGGGCCGCTGAACTGCGCGGACCCTTACTCCTGTTTTCTCCTTCCGGCGTACGGCGCAAACAGGGCGGGTATCACCGGATCGGGCAGCGGACGGTGCGTCAACTGCCGAGGGTGAACGAGGGGTTGTGTGGCTATGACGACGTGCTGGTATGAAGGGCCGCTGGCCGCCTTCGACACGGAGACGACGGGCGTGGACGTCGAGACCGACCGCATCGTGTCGGCCGCCGTCGTCGTCCAGGACGCCCCGGGCATCCGACCGCGGGTCAGCCGCTGGCTGGTGAACCCGGGCGTGCCGGTGCCCGCCGAGGCGACGGCGGTGCACGGGCTGACGGAGGAACACCTTCAGCGCAACGGCCGGTGGCCGGCGCCGGTGATGTTCGAGATAGCTGAGGCGCTCGCCGAGCAGGCGCAGGTCGGCCGCCCGGTCGTGGTGATGAACGCGCCGTTCGATCTGACGTTGTTCGACCGGGAGTTGCGCCGTCATCGCGCCTCGGCCCTGAGCCGCTGGTTCGAGTCGGCGCCGCTGTGCGTGCTCGACCCGAGGGTCCTGGACAAGCACCTGGACCGCTACCGCAAGGGCCGCCGCACCCTGACCGATCTGTGCGCGCACTACGGCGTCGCCCTGGAGGGCGCGCACGACGCGGCGGCCGACGCCGTGGCGGCGCTGGAGGTCACCCGGGCGGTGGGCCGGCGTTTCGCGTCACGGCTGGAGCGCCTGGCCCCCGGTGAGCTGCACACGCTGCAGGCGGTGTGGCACGCGGCGCAGGCCCGGGGGCTCCAGGCGTGGTTCGCGCACAGCGGCGTGGAGGAATCGGTCGACCCGGCCTGGCCGCTGCGTCCGGATCTGCCGGCGGCGGCCTGAGCACCTGGGCAGGACACCTGCGCGGGGCATGAAAAAACCGGTCCGTCTGCGACGGACCGGCTGTTTCCGGTGGGCGATACTGGGTTCGAACCAGTGACCTCTTCGGTGTGAACGAAGCGCTCTCCCACTGAGCTAATCGCCCGGGAACGCACTGAACAATACAGGTCCCGGCACGCTTCCTTCAAACCGCTTGGAGGTGCCTGGCCAGTCCGCGCGCTCCCGTGCGCATCATCAGCCGGTGATTGGCCCGGAAGGCAGGGCGGCACGGCACGGCGAGGCGCCGCAGCAGCGGCTTGCGGACGTCGACGACCTGGTCGTACCGCACGAGAGTCCCCGCCCCGTCCGGGGTGACCGTCCAGCGCGCCCAGCCCTCCATGTCGCCTGACAGGGCGATCTCCAGCACGCCGGACGCGGGGTCGCGTCGCACCTCCCGCGCCGTGAAGGTCATGTCGTACGGCAGGGCGGAGCGGATCCGGACCACCCCCGTGGTGTCGTCGAGCCGGGTCACCTCCCGGACCTGGCGCCACCACCGGGGGTAGTCCTCGGCGCGCTCCAGTGCCTCGTACACGGGAGCGGGCGGTGCGGGCAGGGTCCACAGAGTGCGGAAACGGTAGTGGTTCCAGTCCATGACCGCAGTCTGCCCACGTACGGGGCGGGCTGTCTGAGTACGCGCGTGAGTACCCGCACTCATGCCGTGCCGCGGTGACGCGGACCACACTGCCGGTCATGAACCACCTTCCGCCCCCGGCCGAGGAACTGCGGCTCCTCGACGCCGAACTCCGGCAACTGGACGCCCGCCGGGCCCAGTTGCTGACCCGTCGCGCCTGGCTGGTCGCGACCCTGCACCAGGCACGGCAACAACCGCAGCAGGCCTGGGCCCAGGCGCGGACGCAGCCGCCACCCGTCGCGTGGTCCCGCCCGGAAGCCGCCGCGCCCAGCGTGCAGAACGTGCTGCTGGTGCTCGGCGGTGTGCTGCTCACACTCGCGGCGGCGGTGTTCACCCTGGTCAGCTGGGGTCAGATGGGCATCACCGGGCGGGCGCTGGTGCTCGGCGCGGTCACGCTGGCCGCGCTCGCCGGGCCGGCGCTCCTGCTGAAGCGGGGGCTGCGCTCGACGGCCGAGTCCGTGGCGGGGCTGGGCCTCGCGCTGACCGTCCTGGACGCCTACGCCCTGCACGAGGCCGCTCTCGCCGGGACCGACGGGACGGGGTACGCGGCCGCCGCGACTGCGGTGCTGGCGGGGCTCTGGTCGGCGTACGGTCTGCTGCCGACCACGGCCGCGCTGCGGCTGCCCCTGCCCTGCGCCCTGGCGGCGGCTCAGTTCCCGCTGTTGCTGTGGGCCCTGTCCGCCGGCGCCGACCCGTACGCGATCAGCGCCGCGCTACTGGTGACGGCCGGTCTCGACACGGTGGCGGCGCTGCGGGTGACCTCTGTTTCCGTACGGATCTGCGCGGTCGTCGGTGCGTACGGCACGGGCGGCTGCGGCGTCCTGGTAGCCGGCTGGCTGTCCGTGACGGCCGGCGGCCCGGGCGCTGCCGCCCGGGCCGGGGGGCTGCTCCTGCTCGCGGCGGCGATCGCGCTGGGTGCCGCCTGGCGGGTCTCGGGTTCGGGCGTACGGCACGCCCTCGGTCTCGCGGCGGCCTCGGGGCTGCTCACCGTGGGTGCGCTCGGCGGAGTGGCTCGCTTCGCGGTGCCGGGCCAGTGGGTGGTGCTGGTTCATCTGGCCTTGGGCATCGCCCTGTTGGCGGGGCTTCGGGCCGGGCGGCTGCTGCCGGACGCGGTGCGGCACGGTCTCGCCTGGGCCTCCGCCGTCGTACAGGCGCTGGCTCTGCTGTGGGCGCTGCCCGTCGTCGCGCTGGTGGTGATGGGGCCGACCGGCTGGCTGGGCCGGGTGTGGAGCGGTGCGCCGTCGGACGCCCGTGCGGCGATCGCCGTCGAGGCGCCGTGGCCGTCGGACGCGGTGGCGGCTCCCGTCGTCCTGCTGGCGGTCGCTGCCGTACTCGCCTCGGTGGTCCGTGCGGAGCGGTGGCGCCCGCGTGCCCGGCTCGGTGCGCTGGGTCTGCTGTGGACCGCGGCGCTGCTGCTTCCGGCGATCCTCGCGGTTCCCTACCTCGCGGGGCTGCCGGTCCTGGGAGTCATGACGGCGGCCGCGCTGTACCTGGGACGGACCACGGCGTCCGGTGCGCGGGTCACCGCCCTCGTCCTGGCCCTGGTCACGGCCGTCGATCTCACGCTGGTCTCCCTCGCCTCCCAGACCGCGACACTCGTGGTGCTGTCCCTGCTGACGGCGCTGCTCGCTGCGGCCTCGTGGCGGTCTGACGTCGCCCCCTTCACGACTCCGGCCGCCCTGGTGTACGCCGCCGCCCTCGCCTCGGCGACGGGTGCCGCGGTGGACTGGCCGCCGGCCCGGACCGCCCTGCTGGTCCTGGCCGTTCCGGTGGCCGCCGCCCTGCTCGCGCCGCGTCTGGCCGCGTGGCGGGCGACGGTGCCGGTCGAGGCGGTGGGGGCCGCCGCCGGGCTGCTGGCCGTGGGCCTCGCGGTCGCCGATCCGCCGCTGCTCGCCCTCGTGCTGGCGTTGTGCGGCGTCATCACCGCGGGTACGGCACTGCGTCCGGACCGCCGTCCCGCCGGCTACGCGGCCACCGCCCTGTTCGTGCTGGCCGCCTGGGTACGCCTGGCCGCGTGGGAGGTCGGCGCACCCGAGGCGTACACGCTCCCGGTGACCGTTCCGGCGCTGCTCGTCGGCGCCCTGCGCAGGCGCCGCGACCCGCAGGCGTCCTCCTGGACGGCCTACGGCCCCGGACTCGCCGCCACGCTCCTGCCGAGCCTCGTCGCGGCCTGGGGCGACCCGCAGTGGACGCGGCCGTTGCTGCTGGGCGCGGCGGCCCTGCTGGTCACCCTGCTGGGTGCCCGGCACCACCTCCAGGCGCCGCTGGTGCTGGGCGGCTCGGTGCTCGCCCTGGTCACGCTGCACGAACTCGCCCCGTACGTCGTGCAGGTGACCGGCGCACTGCCCCGCTGGGCGCCTCCCGCCCTCGCCGGACTCCTGCTGCTCGCACTCGGGGCGACGTACGAGCAGCGGATCCGGGACGTCCGGCGGGTGCGGGACGTGCTGGGGCGGATGAACTGACCGCCGGTTACGGCATCCTGTCCCCCAGCAGCGCCAGGTTCTCGATCGCGGCGAGGCCGTACAGCGAGGTGTCGTTCGTGGACACCCAGGGCGCCTCGCTGCCCGGCACCAGCGTGAGCGGGCCGCTGAGCTTCTCGGTCTTCCAGGGGGCCGACTCCTTGTAGCCGTCGGAGTTGTAGAACTTGTCCCACGCGCGCTTGGCGAGCTTCTCGTCGCCGGACTGGACGGCGGCGTAGGCGTCGAGGCGCGAGTGGCCCTGGAAGAGGATCAGGGAGCCGAAGTTGCTGCCGTAGCGGGCCGCCTGCTCGGCCTTGGTGGCGTTGAAGTAGCGGCAGTAGTCGAGGTACGCCTCCTTGAACTTCGGCACGTCGACGAGGTCGATGAGCTCGGCGCACAGCTCGTTGAGGCCGAAGACGGCCGACAGGTGCGAGACCTCCACCTTGGGCTTGTCGGCGACGGCGAACCTGCCGGTGTCCAGGTCGTACAGGCCGCTGCCCTGCACGAAACCGTTGGGCTGGGCGGCGATCGTCTCCATCGTGGACAGCACGCGCGCCTTGGCCTTCTCCCACTTGGGGCCCTTGCGCTCCCACTCCGTCAGCCACGCCGAGACCAGGCCGCTCCAGTCGGTGCCGAAGCCGATCGACAGGGCGTGCCGGTCGGGCGTGTACGGCTCGGTGCGGATCTTGCGGAGCGGGTCGAGGGCGAGGAACGTCTCGTCGGAGTCGACGTTGGCGTGCATGAGGTCGCCGACGCGTTCGTCCGCCGTGAGGAAGTAGTAGTAGCGCCGGTACGTGGTGTTGGCGATGCGCTGCTGCTTGGCGCTGTCGGCGAAGTGCTGCACGCCGTGCCGGGTACCGAGGCCGGCCCACTTGCCGAGGTGGTAGACGTCGACCTCGCCGGTGTGCCGGGTCATGGCCTCGGCGAAGCGGAAGATGTCCGAGCGGCCGCTTCTCAGGTACGCGTACCAGAGCCACAGGTCCGGCGACAGCTCGGAGTTGTCCCAGGCGTAGCCGCCGACGTCGTAGCGCCACTGGTGCCGGACGGTGTCGTAGGTGTGCATGATGTCGCCGTAGTCCCAGAAGCCGTACCACCGGCGCATCTCCACCTGGTCCTTGTAGTAGGTGAAGAGGAAGTCGAGGTGGTCCTCGATCTTGGCCTTGGCGGGGGTGGATCGGTCGGGTTCGGCGTACAGGCCCTTGCCGAAGACGCCCGCCTTGATCAGCTGCTTGGGCGGGGCGGCGAGCTGCGGCAGGACCCGGACGGCCTCGACCTGCTCGGCGAGCTTCTCGGCGCTCGGGGTGGACTCGTTGGCCCAGAAGAGCAGTTCGGAGGTGCGGGCGATGCCGTACGGGGTGCCGAACTCGGGCTCGTAGTCCTCGTAGGTGATGTTGAGGCCCTCGATCTGCTCGGGGAAGGTGTCCTGGCCCATGCCGTCGTGGTAGAAGCGCATGTCCATGGGCTGGGCCTCGGGCGACCAGAGCCAGAGGGTGACCTCGGCCTCGTCGGTGTGGGCGTCCCGGATGTCGAGCTGGGCGGGGAACTTCTCCCAGAAGTCGCGCAGGCCGAAGGAGAATCCGCCGCTCACCCCGCCGACGTACCCGAAGCCGGAGGCGCGCCGGCCGCCGCCCGCCGCGACCCAGCCGTGGCCCTTCTTGGTGCGCTTGCGCACGGTGAAGCCGTCGGCGGACAGCTGGGAGAGGGTGTAGTCGCCCCACTCGGGGATGTACTGGAGCCGCGTTGTGACCCGCTGGTCCCAGGTGGCCGGGTCGGGCAGCTTCTTGCCCTCGTACTGCGCCGCCTGCACGGCCGCGCCCGGGTCGCGGCGCAGGCCGGTGATGCCCTTGACGGCCTCGCGCAGCAGACCGGTGCCCTCGCCGCCGATGCGGATGTGACGGTCGTAGGACTCGTCGCGCATCGGCACGCTGAAGCGGACGCCGAGGCCGCGGACGAAGTCGCCGCTCGCCTTGCCGGGCTCCTGCTTCCCGTCGTAGGTGATGGTGTGCACCATGCGGAAGGAGTCGGCGCCCGCGTAGAAGTAGAGCCTGATGGAGAAGGGCAGCCAGCCGCGGCTGCCCTTGCGGTGCTTGCCGTCGATGCGGACGACCGCGCGGACCGGGCCCTCCTGCTCGACGGTGACCTTGTCGACGGCGCCGTCGAAGCGCTCGGTCCTGACCGCGCCCTGGTCCTCGTCCTCGATCTCGGGCTGGCGGATCAGCACGAGCCGGCCGTTCTTCGCGATCTCCGTCGAGCCCCGCCTGACCGACTTGACGATCGTGGAGCCGGACTTGCCGATCCTGGCGGTGATGACGCCGGTGGAGACGTCGATGGTGCCGCCGCTCTTGTCGACGGTGACCTTCTTCTCCGGTGCGGCGGGCGTCCCGGTGGTGAGGGTGAGCTTGCCGTCGCCCGAACCGACCGCGTGGGCGGTCCACTTGAGGGAGCCGTCGGGCCAGTAGGCGATCGGCCAGGACTGCACGGGTACGGCCTTGCCGTCCGCGTCCGTCAGCGCGAACGTCTGGTCCTTCTGGTAGGCGCCCTTCGGCCAGGGGACGCCGACGGTGGAGCCGGGGGCCGCACCGAGGCCTCCGTCCTCCAGCCAGTCGAGGGTCACCGGGTCGGCGTCGGCGGGCTCGGCTCCGGGGACGGCCTGCGCGTTCTGCGTCCCCAGTGCCCAGCTGAACTGGGCGGCGGCTCCGGCGACGGCGGCCGCCTTCAGAAGGGACCTGCGGGGGATGGGAGACATGGCGTTGCTGCCTTTCCTCGTCCATGCGGGAAGCGATTCGTGCGGGAAGCAATCCGTGCGCTGATCAGGGGCATGACAGAGAGAGGCGCGGCGCCCGGGGCGCCGGCCCGGCAGGGGAGGAACCGCCGCTCAGCGGCGCCGGTACCGCTCCTCCACGGCCACGGCCGCCGCCGCGACGGCCCCGAGGACGGGGACCGCCAGCGGCGCGGAGAACCAGGCGGACACGACCACCACGGCCAGTCCGCCGATGATCAGGAAGGACCCGGCCGGGTCGAGCACCGTCCGGCGCCAGGCCGCCGCCAGCAGCGTCCGCCAGCGGGCCCCCGGCTCCCAGACCGCCGCCGCCCGCAGCCCGGCCACGACCAGGCCGATCAGCGCGCCCACACCGATGGCCCCGACCAGTTGCCCGCCGGGAATGCCCGCACGGACCGCCTGGACGTCCACCCAGACCGCGGCCAGGGCCGCCCACCCGGCGAGCCCCGCGAGCCACCCGCCGCGCACGGCGGCGCGGAAGTCCGCGACGAACTCCCGTCGGCCACCGCCCTCGTGGGCGGTACGGCGCCGCAGGTGCCGCGCACCCGCGGCGAAGGCGGCGGGATACGTGACGACCCCGAGCGAGGCCACCGCGATCCACACACCGGTCAGCAGGCACTCGGCGAACACCGCGAACCGCTCGGCGAGCAGCGACTCGCCCCGTGCTTTCACCCGGGTCCCGGCCATGCTCACCTCAGCCCTTCAGACCGGACGTGGCCATGCCGTCGATCAGATAGCGCTGGAAGGCCAGGAAGAAGGCGAGCACCGGCAGCAGCGCGACCAGCGACATGGCGATCATGCCGCCGTAGTTGGCCACGGCGTCTTGGTCCACGAACATCTTCAGGCCGAGCGAGACCGTGTACTTGTCGGGCTCGTTGAGGTAGATCAGCGGGCCCATGAAGTCGTTCCAGGAGTTGATGAACGTGAAGATCGCGCTGGTGATCAGGGCCGGCCGGCACAGCGGCAGCATGATCGACCAGTAGATGCGGAAGTGCCCGCAGCCGTCCAGCCGGGCCGCCTCGTCGAGCTCCTTGGGCATGTTGCGCATGAACTGCACCATCAGGAAGACGAAGAACGCCTCGGTTGCCAGGTACTTGCCGAGCAGCAGCGGTGTGTAGGTGTTGATCATCTCCATGTTGCGGAACAGCACGTACTGCGGGATCAGCAGCACGTGGTACGGCAGCAGGAGGGTGCCGATCATCAGCGTGAACAGCAGATTGCGG
This sequence comes from Streptomyces sp. NPDC016851, assembly GCF_055562795.1. Lineage (NCBI taxonomy): Bacteria > Bacillati > Actinomycetota > Actinomycetes > Kitasatosporales > Streptomycetaceae > Streptomyces > Streptomyces sp. NPDC016851. Next base: position 60,900 of record NZ_JBVHEP010000038.1, read on the forward strand.
CCCGCGAACCTGATCCTCGCGAAGGCGTAGGCCGTCAGCGAGCAGGACGCCAGGATCCCGATCACCGAACCGACGCCGAGGAAGAGCGAGTTGTAGAAGAAGGTGGAGATCGAGATGTCGGCGATGCCGTCGGCGAGGCTGGTGTAGTTGGAGATGATCGGGTCGCCCGGGAAGAGGTCCAGGCTGCCGACGATGTCCTCGCTCTTCTTGAAGGAGCCGCCGATGACCCAGATCACCGGGTAGAGGATCACCGCCAGGACCAGCAGGGAGCCGATGTGCCAGGCGAGGGATCCGGGCAGTTTGTGCCGCAGTCCGCCCGCTCGCGTCGAGGGGGCCGGAGTGATGTCGGTGGCCTGCGCGCTCATCGGGCGCCCTCCTCGTAGTGCACCCAGCGCTTCTGGGACCAGAACAGCACCGCCGTCACCAGGGCGACCGCGACCAGCAGCATCCAGGCCATGGCGGAGGCCAGACCCATCCGGCTGTTCTCGAAGCCCTGGACGTAGAGGTAGCAGGTGTAGACCATCGAGCCGTCGGCCGGGCCGCAGGCGTTGCCTCCGGCGCCGCCGCCGACGATGTACGCCGAGCTGAAGATCTGGAAGGAGTGGATCGTCTCCAGCAGGACGTTGAAGAAGAGCACCGGGGAGATCATCGGCAGCGTGATGTTCCAGAACCGCCGCAGCTTGCCCGCCCCGTCGACCTCGGCCGCCTCGTACAGCTCGCGCGGCACCTGCTTGAGGCCGGCCAGGAAGATGACCATGGGGGCGCCGAACTGCCAGACGGTGAGCGCCACCAGGCTGTAGATGATCATGTCGGGGTCGCCGGTCCAGCCGCCGACGTCGATCCCGAAGATCTTCTGCGTACGGTCCACGATCGCGTCGTCCGAGAAGATCGCCTTCCACACGATCGCCACGGAGACGCTCGCGCCGATCAGCGACGGCGCGTAGAAGGCGGCCCGGTAGAAGGCCTGTCCGCGCCGCTTCTGCGCGAGGAGCAGGGCCACACCGAGGGCCGCGAGCAGCTTGAGCGGCGTTCCGACGACGACGTACCAGAGCGTCACCTGCACCGAGTGGCGCCAGCGGGGATCGCCGAACATCTCGGAGAAGTTGTCGAGGCCGATCCACTTGGGGGCGTCGAACAGGTTGTAGTCGGTGAACGCGAAGTAGAGCGAGGCGACCATCGGGCCCGCGGTGAGCAGCAGGAACCCGGCGATCCAGGGAGACATGAAGAGATAGCCGGCCAGGTTCTCCCGGCGCCGCCGCCGCTTGAGGGCGGCGGGGCGCACGGGCTTCACCGGACCGTGCCGCGGCTCGGAGTCCTGGGACAGGTCCTCCATCGCAGGGGCGTGTGTCACGGTGGTTCCCATCAGCTGCCGAGAGCCGTCTTCGACTCGGTGAAGAACTGCTTGACGGCGTCGTCCACCGACCGCTTGCCCAGGGCCATCTCCTCGGAGATGCGCAGGAACGCGGCCTCGCAGATGTCGGCGCCCTCCGGGTGCGGGGTGATGGGCTCCAGGACGCCCGCCTCGACGAGGGACTGCTCGTACTCGGCGATGGCCTTGTTGACCGGGTCGGTCGGCTTGTACGCGTCGAACTGGGCCTGCGTCGCGGGCACACCCCGGTCGTAGCCCATGATCTTGGCGACCTCGGGGTCGTGCACCATGAAGTCGATGAACTGGGCGACCTCCTTGGGGTGCTGGGTGCGCTTGGAGGCGCTCAGCATGAGGGAGCCGAGGTACTGGCCGGTCTTCTTGCCGTCCGTCGTCGGGATGGGCGCCAGGCCGTACTCGCTCTTGCCCTCGGAGGTGTAGCGGACGGTGAAGTTGTCCCAGGTGAACTCGCTGCCGGCGATCTCCGCCGCGACCGCCGACTTGGGCTTGATCTGCGCGACCTTCTTGGGGTCGGAGTAGACGCCCTGCTCGACGCCCTTCTTGGCCTTCGTCCACCACTCCGTCAGATCGGCCTCGGTGAAGCCGAGTCCGTCCTCGGTGAAGAACGCCTTGCCCTGCTGGCGCAGATAGGGGTCGTAGAGGTACATGACGCCGTACATGCCGCTGTCGCCGGCGCGGCCCGTCTTGTCGCGGATCTTCTTCATCGCCGCGTCGAAGTCGTCCCAGGTCCAGCCCTGCTCCGGCTTCACACCGGCCCGGGTGAAGACGGGCTTGTCGATGACCAGGGCCATCGAGTTGGAACCGACCGGAACTCCGAGGAGCTTGCCGTCGATCTCGCCGAACTTCTCCAGTCCGGCGCGGAATCCCTCCATCCGGAGGTTGCCGGCCTTGACCTGCTCGCTGAGATCGAGCAGCACGTTCTTCGCGTCGTATTTGCGCAGGAACCCGATGGCATTCTGGAAGACGTCCGGCGGATTTCCGCCGGAGGCCTGGGTGTTGAACTTCTTCCAGAAGTCGAGATAAGGCTGGAAGTCCGTTTTCACCTTGATCTTCGGGTACTTCTTCTCGAAGAGCGCGATGGTCTTGTTGATGCGCTCGGCGCGGTCCTCCGCACCCCACCACGCGTAACGGATCGTCACCGTCCCGTCCGCGGAGGTCCCTCCGTCGCCACCGCAGGCGGTGGTCGCGGCCAGCCCCAGCGTGGCCGCCGTGGCCCCGGCCGCCTTCAGAATCGTACGTCTCTCAACATTCCTGCCGTTCACCACGGTTGGCCCTCCCCGCACATCGTCCCGCTCGCATGAATCGTTTCAAGTAAGCGCTTGCTGGCACAAGTTACGGAGGGGCTGAGGGTGCGTCAATGATTCGGACAAGATTTTCTTACCGAGCGGGCCGACGGCGAGTCGGGGCGGGACGGCGAGGCGCCTGGCCCGCCGGGGTGACGTCACTGGTGGGGCCGGTGCGGTCGGCGGGCCGAACGGGGCGGGGGCGTCCGCACGGTTTTCAGGACCGACCGAAAGGCGACGCCGGGGCGGGTGGCGCGGGACCGGACGGAAGGTGACCGGTTTCCGTCCTTGAGGAGGACGCCGGCCGGACGCTCGAGGGGGCCGACAGGACGCTCGACGGCCCGGGGCGGGCGGCACCCGCGCGAGGCGGCCCGGACGTCGAACGGCGGCGGGGGGCCCCCCCCCGCCCCCGCGGCGGGCGCGCCCCCCCCCCCCCCCCCCCGCCAGGACGCCGCGATGACGGGGCCGAAGGACCACACACGCCCCCAACCACCAGC